>DUAC01000101.1:834-23959 GCA_012961035.1 Acidimicrobiia bacterium
GAACCAGAGGTGGCGGGCCGCTACGAGGCCTCGTTCATAGGCCAGATGGACCGCCTGAACGTGGCCCACCCCGACCTACGTCCCCGTGCCACCGAGTACGTGGACAGGATGGTCGAGGTCATCGGCGATCTGGTCGACCGGGGCATGGCCTACACGACCACCTCCGGCGTCTACTTCGACGTGGACCGCCTGGACGACTACGGCGCCCTGGTGGGCAGGTCGGTCGAGGACCTCCGGCAGGGTGCCGGCGCCCGGGTGGAGGTGGACGACGACAAGGACGATCCGCTGGACTTCGCCCTCTGGAAGGCCGCCAAGCCGGGCGAACCCACCTGGGACTCGCCGTGGGGCCCCGGTCGACCCGGCTGGCACATCGAGTGCGTGGCCATGTCGCTGCACCTGCTGGGGGACGGCTTCGACATCCACGGTGGAGGTGACGACCTCGTCTTCCCGCACCACGAGAACGAACGAGCCGAGGCCCTCGGATGCGACCGGGCCTTCGCCCGCCACTGGGTCCACAACGGGATGGTCCAGGTGGACGGCGAGAAGATGTCCAAGTCGCTTGGCAACTTCACCACCCTGGACGACCTGCTCGACACCTGGGACCCCCGGGCGCTGCGCCTGCTGGTCCTCCAGACGCACTACCGGCGCACGATGGAGGTCGGCTCCACAACGCTCGACCAGTCAGCCGCCGCCCTTGCCCGCCTCGACAAGTTCGCCGACCGGATGGCCGCCGCGGACCTCCCCGAGACCGGGCCGGACGCAGACGTCGTGGCCCGGTTCCGATCCGCCATGGACGACGACCTCGGCTCGCCACAGGCCCTGGCGGTGATCTTCGATGCCGTACGGGACGCCAACAGGGCACTGGACGCCGAGGACGACGCCACCGCAGCCGGGCTGCACGCGGCTGCCACCCATCTGGCCGGGGTACTGGGGCTGGAACTGGGATCGGCCGCCGCTCCTGCACGGGCCGCCGAAGACGATGCCGAGACCGCCGAGATCGACGACCTGGTCGACCAGCGCCTTGTCGCAAAGGCGGCGAAGGACTATGGCAGGGCCGACCGCATCCGAGACAAGCTGACCGCCCGGGGAATAGTCCTGGAGGACTCAGCCCGGGGCACCTCCTGGCACCGGGGCTGACCCCGGCTTCGCCCTAGTTGCGGGGCACGTCCACCCAGGGGATCTCCTTGTCGACCCGCACGTCGCCGGGCAGGCCCAGGACACGCTCACCCAGGATGTTTCGCATCACCTCGGAGGTACCGCCCTCGATCGTGTTGGCCCGGGCCCGCAGGAACGAGTACTTCGTGCCGGCGCCGCCGGTCAGCCGAATCCCGTCGGGACGCTTGCGTTCGTAGCCGGAGTCGTAGACCATCCCGTCAGGACCCAGCAGGTCCATGCAGGTCTCGTAGATGTGCTGGTTCATCTCGGCCGACATGAGCTTGGTGACCGATCCCTCGGGACCGGGGTTGCCACCCTTGGAGGCCTCACGGGCCCGCCAGTTGGTGAGCCGAAGCGCCTCGGCCTGCGTCCACAGGTCGGCCACCCGGTCGCGCATCACGTCGTGGGCCACCGGATCCAGCGTGTCCCTCCGCTCCGTCCAGAGATTGACCAGGTCGGCGATCGGACCCGAGCCCTTCCTGGGAACGCCGCCACCCAGGGCCACCCGCTCGTTCATGAGCGTTGTTACCGCGGCACCCCAGCCGCCTCCCACCTCGCCGAATACCCGGTCATGCGGGATCCTGACGTCGGTGAGGAATACCTCATTGAACTCGGCCTCGCCGGTGATCTGGTGGAGCGGCCTGACGTCGACTCCCTCGGACTCCATGTCCAGCAGGAAGTAGGTGAGGCCCTTGTGCTTGGGCTGGTCCGGATCGGTCCTGGCCACCAGCATCCCCCAGCGCGACACGTGGGCCAGCGTGGTCCACACCTTCTGCCCGTTCACGATCCACTCGTCGCCGTCCCGTAGGGCCCGACACGAGAGGCCGGCCACGTCGGAGCCGGAGCCGGGCTCGGAGAACATCTGGCACCAGACCTCCTCACCGGTGTACATGGGGCGCAGGAGGCGCTTCTTCTGCTCCTCGGTGGCATAGGTGAGCACCACCGGTGCGCCCATGCCGATACCGATCGGGTTGATGTTGAGGTCGTGGTAGGTCACTCCGGCGGCCCGCAGCTCGGCGTCCACGACCGTCTGCATCCTGCGACTGGAGAGGCCCAGGCCACCCAGGCCGACGGGGAACTGCACAAGGGCCAGACCGCGGTCGAACTGGGCGCCCCGGAACTCGAACTGGTCGACGTCGTCGGGCGGGACGTCGGCGACCAGCTGCCTGGTCAGGTCCCGGATCTCGGCTTCGGTGATGTCGGCCATGGAGGGCTCCTGGATCGTCTGCGGCACGGGCGGGCGCCCGGCGGGTGCGGGAGAGAACAGCATCGAACCTACCTGTGGGCAGCCGGACGGATCCCATCCGGCAGGACCCGTCGGTCAACGGCGGTCGCGCAGTGCGTACATGTAGCCGTCACGCGAGCCGATGTAGACGGTGCCGTTCCACACGGCCGGTGAGGCCTCCACGCATGCCCCCGTCGGCACCTCCCAGAGCAGCGGAGGCACGACGGTCGTGTCGGCCACGTCGAACGCCAGGATCCGACCGGCCGGAGCGCAGTCCGCGATCACCAGGACGTCGTCCACCACCGTCGGCGACGACCAGACGGGTCCGGGCAGCTCCAGGGTCCAGCGGACGGTGCCCGCAGCGCGGTCGATGCCAAGGACCTCGCCGTCGTCGGTGGCGACGATGAGCAGGTCACGGTGCACGGCAGGCGTGGACCAGATCCCCGACGGCGCCTCCGAGCGTGCTTCGATCGCCCATACGAGGGGATCCGACGGCTTCGAGGGATCCAGCTTGACGACCTGGCCCAGTTCGTGGGACCGGTCGGTCCCGCGTTCGTACTCGACGGCCACGTAGAGCATCCCATCACGGTCCGGAACCAGGGTGGCGTCCACGTCGTCGCCCACCCAGTAGCGGAAGATCCGCTTCGGCCGGATGCCGATGGCCAGGCCGGCAATGTCCCAGCCCTGGACCAGCCCACCGGAGTTGGCGAACCACAGCGTGTCGCCGATCACCAACGGCGAGTTCTCTATCGAGAGGTTGTATCCGACGTCGTCAATGAGCTGGTCGTCCCATCCGTGGGTGAACCAGACCAGCTCCGGATCGACCGTGACGAGACCGTCGGCGTCGTAGCCACGGCGCAGGTGGACCACGTGGAACCTGCTGTTCTCGCCGGCGGCGAAGAGGTGGTCGGCCAGCACCAGCGGGGCGGCGTCCCAGTCCGTGTTCCAGAGGGGCTGGCCGGAGTCCTCGGCATGGAGGCTCCACAACTCGACCGGCTCGTCCCGGTCGAACGCGATGACGCGCATCAGGTCGTCCCTGGATCCGACGTACACGAGTGGGTAACCGTCGGGGTCGACCGTCACGGATCCCTTCACCAGGTCGCCGGTGGTGAAGTCCGGGAGCCGACGGGCACCGGTTATCCCGTCCAGGAAGTGGACCCTGCCGTCCAGGCCTCCGAACACCAGCCAGGTGTGGGCACCACGCTGGAACACCGCCGGTTGACCGGTCCAACCCACCCCACACCACTCCTTCTGGACGCCGCCGACGCTGGACAGCGAGCACATCGGTGCGTCACGGGGGAACCGCCAGGCCACCACCGGATCCGTCGGGACCGGTCCGGTTCCATGGAAGCTCCGGGTGGGTGACCCGCGGAACGTGAGCACGCCGGGAACGCTTCCCCACGGCTCGCCGATGCTTGACGGGTCGACCCAGCTTCCGGCCGGCCAACCGGTGGTCGGTGGATCGATGGCGACCGGTGGATCGATGGCGACCGGTGGATCGATGGCGACCGGTGGATCGATGGCGACCGGTGGATCTGTGGCGACCGGTGGATCGATGGCGGTCGGTGGATCTGTGGTTGTCGACGGGGCATCCACCGCAACGGTGGAAGGCGATCCGCCCCGGAGTGGATCGGTGGTCACCGGTCGGGTCGAGGTCGTCGTGTCCGGCGGGTCGGGGAACAACCCACCAGCCACCTCACCGGTCTGGCTACCGCAGCCGACCACGAGGGCCGTGAACACCAGCGCCCGGACGGAGACCACCGTCAGGCACCAACCGGTGTCATTCAGGCTCCCGGATCGCCCCCGAAGACGAGCTGTTCGTCGCCGTGGTCGACCAGGGCCTCATCCGGATCGCTCTGGTCCCAGTCCTGGTCCCACGGCTGCTCCTCGACAGGATCCGCCACAGCGGAAGGCTGGTCACGCAGCGTGGCCGGATGTCTATCCACCCCCAGGAACGCCCTCGCCAGGAGCGGCGTCTCCAACGGGGAAGGGGCCGCGTCTGATGTGGACCTGGACCTGGACCTGGCCGACCGGGCGGATTCCAGCGGGTGGATGGCTGCAGTCACCGGACGCAGCGGTGCGACGTCGGCGATGGGCCGCATCACCTCGTCAGCGGCCTCGTCGGTGGTCATGGGACGCTGAGGCAGCGGAATCAGGTTTCCGCCGGTCCGGGAGTCCACGAGTGCCCATCCCCTGGGCGCCTTCAACCTGTCCAGGTGGAGGCTGCAGAGCACGACCGCCCCCGGCCCGTCCACCTCGTCCAGGTCATGGACGGTGAAGGTCAGGCCCTTGACGTCCATCACCACCAGCACGTCGGCCATACCGAGGCACGCCGATCGCATACACAGGTCCCGCATGGGTCCAAGGTACCCCCGGGCGTCTGACCGTTCGCGGACACCCGAACCGCGGCCGGCCGCTCCGGGTCGGCCGTACAGGCGTGCGCCCCAGCCGAGCTGAACGGGCCTCCGCTGCCGGTCATCGAACCTAGGCTCTCCCGCCGTGGCCAACCCCGAGCTTCCTCCTGACGACCTCCCGGTGCTGGGTCTCGACGCCGACGACACCCTCTGGGAGAACGAAGCCCGGTTCCACGAGGTGGAGGGGCGGTTCCGGGACCTGATGGAGCCGTGGGCCGACGGCACCACGACGGACTCGGCACTCCTGGCCACCGAGCGGGCAAACATCGCCCGCCACGGCTACGGCGTGAAGGGCTTCGTGCTCTCAATGATCGTCACCGCAGTCGAGCTCTCCGAAGGTCGGGTGGAGGGTAGGTGGATCGGCGACATCGTCTCGTGGGGACACGAGATGCTCGACCACCCCGTCCAGCTCCTGGACGGGGTCACCGATGCCCTCGATCGCCTGGGCACCACGCACCGCCTACTCGTCATCACCAAGGGTGACCTGAACGACCAGATGGGCAAGGTGTCCCGCAGCGGCCTGGCCGACAGGTTCTGGCGGGTGGAGGTCGTGGCCGAGAAGGATGAAGCCTCCTACGCAGCGGTGCTGGACCGCCACGGCGTCGAACCCTCGGCCTTCGTGATGGTCGGCAACTCGGTGAAGTCCGACGTCCTCCCGGTACTCGGCATCGGGGGCCGGGCCATACACGTGCCACACACCACGACGTGGGCGCTGGAGGAGCCGGATCCCGTGGCGGTAGCCGCCGCCGAGTTCCCGACAGTGGACAGGCTGGCCGACGTGGCAGACCTCCTCGTAGCTCGGTCGGCCGGCCGGCCGAGCTGAGAACCGGCAATGGATCGGACAGCGTCAGTCCTCCGACGGGCATGGACCCCCAGGGGGCTGATCCTGGCCATCGCCCTACCGCTGGGCCTCTTCTTCGTCGTGGCCCAGCCGGCATGGATGGGCCACGACGAGAGCGTCCACTTCCCCCGGGCCTGGCAGATCGCCGGTGGCGACCTCACCCAGACGACCACGGTCGATGGGCTGGCCTCAGAGGTCCCGGTCGAGTATCTGGAGGACCTGGCCGTGGTCAGGACGGCGGCGGTTGCCCACCTGGGTCCTACCTTCGAGGGCCACCGGCAGTTGCTGGGGCACCGGGCCGACAGCGGTCGGACCATGCTGGTCCCCACGTGGGCGACCGGCGTGTCGTCACCCCTGCCGTACCTGCCTGTCGCCGCGGCCATGGCACCGCTGCGGGCAGTCGGGGCCCCGGCGGTGTGGCAGTTGTGGGCCGGCCGCCTCGGAGCACTCGCCGCCTACCTGGGCCTGGCGCTGGTCGCCATCCGGGTGGCCGATCGATGGCAGTGGACCATCGCCGGACTCGCCATCTTCCCACCGTTGCTGGTCCAGGCGGCCACGCTCGGCTACGACGCAGTGACCCTCGGCGGGGTGCTGCTGGCCATCGGCGTGGTGTCACGACTGCGGCGAACCAGGGCCCGCGACGCACCGGTGCTGCTGGCCGCCGGCCTGCTGCTGGCCCTCGCCAAGCCCCCCTACTACCTGCTCATGGCCCCGGTGGCCTTCGGCCTCTTCGTCCGGCGGCGCTGGCTCACCGGAGTGGGTGCCGCCCTGCCGGTCGGGGTCGGCCTGGCATGGTCACTCGTCCTGGCCCCGGGCTTCGACGGCCCGGTACCCACGATCCTGGGAACCATCCAGCCGGACCCGGACGCCCACCTGGCCCGGATCCTGGGCGACCCACTCGGATTCCTGTGGCACGGCGTCGGGGGCGTGATCCGATCGGTTCCCATAGACCACCTGCCCCACTGGGCGTTCGCCGATACCCCGGTGGTCGTGGCCTGGATCGGGTTGGCCGTGACCACGCTCGTGGCCCTGGCCGGTGGCCGCGACCCCGGCCCGGGTGGCGGAGGCTCCACGTCGCCGGGCGAGCGGTTGCTGGCACTCGCCGCCGTCTGCCTGCTGGCCACGGCGATAACCGCAGCCGAGTACCTGTACTTCACCGCCCCGGCGACCGACGGCTCGCCTGCCGGCTTCGGCGGCCTCACCCCACAGTGGCGCTACCTGGCGCCACTCCTGGGGCCCCTGCTGGTGGCCCTCCCACGGCTGCCCCGCATAAGGGCGAGCCTCGGACTTCCGATCGTGGCGATGGGCGCGGCCTCCAGTGCCGTCGGCTACCTGATGGCCCTGTCCTGACCGGCGCTGGTCGGCTACAGGCCGGTCAGCGCCCGCACACGGACATCAACGGAGGTAGGCGCCGTCGGCCGCTGCCCGGGACATCACGGCCGCCACGTCCACCACCCGGGGCCCGTCACGCCGGATAGCCAGCACGACCTCCTCACCGGCCACGAGCCGCCGCTTCCTCTCCCCGTCGAAGGCCAGGAGCAGCGGCCCGGAGACCACCACCTCCTCACCCTCGGCGAGGCGTCGCACCTCGACCAGGCCCAGGTCGTCGTAGTGGCCGGGAGCCGTAGGGCCCCGAACCACCCGGTCGCAGTCGGCCACGGGTCCGAATCGGAGGAGTAGGCCACCGTCCTCGTCCGGGCCCACCGGCTCCACCAGCCCCGCCACACCGGCGAAGCCCACCGCTGTCGGCTCGGCCCGGGTCACGACCGCCACCCTCAACGTCGCCGGATCGAAGAGCTCGAAGGAGCCCACGTACGGGTCGTCGACGGCGACGGCGTCCACGAGGGCCAGGTCGTCGGGCAGGTCCGCTCCTCTCGGCGTCACGCGGACCACCTTGGCCATTCGTGCCACGTCGTCCAGGCGGCACCGACCGGTGGCCAGGTGGCCACAGGCGGCGCCTGCCACGGTCGCCTCCACCATGGTCGGGAAGGCGTTGTTGGTGCCTGTCGAGAGGGGCACCACCGGGAGGTCGGGCCAGGCCCGGGCCGCCGCCCGGTTCGTACCGTCGCCACCGATCACGACGACGACCGCACAATCGGCGGCGCGCATGGCGGCCACCGCCGCGACGGTGTCCTCCTCCGTGAACGTCAGGTCCATGTCGATCCACGACAACTCCACGTCGCGCATCGTCTCGGTCGCCCTGCGGATGATGCGATGCGAGTCGTGGTGGACCATGAAGTGCCGGGCCCCGGCCTCACGGGCTCCGCGGACCACCCGTCGAACCACGTTGGCCTTGTCCTCGACGGTCACGCTGCCCGCCGCCGCCACCGACCGGCGGACGTCGGTCCCCGACCGCGGGTTGACCACGATGCCAATGGGCCTCGATGCGATCCGGTCGTCCACGGGCGGGACCGTACCGGTCGCCGCTGCGGGCCTCCGAACGGGGCGCACGTATGTTCCGAAAGGTGGACGCAGGAGACGGTGCCGGACCCGGAGACCCGGGTAGAGGGTTGGCGGCCCGCCGGGCCCGGATACGGCAACGTGGCGACTACCAGCGGCTGGTCCTCATCGCCGCCCTCTTCGGCGCTGCAGCCGGCAGCTACCCGGTCACCGTGCTGTCAGCGTCGCTGCCCCGCATCGCAGACGACCTGGGGGCGGCGGACTCCACGATCACATGGGTCATAGCCGCACCCCTGCTGGCGTTCGCCGTGGTCACACCGATAGTCGGCAAGGTCGGCGACCTCTACGGCCACCGCCGGACCTACCTCGTCAGCTTCAGCATCGGAACCGTGCTGGCCTTCGCAACGGCCCTGGCCTGGGACACCACATCGCTGATCGTGCTCCGGACGATCGCCCAGGCCGCCAAGGCGGCATCCGGACCATCGGCGATGGCGATGATCCTGTCGGTGTACCCGCACCGGGACCGCACCCGGGCACTGGGGATCTGGGCCGCGGTCGTGGCCCTCTCCCCGGCCCTCGGGGTCGTCACGGGCGGCCCGCTCATCGAGTGGATCGGTTGGCGGTCACTCTTCATAGTGCAGGGATGCACGGTGCTCGTCGCCCTCGTGGTCGGGATCTTCGTCGCCCCCGAGACCCGGCGCCGGTCCGGCATACGGTTCGACATCCCGGGAGCCATCACCCTGGGGGTGGGCGTGGGCAGCCTGCTCCTGGCCGTCAACAGGGGCATCAGCTGGGGCTGGAGCAACCCGATCGTCCTGACGGCCGCCATCGTGGCCCCCCTCTCCCTCGCTCTGTTCGTACGGGTGGAGACGCGGACCGAGGCTCCCCTCCTCCCGCCGGCACTCATGCGGCGCAGGGCGTTCACCAGGCCGATGCTGGCCCAGGCCGTCCTCCAGTCGGGCTACATGGGAGCGATGGTGATGGCACCGTTCCTGCTGGAACGTCGCTGGGGTTTCCGCCCGACGATCATCGGGTTGGCGATGCTCCCCAGACCGCTCTCGTTCGCCTTCTGTGCCCGGCTGGGAAGCCACCATGACCCCCGCCACGGGGCACGGCGGGTGGCGGTCACGGGAATGCTGGTGTTCGCCCTGGCCATGGTGCTGGCCGGGATCGGCGCCCACCAGCGTTGGCTGTTCGTGTTCCTGTGCGGCGCCATGCTGGCCGGGGCGGGCAGCGGCTACATACGACCGACGATCGCCAACGCGGTCACCTCGGCAGCCGGTGACGACGACCTGGGAATCGCCGGCGGGTCCATGAACATGCTCCAGCAGATCGGCGCGGCCGTCGGCATCACCGTGCTGACCGCCCTCATGGCCGACGCCGTGGATGGCACCCGGTTCCTGCTACTCCACCTGGTTGCGGCGGGCACCGGCATAGTGGCGGCCATCCTGGCCACCGGGATCGAGGACGCCCCGAAGCCTCACGAGTAGTCGTAGAAGCCCCGACCGGTCTTTCGACCCAGATGGCCCGCTGCCACCATGCGACGCAGCAGAGGCGGCGGCATGTAGAAGTCGTCGCCGTACTCGGCGAAGAGGGTCTCGGCGACCAGCATCATCGTGTCCAGGCCGATCATGTCGCTCAACTCCAGCGGGCCCATCGGATGGGCTGCGCCGAGCTTCATACCGTTGTCGATGTCGGCGGCCGATGCATGCCCATCGGCGTACATCCTCATGGCGGCGTTCAGGTAGGGAACCAGCAGCATGTTGACCACGAAGCCGGCCCTGTCCTTCGCCGCCACGACCACCTTGCCCAGGACGTCGGTGGCGAAGTCCGTGACAAGTCGGGTCACGTCGTCATCGGTACGGACCGACGGGATGACCTCGACGAGCTTCATGACGGGAGCCGGGTTGAAGAAGTGCAGGCCGATCACGCGTTCGGGCCGACTGGTGTTCATGGCTATGTCGATGATCGGGATGGACGACGTGTTCGTGGCCAGGACGGCATCGGGCGAGGTGACCACCTCGTCGAGTTCCCGGAAGATCCCAGCCTTCAGCTCGTAGGACTCCACGACCGCCTCCACCACCAGGTCACAGTCGGCAAGGTCGGCCATCTCCGTGGTGAACGAGACGTTGCCGAGTGCCGAGGCGTGTGCCGCCTCGTCCAACTTGCCACGCTCCAGCGCCCGATCCAGCGACTTCCGGATCCCTGCGGCGCTGCGTTCGGCCGCCTCCGGGCTGACCTCGCGGACCACCGTGGCCAGACCGGCCTTGGCTGTCAGCTCGGCCACGCCACCACCCATCTGTCCGCCGCCGATAATGCCCACACGCTCGATACCCATAGTCAACTTCCTGGTCGTTGCTCGTCTGGTTGGTCCGGTGGGGTCGCCTGCCCCGAAGGCCGGAATGGTTCGGAAACGTCGGCGGGTTCAGCCGGCCTCGGTGACGGTCACCGACTCGATGACCACATCGTCCGTGGGTCGGTCACCGGGTCCGGTGGAGACCTCCTGGATGGCGGTTGCCACCTCGAGGCCGCTCACGACCTTGCCGAACAGGGCGTATGACGGGGGCAGCGCGACCCCGCTCGGGCCGGTGATGACGAAGAACTGACTGCCGTTGGTGTCCGGACCGGCGTTCGCCATGACCAGCGACCCGAGCTCGTAGCGACCGGGCTTCGGGAGCTCGTCGGCGAACCTGTAACCGGGACCACCCCTACCCGAGCCCTCGGAGCAGCCACCCTGGATCACGAAGCCCTTGATGACACGGTGGAAGATGAGGCCGTCGAAGTAGTGCCAACGGGCCAGGTACACGAAGTTGTTGACCGTCTGCGGGGCACCGATCGGGTCCAGATGGATGGTCATGGTGCCCATCGAGGTCACCATCTCGGCCGAGTAGGTCTTCGCCGCGTCGATGACCATCGGGGGGGCGGCCGGGAACTTCGTACGGCGCTCGCTGGAGCCGTCTGGGTTCGGAATCAGGTCGGACATCGGGGTCTCCTAGGCGACCTGGATCGGATGGGTGGTGCGCTTCGCACGGGTCGGTCGCCGGATGCAGGCTACGGGCCACGGGCCGGGGTCACCCAGCCACGCGCGGGCCTTCGCTACGGTGCCGCGCATGGCACCCTGGTCGACGCCGAGGAACCCGGACCGCCCACCGGACGGGGCGGCCCTCGACCATCCACTCCGGTACCGGTCGACCACGGGCCCCTCCCGGGTGACGGGCGTCGAACCATCCCACTGGGTGGGGCTGGTCTGCACCAGCTGCGAGGTGGCGTGGCGTGGCGATCCTGCCGAGCCCTGCTGGTCGTGTGGTTCGGTTGGCCGGCGACCAGCCGGCACCACCATCCTCCGGGACTGACCTTTCCGGACCCCCGGCCTCAGAGTGCCAGGGCGAACATCCGTACCGTCTTGCCCGTCGCCTCGTCGGACTGCTCGCCGACCACCTCGAACCCGTACCGCTCGTGGAACTCGAGGGACCTGTCGTTGCGCGGCACGGTGTTCACCTCGGCACACAGGCGGGTGTGGCCGTCGGCCGATTCGGTGAGCAACCGGTACATCGCACGCGCCAGGCCACGCCCCCAGGCCGATGGATGGACGACCACCCGGTCCACGTACAGGAACCGGTCCTGTCGGCGACGGGCCTGCTCGCAGAAGAACGCATAGTTGAGGCTCTGGTACGCCAATCCCGGCCCGTCCAGGCCGACGAGGAGGGCCACCACCTCGCCGGACCCCGGGTCCTCGGCCACCGGCAACAGGTGGGCGACCTCCCGGAACCAGGAGAGCTCGTCGGCCGTGAGCTCGTTCACCGCTGGAACGGCCTGGTTGTTCAGCTCCAGCAGTCGCTCCAGGTCGTCCGGGGTGGCACGACGGAACCCGTACGCCGTGGCCGATGTCACCTCATCCATCACGCATCTCCCATCACCCCGTGGTCGGCGCTGTCAGCACCGACCATAGGGTGACAGCCATGAGCACCAAGATCACCAACGCTGCGGCCCGCATGGCTGGTGGCACCAAGACCTACGGCTCGGGCGACACCGAGGTCCGCGCCCTGGATGGCGTGGACGTCGAGTTCGAGAGCGGTCGATTCACCGCCATCATGGGTCCGTCGGGTTCCGGCAAGTCCACCCTCATGCACTGCTCGGCGGGCCTCGACGACCTGACCGCCGGCACCGTGCACATCGGCGACGTGGAGCTGGGATCCCTGTCGGAACGCGACCTGACGCTGCTGCGTCGCGACAAGATCGGCTTCGTCTTCCAGGCGTACAACCTGCTCCCGACGCTGACCGCCAGGGAGAACCTGACCCTCCCGCTGGACCTGGCGGGAAAGAAGCCCGATCCGGGATGGCTCGTCGAGGTGATCGAGTCCGTGGGCATACAGGACCGCCTTGGCCACAGACCCAGCGAGTTGTCAGGTGGACAGCAGCAGCGGGTGGCGGTCGCCCGGGCGCTGGTGAGCCGACCTGAGATCGTCTTCGCAGACGAGCCGACGGGGAACCTGGACTCGGTCACCGGCGGGGAGGTCCTGGACTTCCTGCGTTCCGCCGTAGACGACCTGGGCCAGACCCTGGTGGTGGTCACGCACGATGCCAACGCCGCAGCCCGCGCCGACCGCGTCCTGTTCCTCGCCGACGGCCGCATCGTGGACGAGATGACCGACCCGGATGCCGACGCGATCCTGGACCGGATCAAGTCCCTCGGGGGCTGACCTGGTGCTACGCCTCACCCTCCGGAACATCTCAAGGCGCAAGCTGCGCTTCGCCCTGACCACGCTGGCCGTGGTTCTGGGAGTGTCGTTCCTGTCCACGTCGTTCTTCCTGACCGACAAGCTCCGCGACACCTTCGCCGAACTGGCCACGGACATAACGGGTGAGCTGGACCTGGTGGTCCGGACGTCGATCAGCGAGGACGGCCAGCGGCTGAACCGGCTTCCGGTTCCCGCCGAGGTCCTGGCCGTGGTGGTCGACATACCCGGAGTTGCTGCCGCCGCACCCTCGATCGCCGGCTGGAACGTGGTGCCCATCCTCCTTGATGACGACGGCGAACCTGTCGCCGTCCCACATTCCGGGGCACCGCAGCTGGGCGTCAACTACAACGGCATCGACGGCCTGGAGCAGATGTTCGTCACCTCCGGCAGGACCCCGGAGCGCACGGGATCGCTGCATGACCCGGACACCGTCGGGGAGTTCATACTGGACAACCGGACAGCCGATGACCACGGGTTCACCATCGGGGAGACCTACACGGTCAGCGCTCCGGGCGGAAACCGCCGCTTCCTCCTTGTGGGCACGGCCAACTTCGGATCGCCGGACGAGAACAAGACCGTGGGCACCAACATCAGCTCGTTCGACACAGCGACCGTCCAGGAACTCCTCGGGAAGGAGGGCCTCTACGACGAGATCGCCATCATCCTGGAACCGGGCGCGGAGCCGGCAGAGGTGATGGCGGCCATCCAGTCGGCCCTGGACGTGGCCAGCGCGCAGTTCCACTCGTTCCTGGATGCCATACCGGCCGAGCAGAGGGACGCGGCTGCGGCCTTTGCCGAGGCCGAGCTGGAGGTCGTCACCGCCGAGACCAAGATCGCCGAGGACCAGGGCGACTTCGACCAGTTCATCTCCATCATCTCGTCGGTCCTGCTGGGCTTCGCCATCATCGCCGTGGTGGTCAGCACCTTCATCATCAACAACACCTTCGCCATCGTGATCGGACAGCGGGTGAGGGAGCTGGCCCTGCTGCGGGCCCTGGGCGCCACCGGTCGCCAGATCAGCCGATCGGTCCGCCTGGAGGCGGCGGTGATCGGAATCGTGGCGACGGCGCTGGGCCTGGTGGGCGGCTACCTGCTGGCCTCGCTGCTGAGGTGGGTGCTGGTGGCCACAGGCTTCGGCGAACTCCCCGGAGCCATCCCGATACGGCCCCGCACGATCATCCTGGCCGCAGTGGTCGGCATCGGCAGCACGGTGCTTTCAGCCATCGGACCCTCCCGACGGGTACGCCGGATCCCACCGGTGGCGGCAATGCGCGACGACGTACGCATCACCCCCACCGGCCTGAGACGGCGCCTCCAGGTGGGTTCGGCCGTCACGGCCGTCGGCATCGCAGCCCTGACGATGGGCATGACCGTCGAGATGTCAACCGTCTCGATCCTGACCGCCGTGGGAGCCGGGGCCTTCACGACCTTCATGGGCGTGTACCTCCTCAGCCCGGTGATCGCCAGGCCGGTGGCCTCCCTCCTGGGGTGGCCCATCCAGAGGCTGTACCGGATCCCCGGTCGACTGGCCACCGACAACGCCCGCAGGTCACCCAGGCGGACGGCGGCAACCGCTGCCGCCCTCACGATCGGCCTGGCCCTGGTGAGCCTCGCCGCCGTGGTCAGCGACTCGATGAAGGCCACGTTCGTGAGGACCATCGAGGAGAGCATCGAGGCCGACCTGTTCGTCTACACCGGTGCGTTCAACCCCGCGGCCGGATTCTCAACCGAACTTGGTGAGGACCTGACGGCACTCTCGGTGGACAGGCCCGACCTGGTCGAGACGGTCATGACCTACCGGTTCGCCATGGGCGGCATGTCGATCGACGGCTCGTACAAGGACGTCTCGGGCGCCGATCTGGACGTGCTGGCCGACCACATGAACATCATGGTCACGGAGGGCCATCCCGACGGAGAGGGGCGCGACGGCCTGTTGCTGCACGTGGACCCGGCAACGGACATGGCCGTGACCGTCGGTGACCAGGTGACCGTCGGGTTCCCGGGCGGACGCTCGACCGACCTGACGGTGGCGGCGGTCTTCGAGGACTCCACGATCCTGGGCAACTGGGTGGTCGACGTCGACGTATTCGACCGGTTCCTGCCCACCGCACCCGATGCCTTCGTCTCGGTGGTGTTCCCCGACGGCGCCTCCGCGACGGACTCAAGGTCCGCCGTCGAGGTGGTCACCGACGAGTACCCGCAGGTACGGGTGGAGGACCGCACCGAGTTCAAGGAGGCCCAGGAGGCGCAACTTGACCAGTTGCTCTCGATAATCCAGGTCTTCCTGGGCCTGTCGCTGTTCATCGCCGTACTGGGAATCACCAACACCCTGGCCCTCTCGGTCTACGAACGGACCCGGGAACTCGGGCTGTTACGGGCCATCGGAATGACCAGGCGACAACTCCGCAGGATGGTCCGCTGGGAGGCGGTAATCATCGCCCTGTTCGGTGGCCTCCTGGGGGTCGGAATGGGCGTGCTGTTCGGCCTGGCGGTGATCGCTGCGATACCGGAGACGTTCGTGGACATCGTCTCGATCCCGTACAGCAGCCTGCTGGGCTACCTGGTCGTGTCAGGCCTGTTCGGAATGCTCGCCGCCATCCTCCCGGCCCGTCGTGCCGCCCGGCTGAACGTCCTGGACGCCATCTCCTACGAGTAGGCGGGCCAGCGGCCAAGCCAGGCATCACAGGGCAGGCAGCGCCTCCTCGGGCAGGCAGGGCCGGGTCAGATGATCGCAATGGCGGCCAGCACCAGCCCCCAGGAACTGAACGTGGTGACCAGGAAGCTGGTCATCACCGTGTTCTGGATGGTGTGGATGCGGTCGTCCAACTTCTCGAGCCCGGGTTCCATCCGACCCAGCCGCTCCTCGACGCTCTCCATCCGGGTCTCGAGGCCACCGATGCGGGTCTCCAGGCTGGCGAACCGCTCGTCGACCGCGTCGAAACGCCTGTCGACCGCGTCGAAACGCTGCTCGAAGAGCACGAGCATCGCATCCATGCGCTCGCCCATCGCATCCATGCGCTCGCCCATTGCGTCCATGCGCTCGCAGATTGCGTCGAGGCGCAGGTCCAGCCCAGCCAACCGGGTTCCCACCTCGGCGGCGTCCTCGTCGAAGAGGTGCTCCATCAGGACCTCGGCCGGGCGTTCGCCCAACGTCGCCTTGAGCCGCTCCCGCAACTGCTGCCGGTCTCCTGCATCCACCGCCATCATCCAACCTCCCGACCCACCGGGTCAACCATCGGGTGAGGGAGCAACTGCTCCGAGGTTCGCTGTTCGAAACCTACGGAGGGGGTGTGACAGGGGTCAGGACTCGATCACTGCGGGGAGTTCCTCGGCGTGGATGATGGCCAGTCGCCTGGTGGCCCGGGTGAGGGCGACATACAGGGCGCGAAGCCCCTGGGCATGCTCCCGGAGGATCCTGGCCGGCTCGACGACGATGGCACCGTCCACCTCGAGGCCCTTGACGAGCTCGACCGGTACGACGGCCACCTGTGCGTCGAGGCCATGACGGGTCGGTCGCCCGAATGGGAGGCCCGCCCGCTCCAGGGCGTCCTCCACCTCGGCGGTCTGGGAGTTGGCTGCGATGACGGCCAGGTTTCCAGCCCCCACCGCCTCCAACTCGAAACGGATCGCCTCGGCCAGGCCATCCAGGCCCGAACCGCTGTCGCCCGCCAACCTCACGAAACGCGGCGGGTCACCCTCGGCCCTGACGGAACGCGGAGGAGCCAGGTCCGGCGCAGCCTCGGCCAGCACGCCTGCCGCCAGGTCCATGAGGGGGCCCGGGATCCGGTAGCCGACGGTCAACTCATGGCGAACCGCCGGCCGGCGGTCGGGAAGGTGCATGAGGATCGAGTCCCAGTCGTCGTGGGCCCAGGCACCGGTGGCCTGGGCGATGTCACCGACGACGGTCATGGAACCGTTCAGGGACCGCCGGCCGAGCATTCGCAGGTCCATCGGCGAGAGGTCCTGCACCTCGTCGACCACGATGTGGCCGTAGGTACGCACGGCATCGGCCTGGCGCTGACCCGGCCTGGCACCCAGCACGGCCCGGGCCTCGTCAAGGAGGGGGGCATCCGATGCCGTCCACAGGAGCTCGTCGGGCTCGGCGACGCGCTCCCGGTGGAGCGCCCCTACCTGGGCCGGGGTGAGGCCCGGATCTGCGGCACGGATGAGCGCCTGCGAACCGAAGAGGTCGTTCAGGAGCTCCGCCGGCGTCAGCACCGGCCACATCCATTCCAGGGCCTCCCGGATGGCCCTCTCCCCGTGGACGCGTTCCTGCACGGCTCCGGGATCCAGGTCGCCACGGCCACTGGCCGCCAACGCCACGAAGAACTCGGCCTCCACGAACTTGCGGGCTGCGTTGTGGGTCCGGTAGCGGCGCCTCGCCTCGTCCACGATCAACTGCGACTCCGACGTCGAGAGGCGCAACCACTGGAGCCCGTATCCGATCCTCAGGTCGTGGCGGAGCGCCCTCTGGCGGGTACGGGCGGCACGGGCCACGAACCGGACCATGCGCAGGTCGCCCTTCAGCCTGCCCACCTCGGCAACCTCGCGGCGATCGTCCACCCTGACGCCACCGACGACGTCGCCCAGCGTCGCCAGCACCACGCCGGCCTCGCCGAGTGACGGAAGGACCTGTTCGATGTAGGCGAGGAACAGCCGGTTGGGACCGACCACCAGCACGCCCTGCCCGGCCAGCGGAAACCTGTGCGTATAGAGCAGGTATGCGGCGCGGTGCAGTGCGACGACCGTCTTGCCGGTTCCGGGCCCACCCTGGACGGCGTGCACGCCCGGAAGCTCCGCCCGGATGATCTCGTCCTGTTCGGCCTGGATCGTTCCGACGATGTCGCCGAGGCGACCGGTGCGGGCGGTCTCCAGCGCCAGGATCAGGGCGCCCTCGCCCCTCAGCCTGTTCCGGTCGTCGTCACGGAACCGATCCAGGTCACCGAACAGCTCGTCCTCCATGCCCAGCAGGCTCCGACCCCGGCTCACGAAGTGCCGGCGTCGCTTGAGGCCCATCGGAACCGGACCGGTGGCCCGGTAGAAGGGCTCGGCGACCGGTGCGCGCCAGTCCACCAGCACCGGCTCCTGGTCCACGCCCCAGACCCCGACCCGCCCGATGTAATAGCGCCCGCCGCCGGCATCGACCTCCTGGTCGATGCGACCGAACACCAGCGATGCGTCACCCATGTCCAGCTGGTCGAGCCTGTGCGCCACCGACTCCTGGATGGCCTCCCGCTCGAAACGGGCCTGGTTCGTGCCGCCCCTGCCCACCTCCACCATCGCCGTGAGCTGGAGCGCGCGGGTCCGCGCCGCTTCCAGGCAGGCATACGCCTCGTCGACGTAGGCCTGTTCTGTGACGAGTTCGGGATGTTCGATGGTCATCGTGGTACCAGCGGGGCGTGAGTGGAGCGGTTCTGGCGGCCTCTCCGGGGCTGGGACCCGGAATTCGGCCGAAGAACGATTCTACCGGGTGGCCACCGACCGTCATCGACAGTTCCCGGGGCGTGATCCGGCCCCCTCCGGGGGTCGGAAACCGCCCTTCGACGTGCGACGATGACCGCCATGACCACGGTCGGACTCATCCTCGGAGCCGGCGGCCTCCACGCCGCTGCCCAGCACGCCGGGGTACTGGCCGCGCTCGCCGAGGCGACCGCCTGGGACCCACGCACATCTGACGTGGTCGTCGGCACCTCCGCCGGGGCCACCACCGCCGCCAGCCTCCGGGCCGGCCTCTCGGCCGGAGACCACCGGGCCCACTACGTGGGAGGCACCCTGTCCGCCGGCGGACAGGTGCTCGTGGACCGCGTGACGACGCGCCTGGACATGGACATTCCACTGGACCGGTCCGGCCGCCGCCTGCCCGCCAACCCCATGCTCGTGCTCCGGGAACTCCTCTCGACCGGCCGCCCCCGACCGGTGGTCCCCCTGGCGGGCCTGCTTCCGGTCGGCTCCCACGACGGTTCGCCCCTTGGCGCCCGCACCCGGGAGATCCACCCCGGGAGGTGGCCGGAACAACCCACCTGGATCTGCGCCCTTGACCTGGACTCGGGGAAGCGGGTGGTCCTGGGCCGCGATGACATCGACGCCGACCTCGGATCCGCGGTCCAGGCCTCGACCGCCGTGCCCGGCTGGTTCGCCCCCGTCGAGATCGATGGCAGGCGCCTGGTGGACGGCGGTGTGCACTCGACGACCAACGCCGACCTCGTGGCCACACTCGGTCTGGACCTGGTGGTGGTGTCCTCCTCCAGGACGGTCGGCGGCACGATCGGCAGCGGGGTAGATCTCGCCAGCGCCTGGCACGGCCGCTCCCTGCGCCGCGAGGTGGAGGCGATCCGACGGAGGGGCACGACCGTGCTCGTACTGCAACCCACCGTCACCGAGCTGGCCGGTCGCTCCGGCAATGACCGCTCCGACGAGCGGCTCCCGGAGGTGTGCGAGGCGGCACGGGTCTCGGCTCTGGCCCGGCTGAGCCACCCTGATGCGGCCACTGCCCGACGGCTGCTGGATAGCGTCACCACGTGACCACACCGCATTCGGACTCGCCGTTCCTGGCTGCCTGCCGGGCGGAACCCCATGACCGCACGCCGGTCTGGTTCATGCGCCAGGCGGGTCGCTCGCTTCCCGAGTACCGGGCCATCAGGGGTTCCGGAAGCATCCTGAACACCATCGCCGATGCCGACCTGTCCACGGAGATAACGCTCCAACCTGTCAGGCGCTACGGGGTGGACGCCGCCATCCTGTTCTCCGACATAGTGGTACCGGCCCATGCCGTGGGCTTCGGGGTGGACGTCCGACCCGGCGTCGGCCCGGTGATCGACCGGCCGTTCGAGTGCAGGGCCGACCTGGAACGCCTGCGACCGCTGGAACCAGAGACCGACACCCCCTACGTGCTGGAAACCGTGCGCCAGGTGGTCGCCGACGGGTCCGTGCCGCTGATCGGCTTCGCCGGCGGACCGTTCACCGTGGCGTCGTACCTCATAGAGGGAGCGCCGTCGCGAACCTACGGACGCACCAAGGCCATGATGCTGGGCGATCCGGAGTTGTGGAACGCCCTCATGGAGCGGCTGGCCGACATGGCCATTGCATCCCTCCGCTCACAGATCGACTGCGGGGCATCTGCCATCCAGCTCTTCGACAGCTGGGCCGGGGCACTCAGCCCGCCGGTCTACGAACGCTGCGTCCTGCCCTTCAGCCGTCGCGTGTTCGAGGGCGTGGCCGACACCGGGGTTCCCCGCATCCACTTCGGCGTCGGTACCGGCGAGATCCTGCACCTCATGGCCGATGCCGGCGCTGACGTGATCGGGGTGGACTGGAGGGTTCCGCTGGACGTGGCGCGCCTCCGACTCGGACCCGACACCATCCTCCAGGGGAACCTGGATCCGGCCGTGTGCCTGGGTCCGCTGGACGTCGTCGAGGCGGAGGTGGCCGACGTGCTCCGGCGCAACGGCGACCACCCGGGCCACATCTTCAACCTGGGCCATGGCGTCCTACCTGAGATGGATCCGGCGGTCCTGGCCCACGTCGTGGACCAGGTCCACGCCCATAACCGGGGAAGCTGACCCGTGGCCGGGCGCCGGATCGTGGTGGTCGGGGCGGGCATCACCGGCCTGACGGTCGCCCACCGCCTGGTCGTGGACCACCCGCACCTGGACGTCACGGTCCTGGAGGCCTCCACCGTCACCGGGGGCAAGCTCCGAACCACCCCACTGGTCGGAATCGGCATGGACGTCGACGAGGGGGCCGACGCCTTCCTGGTCCGGGTGCCGTGGGCCGCCGACCTGTGTGCGGAGCTGGGCCTCGCCGACGAGCTGGTCGCCCCGTCAGCACGCAGGGCCTCGCTCTGGCTGGACGGCCACCTGAGGCCCATCCCCTCTCCCAACGTGCTGGGCGTACCCCTGGACCCGACGACCGTGGCCCCGGGCCTCGTGCCAGACGCCGACCTGGAGCGTCTGGCCGGCGCCGGTCGACCGGATGCCCCCCTTCCGGCTGGTGACCTGAGCGTGGGGAGGGTGATCAGGGCGTGTGTGGGCGACGCCGTGTTCGAACGCCTCGTGGACCCGCTCATCGGTGGCGTGAACGCCGGGCGGGCCGATGACCTGAGCTGCACCACCATGGCCCCCGGGCTGCTGGCGGCGGCACGCAGCCCCGACGGCCTGCTGGCATCACTCCGCCACGCCAGTCGGGGGACCGACCCGACAGCGCCGGTCTTCAATGCGCCTGCGGGCGGAATGGGCCGCCTCATCGGCGAGTTGACGGGCCGGCTGGGCGACCGGATCAGGACAGGGGTGGAGGTCACGGGGATCCAACGGTCCGACGACGGCTGGGTGGTGTGCGGCTCTGACGGCACGACAATGGGGGCCGACGCCGTGGTGGTGACCACCCCGGCCCATGTGGCCGCGACGCTGGTGGCCCCCCACGCCCCGGAGGCCGCATCAGCCCTGGGCGGGCTGCGACATGCATCGGTGGTGGTCGCCACCATGGCCTGGCGTAGCGCCGACCTGGAGGTACCCGAGGACCAGAGCGGGTTCCTCGTGGGCCGTGGCGAGGGGCTGCTGATGACAGCCTGCTCGTTCGCCGGTAGCAAGTGGGCACACCTGGACGACCCCGACCACACCATCCTGAGGGTCTCCTGCGGCCGCATCGACGACGAGCGCCACGATGCCCTGGACGACCCCGGGCTGGCCGCTGCACTGTCGGCTGACGTGGCGACGACGCTGGGCGTGCAGGCCCGGCCGGTCGTGGCCCGACTGACGCGTTGGCCCCGCTCGCTGGTCCAGTTCCCGGTCGGACACCCTGACCTGATGGCCGAAGTGGACTCGGCCCTGGCCGCCTCACCGGGCCTCGTTGTCACCGGGGCGGCTCGCCACGGCGTGGGCATACCGGCGTGCGTGCGGTCGGGAACTGAGACCGCAGCCGAGGTCGCCGACCTGGTCGGCTGAAGCGGCCCACCCAAAACCGCCCGGCAGGGCCCGCAACGCCCACAAAGGGCCGCGAATCCGTCGAAACCGGGTAAAGCGACACCGGATGGGGACCCGGACGTGGTTCGATGGTGCCGTGGCACCCGAGACGACCCCCGCCCGCGAATGGGCCGAGGCCCGACCCGGCAGCGGCACCGAACATCCTGACGACCTACCCGACACCGCCCACCTGTCCATCGAGCGGACCTTCTGCTTCGCCGACCTGACCGGCTTCACCCGGTACACACGCGAGAACGGTCCACACGCCGCGGTCGGCCTGCTCGAGGAGTTCCGGGCGGTGTCACGCGACGTGGCCGCCAAGCGGGGCGTCCGGGTGGCCAAGTGGCTGGGCGACGGCGTGATGCTGGTCGGCACGGAGCCGACGCCGGCAATTGCCTGGGGCGGCCACATGATCGACCACTTCGAGGGCGAGGCCGAAATCAACCTGCGTATAGGGCTGGCGACCGGCCATGCCCTGCTGTTCGAGGGCGACGACTACATCGGCGAGCCGGTGAACCTGGCTGCCAAGCTCTGCGCCGTGGCCCGGCCCGGCCAGATCCTGGCCAGCTGCGAGGTGGCCGACCTGCCGGAGTGGATCCGGGTCCAGGCCGTCGACCAGGTCGAGATCCGTGGCGTGGGACCGATCGACGGCATCCAGCACCTCGTGGTGGCCGCCCGCTGACGGGAACCCCACCCTCAGCCACGGGACCACCGGCAGCAGCACCACAGGACATGAGCACACCCAACGTCGAACGGGCCGCTCCCCGATTCCAGCCGCCCGTCACCGCCCTCCTGTCCGGGCTCCTGATCGCCGCCGCAGTGCCCCCGTGGGGATGGTGGCCGGCGGCCTTCATGGGCCTCGCCCTGCTGGACCGCCTCCTGGCCGACCGGCCGACCTCATCCCGCTTCCGTACAGGGCTGCTGGTCGGCGTGGCGTGGGCACTGCCGTCGACCATCTGGGTGGTGGACCTCTCGCCTCCCGGATGGCTCCTGGCCGCCGCACTGCACGCCCTCTGGCTGGGGTTGGCCGCCGCACTCGTACCGGCAGGCCGATGGAGGCGACCGGGCCTCGTGGGGGCGGTCACGCTGGCCGAGCTGGCGCGCTGGAGCGTGCCGTTCGGCGGGGTTCCACTGGCCTCGATCGCCCTCGGCCAGGCGGGCGGGCCTCTTGCCCCGGTGGTCCGGATCGCCGGTCCCCTGCTGCTGGTCGCCCTCACCGTGGCCGTCGGCGTGGGCCTCAGCGCCCTCCTGGATGCCAGGAGGTCCGACCGCTCCCCCATGGCCGCAGTCGGGATCGTGGCCGCCGCCCTGGCCATCGCCGGACTGCTGGCAGCCGTGGCCCCGACGGGTCGGGTGGTGGGCGAGCTGGACGTCGCGCTCGTTCAGGGTGGCGG
>DUAC01000102.1:0-772 GCA_012961035.1 Acidimicrobiia bacterium
TGCTGGTGAAGGCCGGAGGCGACGGCCTGGGTGCGGTCGGAGCGGTGGTGCCCCTCGCAGCCGGGCTGGAATGGCGCGCCGTGCTCGAACCGCTCGTGGTCCGGGGCGACGTCACAGCGGACCATCTGGCGGCCGCCCGCGAGTTGGGCGGATCACTCGCAGCCGGGCTGGCCGGTGACCTCTGGTGAGCGGCTGATCCGGACCGTTCCCGCCGGGCCTCAATCGCTGGCGAAGTCGTCAGGAGACCCGACCTTCCGTCCTCTCATGCAGCGGGACGGTCTCCCACGATGCTGGCCCGCTCCATTACCCGGACGTCGGGCCAGTAGTCGCTGTTGGCGTAGTGCTGCACGGCTCGGTTGTCCCAGAAGGCCACCGATCCCGGCTCCCACCGGAAGCGGCACTGGTACTCGGGGTAGTCGGCCTGACGGGCCAGCCGGTCCAGGATGTCAAGGCTCTCGGCCCGGGTTCGACCTGCGATGCGGTCCACGAAGATCCGGTTCACGTACAGGTAGCGCCGCCCGGTGCGCTCGTGGGTGCAGACCACGGGATGTGATACCTCGGGGTACAGGGCCCTCACCTCCTCCATCCGCTCCGGCGGCACCTGCCTACCGAACGCGCGCTCGAAGGAGTGGATGGCCGTGAGGCCTTCGGCCTCGACCCGAAGGTCCTCGGGCAGGCCGTCGTAGGCGGCGCACATGTCGGCGAAGAGGGTGTCCCCACCGACGTCGGGTACCTCCACCGCCCGCAGGATCGTCGAGCGGGACGGCTGTTC
>DUAC01000102.1:819-3954 GCA_012961035.1 Acidimicrobiia bacterium
CGGTGTCAGGTCCCTTGGCGAACCGCACGAGGTCCGGCTGCGTCTCCTTGGAGGGAATGAACGGGTGGACCTCCAGCTCTCCGAACCTCCTGGCGAAGCCGAGGTGCTGCTCGGCTGTCATGTCCTGGTCCCGGAAGAAGACCACCTTGTAGGAATCCAGGGCCGCCTGGATCTCCCGGATGGCCGGCTCCGGAAGGGCACCGGCCAGGTCGATTCCGGTCAACACCGCACCCACGGTGCTACCCAGCATCCTGGCGTCGAAGTGCTCCCACGAGAGGCCGTGGAGGCGGGTGCGTTCCTCGGCCAGGTGGGTCGCGGGGCCGAGATGGATCGGGTAGTCCGGCACCCTGCGCCTCCTGGCCTCCAGGCCGGCGCCCGGGTCGTCAACTGCAAGGATCTCGGTTTCTCCCATTTCCCGATCGTATTTGCCGGCAGGGAGGTGTGCCCCATCCTGGAACGCACGCCTATCGGGGTTGCGACGCTGCTCGAATCTAGCGAGAATGATTCTCATCATGGAACAGGATGACGGCCGGGACAGCTCCGGGATCAGGCTGCGTGACGTCACGGTCCTGAGGGGTGGACGTCGGGCCCTGGACTCCGTCCGGGTCGATTTCGAGGCCGGATCCTCAACCGCCCTGGTGGGGCCCAACGGTGCCGGCAAGACCACCCTCCTGGAGGTCCTGGCCGGCCTCAGGCAGCCGTCCACCGGCCAGGTCTCAGGTGCCCGCCGATCCGTTGCGTACGTGACCCAGACGCACTCCAGGACCTGGCTTCCCCTGAGCGTCGGCGAGGTGCTCCGGATGGCGCGCTTCCGCCCCACCCTCCTACCCCGGCGGCTGGGTCCCGAGGACCATCTGGCGGTGGACGAGGCCGCCGGACGACTGGGTGTCCGTGCTCTCATGGACTCTCCGCTGGACCGTCTCTCATTCGGGCAGCGCCAACGGGTCCTGGTTGCCCAGGCGTTGGCACGCGAGGCTGACGTCCTGCTCCTCGACGAGCCGATAACCGGCCTAGACCTGATCAGCCAGGAACGGATCCTCACGGTGATGGAGGACGAGAGGGACGCCGGGCGGATCGTCGTCCTGTCCACCCACCACCTGGACGAGGCCAGGCACTGCGACCGCGTCCTGGTCCTGGATGGTCGCCTCGTGGCCGCCGGTGGGCCTGAGGAGGTCCTGGTCCCCGACGTGCTCCGGGAGGCCTACGGGGAGAGGGTGCTGGGCGACCACTCTCACCACGACCACGGGCACGCCCTCCTGCTGGTCGACGACCACGGGCACGGACAGCACTGACCGTCGGACGCCTGACCAGTCCAGCCCCGTCACCCGATGGACACCTGGGCAGCCCAGCCCTGCCACCCGATACGAACAGGGGCCAACCTCTGACTGGCCGACGGGGCTGCACTCAGTCGGACAGCCCGGACGGATCCTCGGGAACGTTCAGGCAACGGGTGATGCCGGCCATGATCTCATCGAGGGCCACGCTGGGCTGATCGCCCTCCATGATGCCCAACACCTCGTGTCGGACGGCCAGGGGGAACCGCCGCCACGGCGTGATGCTCGGGAGGTTCCGGCCCCGGGGCCAGAAGCGTTCCGTGCCGGTCACCCCCACCGCGACCACGGGGCGACCGGTGGCCAGGGCAAGACGACCGATTCCCGGACGTGCCGGGCCCACGCCGGTGGCTGCCCACTCGGACTCGGGCACGACCCTGCCCTCGGGCATGATCGCCACCGACCATCCCTCGGCCATTACCTCCGTGGCGATGTCCAGGGCCTCCGAACCATGGACCGGAATGCAACGCAGGCTCCGCAGCAGGCCGCCGATGCCCGGTCGATCGAAGTAGGAGCCGGCCACGAGTGGACGGATCGGCCAACCCCATTCGCTGAAGGTCGCCGCGGCCAGGAACAGGTCTGCCATGGAGCGGTGGTTCGCCGCGAAGATCACCGGCTCATCTGCCACCTCGGGCCTGGCACCGGCATCAAGCGTGGCGAGGAGGCCCAGGCCACGGGCCACCCGTCGCTGCACCCGTCCGAGGGCGGCAGCCTGGGTCGGGTCCGGTGAGCTGGGGAACTCGCGCATGACGGTTGAGCGTAGGGAGCCGACGGCGCCTAGCGCTGTTCCACGGCAACGAGCTCCGGAAGGTGGCAACCCAGGGACGTGTCATGACGCTCCCGGCCGGCGTTTCGTGCCCAGAGGCATACCGGTCCGCCCGGGCCCGCGTCGCCCACGATGACCCGGAAGTCATGGTCCCCCGAGGTTGCTCCGAGCACCGTCGGCCCCGCAGCAGTGGCCACCAGGATCTCCAGCCCTCCGACTGCCAGGTCGGCGTCGAACGCCCACCCGCTGAGGTGGACGGCTCCGTCTGACGACCAGGCCCTCTCCACCAGGCCGACGGGAACGTCGCCGGGGCCACGGGTCGCCATGCGATCCCGGCGCTGGCCATCTGCACGGCAGGCTGCTACCGCCTCGAATCGCCACCCAGCGGCGCTGAACGCCTCCAGGACCTCGGTCACGATGTGAAGGGTCAACCACTTGCGGTCGTGGAGAAGGATCACGGAGCCGTCGTGGCGTTCGCCGGTCAGGTAGGCCAGCACGACCGGTACCCAGGGATCCCGCCACTCCTGGGGATCGGCGGTCCAACCCACGTGGACCATGCCGAGGCCGGAAGCAACCAGGTCGACCAGGTCGTCATGGTCGCCGTAGGGGGCCCGGAAGCAGGCCGGGCGGAAGCCCGCCAACGACTGGATCAGGGCCGAGGCGGTGTCCAGGTCCGCTGCAACGGCCCACGGGTGCATGTCGGTCATGCGTCGGTGGTCCAGGGAATGGTTGCCGACGGTGTGGCCCCTGCTCAGCAGGTCCTGGACCTCGTCGCCACCCCAGCGGGGCTCCAGGTTCCGACCCAGGGGAAAGAAGGAGGCCTTCGCCCCGTAGCCATCCAGGAGGTCCAGGAGCAGGGGGGTGAACATCTGGTCGGGACCATCGTCGAACGTGAGGTGGACGACGCCGGGGTCCCTCCCCGTCACCTCGTAGAGGCCGGGGACGTCCAGGGGATCGCCCGTCGCCGCGGCCGCGGTGGACGCCACACCACCGGTGCCCGCTCCGGTCAGGAGCGCCGCCGCCAGCATCAGGGCGGCC
>DUAC01000103.1:0-9686 GCA_012961035.1 Acidimicrobiia bacterium
GCACCTCCGCGTTGGTCATCCCCATTTCTCGCGCCAACTCGTAGACGCGGATGTTCTTAGGCACGGTGGTTACGACGTCCTGTCTGCTGCTCGGGTACTGCTCGTGGAATTCTGTTCGTTCATGGGTCGATCCCCGGTTCGACGGGGATCGTCAGCAGTTCGGCACTGACCGAACCGCTGTCTGACGCTATCGGTTGGATGCTTGGATCACCCGCTGCCGCCCACCCGGGCGGCGGCCGCACGGCAGGCCGCGACCGCACCACCCATCTCGTCGGGCGAAACGGTCCGGCGAAAGGCCCTGGCCAGGTCACCCGGCCGCAGTGCGCCAATGCAGGATTCGGTCGGGTGGAGCCAGGCGCCACGCCCCGGTGCCAACCGGTCGACCACCGGCTGGCCGGTCCCCGCCGGCCAGGCCAGTCTGACCAGCCCGGAGGCCGAATCAGCCGTCCTGCAGGCGATGCAGGTCCGCCTGGGATCTGCGCCCATGGCGCTACCAGCCGTCGGTCGCCGCCGACCCGTCTCCTACTCCTCTTCTTCTCCACCTTCGGTGGCCGCCTCGGTCCACTGACCTGCGGAGACCGCAGGGCCGCCCTCCGCAGGCTGCCAGACCTGCTCACCGGTCTCGTCGTTGACGATCCATTCGCCTTCCGCCCACTCGACGTCGGCGTAGGCCGCCTCCTGGGCGACCTGGGTCTCGCTCTTGATGTCGACACGCCACCCGGTCATCCGCGCTGCCAGTCGGGCGTTCTGGCCCTCCTTGCCGATCGCAAGCGAGAGCTGGTAGTCGGGCACGATCACGGTGGCGGTGCCGGTCTCCTCATCGATGATGACCTCCTTCACCTTGGCCGGAGACAGGCCCTTCATCACGAAGTCAGCCGAATCCTCGGAGAACGGGACGATGTCGATCTTCTCGCCCCGCAACTCGTTGACGACCATCCGCACCCGGGCGCCCCGGGCACCCACGCAGGCGCCGACCGGATCCACGTTGGGATCGTTCGACCAGACGGCGATCTTCGTGCGATGTCCGGGCTCGCGTGCGCATGCACGGATCTCCACGACGCCATCGGCGATCTCGGGCACCTCCAGTTCGAACAGGCGCTTGATCAGGCCCGGGTGGGTACGGCTGACCACGATCTGCGGGCCCTTCGCCGTCTTGCGTACCTCCACGATGTAGGCCTTCATCCTGGCGTTCGCCTCGGGTCGCTCGAACGGCACCTGCTCGGCCTGTGGAAGCAGCGCCTCGACGCGCCCCAGGTCCAGGAGCGTGTACCTGGCATCGGTCTGCTGGATCATGCCGGTGACGATGTCGCCCTCCCGGCCGGCGTACTCCTCGTACTTGAGGTCCCTCTCGGCCTCGCGGATCCTCTGGGTCATGACCTGACGGGCCGTCTGGGCGGCGATCCTGCCGAAGTCGTCCGGCGTGACGTCGAACTCCTCGCCGACGAGCTCGCCCTCCTCGTCGAGGTCCTGGGCCAGCACCCGGATGTCCATCGTGTCAGGGTCGATGGTCACCCACGAGAACTCGTGGGCACCGGGGGTGCGCTTGTAGGCCGACTCCAACGCGTCGGCGAGGACGGCGAACAACATGTCGACGGAGATTCCCCGTTCGATCGCCAGGGCCTCGAGGGCCTCCAACATCTCGGGATTCATGACCCGACCTTCCTTCCAGGGGCGTCAGCGTCGCCCCGATCCTTCCCCTTGCGCCCCGACTTGGGCTCAGGGGTCCATACGAAGACGGTGTGCGCCTTCAAGATCTCGTCGTGACGGAACACCCGGCTCGAGCCATCTGCGGATCGCACCTCGATGCCGTCTCCGTCAGCGGCCTCCAGGACGCCGGTCACCCTGCGGGGCCCGTCGATCCCCGGCTGGGTCTTCACGGCCACCTCGCAACCGATCGCCCGTTCGAAGTGGACCGGTCGCTTGAGGGAGCGTTCCAGGCCCGGGCTGGTCACCTCCAGCGTGAAGGTGCCCGGAATCGGGTCCTCGTGGTCGAGTGCCCTCGATACCTCGCGGGTCACCCCGGCAATGGCATCCATGCCGACGCCATCAGGATGGTCGATCACCAGGCGGAGTACCCCGCCCTCGTACTCGACGTCGACCAACTCGACGCCGATCCGTTCACAGAGGGGAGCGGCAATGGCATCGATCCGATCGGTCACTGCCATGGTGCGTCCTCCTCCTGGTTTCCACGGGCCGACGCCGTCGCCGGGCCCTTCTCATCTCACGCTGCAGCCCCGATACCGAAAACAAAAGGCGTGGGCAGAGCCCACGCCTCGTCGGAACACCGGCGATGTACGCGCCAGAGAGCATACCGTCCGACTCTGTTTCCGCCTAGGGGTCATATCCATCCTCCGGCCGGCGGGCGATCCATTCAACCGACGGGTCGGCGGGTCGATCTATTCCACCGAGGGGCCAGCGGGCGATCCATTCAACCGACGGGTCGGCGGGTCGATCCGGCCAGCCGAACAGCCGATGGCCGGAAGGCGCGATGGGTCAGGCGCCGTGGCGCCGGATGAGGTCGATCCTGGTGCCGGTGTCGTTCACGTCATCGCCCTGCTCGGCCAGGAGCCGTTGGCGGTCCCGTTCGGCCTCGCGGGCCGCCTTCTCGGTGTCCACCCGGGCCAACGCCGCCTCGGCCCCCTCCGAATGGATCAGCTCGGCCCACTCCACGAGGGCGTCGACCATCTCGTCCTCGGCCACCACCGCTGCGTTCCGACCCTTCACGAACAGGTGTCCACGCCGGTACCCCGCAGCGATTCCCAGATCGGCGTCGCGTGCCTCACCGGGACCGTTCACCACACAACCCATGATCGCCACCTGGAGGGGAATCTCCCGATCGGCGAAGGCGGCCATGGCATCGGCGGCTACGGCCACCACGTCGATCTCGGCCCGACCGCAACTGGGGCAGGCGATCAGGTCGACGTTCTTGCGCTCCCGCAGGCCCATGGCCTCCAGGAGTGCCCGTCCGGCCCGGGCCTCCTCAACGGGATCAGCCGTGAGGGAGTACCGGATCGTGTCGCCAATTCCCTGTGCCAGCAGGGCACCGATGCCGGCCGACGACTTGATGAGGCCCGCGGGCGGTGGCCCGGCCTCGGTCACGCCCAGGTGCAGCGGGTAGTCGGTCACCTCGGAGAGCTGGCGGTACGCCTCGACCATGATCGGGACGCTGGATGCCTTCACGGAGATCTTGATCAGGTCGAAGTCGACGTCCTCGAAGAAGCGGATCTCGTCGAGGGCTGATTCGACCATCGCCTCGGGGGTGACCCGACCACCGTGCTTCTCGTAGAGGTCCGGGTGCAGTGACCCGCCGTTGACGCCGATGCGGATCGGAACCCCGCGGTCGCGGGCTTCGCTCGCCACGACCCGGATGTGATCCGGCTTGCGGATGTTGCCCGGGTTCAGGCGGAGGCAGTGCACACCGGCCTCGAGAGCCGCCAGGGCCAACCGGTACTGGTGGTGGATGTCGGCCACGATCGGAACCGGCGACCGTGGAACGATCCGGGCCAGCCCCTCGGCGGCCTCCAGGTCGTTGCAGGTGCAGCGCACGATGTCAGCACCCGCCATGGCCAGGTCGTAGATCTGCTGGAGGGTCGCCTCGTGGTCGGCCGTCCGGGTGATGGTCATGGACTGGACCGTGATCGGCGCCCCACCGCCGACGGGCACGTCACCGACCATCAACTGCCGGGTGGATCGGCGTTCAACTGCCGCCTGTACCTCCATGCAGGTGAGGCTATCGGTGGTCGGCCGACCGCTACCCCCGGGGCCCCTCAGCCGAAGTCGGGTAGGTCCACGATGTCGCGGTAGAGGGCCACCACAGCCACCGCAACCAGCAGCGTGATCACCGCCCAGGTGAGCGGGATCAACTTCGACGCATCGGCCATGTGGCGACGGCCACCCACCGACCGGATCCGTTCATAGGTGGCGATCGCCACGTGTCCGCCGTCGAGGGGCAGGAGCGGAACCAGGTTGAAGACCCCGATGAACACGTTGACCAGGATCAGGAACCAGAGATACGTCGTCCAGCCGTCATCCAGCATGGCGCTACCGAGGCGGGCCGCCCCGTAGATGGAGAGCAGGCGATCCTCGTCGGCCGGGTCCACGCTGGGGTCCGCCACCTGGACCGAGCCGCCCGCTCCGGCGCCGGCGCCGGCGCCGGCGCCAACGGACAGGACGGGTTCCGGCCCCTCCGGGGGATCGTCTCCACCTGTGAAGAACGAGGCCAGCCCGTCCGGCGTGAAGAACCCGACCAGACCGTCGATGGACATTCCTACGAGGTCGACGAAGCGGGCCGATGCCTCCACCCCGGCACCGACCGGGCCGAGGGTAACCATGGGCCGATCGGGGCCCACGCCGAAGAAGCCGGCGACCGTACCGTCGACCATCAGCCGCTCCCCGACCATCATGTTTCGACTCGAGGTGGCCCCGTCCCTCTCCAGGACCACCACCACCTCCCGACCCGGAAGCCCCCGCACGACGACCCCGAAGTCCTCGAAGCCGGGGGTCTCCAGGCCGTCCACCGACACGATCCGGTCGCCGACGCGCACGTCGATGGACGCTGCGGCCGAGCCGGAGACGACCTCACCGACCACCCAGCGGGTGGGATCGGGGCGCCCTACCGCCACGTAGACGAAGAAGAGCAGGGCCAGGGCCACGGCGAAGTGCGTTGCCGAACCAGCCAGGGCGACCGCCATCCGCTTCGGATAGGACTGCTGCCGGTACGTCCGGTGTTCCACGGCCGGATCCACCACGTCGAGGCTGCTCATCCCCGTTATCCGGACGTAGGCGCCGGCCGGAATGGCCTTCACCCCGTACGTCGTCTCACCCCGACGCACCGACCAGAGGCGGGGGCCGAAGCCGATGAAGAACTCGGTCACCTGCATGCCCGAGAGGCGTGCCGCCACGAAGTGTCCGAGCTCGTGGAACACCAGCATGACGACGAACGATGAGACCACCACGAGACCCGACAGGCCCCCGATGAGCCCGAAGGACACGACCGCCCCGACCAGCAGGACCAGCCGGATTCGATCGTTGCCCGCCCCACCACGGCGACCGTCCGCTCCGGAACCGGCCACCTCCACAGCATCCCGGTGACCGTTCGTTTCCGAACCGACCACCTCCGCCGTCACTGTCAGGTCCGGGCGGCGATGAGGGAGCGGGCCACGACCCGGGCCCTCCGATCCACGTCGAGCACCGTCTCCAGGTCGTCGGCGGAGTCTCCGGTCCACGAATCGAGGGCCTCGACCAACAGGTCGGAGATCCCGACCCAGGAAAGTGCCCCGTCAAGGAAGGCCTCGACGGCAACCTCGTTGGCCGCGCTCAACCATGCGGGAGCCGTCTCGCCCTCCCGGCCGGCAGCGAACGCCAGGTCCAGGCAGGGAAACGCCCCCCTGTCCGGAGGCTCGAAGTCCAGGCGACCCGCCTCGGACCAGTCGATCTCGCCATACGGCACGTCCAGGCGGTCCGGCCACGCCAACGCGTACCCCATGCAGAGTCGCATGTCGGGCCTGGACAACTGGGCGATCGTCGCCCCGTCCGAGAACGTGACCATGGAATGGACTATCGACTGTGGGTGGACGACCACGTCGATCCGGTCGTAGTCGATCCCGAAGAGCTCGTGTGCCTCGATCACCTCGAGCCCCTTGTTCATCAGGGTGGAGGAGTCGACCGTCACCTTCGGGCCCATCGTCCAGGTGGGATGGTCCAGCGCCTGCTCGACGGTCACGGCCGCCAGGTCCTCGGCCGTTCGGCCGCGGAACGGCCCTCCGGAGGCGGTCAGGACGATGCGTGAAACCCGCTCGGCCACATCGTTGGCCCGCAGGCACTGGTGGATCGCGCAGTGCTCGCTGTCCACGGGCAGCAGCTCGGCCCCCGGCGTGGACCTGACCCGTTGGACGACCGGGCCGGCGGCGATCAGGGACTCCTTGTTGGCGAGGCCCAGACGCCTGCCCGCCCCGAGGGTCGCGAGCGTGACGGGGAGCCCGGCGAATCCGACCACACCGTTGATCGCCACCTCGGCGATGACCGCAGCTTCGGCCATCGCATCCGGTCCAGCCAGCACCTCTGTACCGGGAGGCACCCCGGCGGCGACGGAGGCCGCCAGGGAGGCGTCGGCGATGGCTACGACCTCTGGTCGGAACCTGGTCGCCTGCTGGATCAGCACGTCCACCGAGCGGGCGGCGCCGATCGCGACCACGTTGAAGACGTCAGGCTGATCGGCGACCACTTCGAGCGTCTGGGTGCCGATCGACCCGGTCGACCCGAGAACGGCCACCGTGGTAGCGGGCATGGAGCGAGCCTACCGATGGGGTCTCCCCCACCGGAATCGGGTCAGGCCGCGAAGAGGTCGAGCAGGCGGGCCGTGTAGTAGGTGGCCGGCAGGACGAACAGCAGGGCATCGAACCGGTCCATCAGACCGCCGTGGCCGGGGAGGATGGAGCCCATGTCCTTGATGCCCAGGTCCCTCTTGATCATCGACTCGCAGAGGTCACCAGCTGGTGCGGCCAGCGCCACCACCAGACCCAGGATGAATGCCGAACCCAGGTCGCCGGGGCCCTGGCCGAACGGCGTGATCCGTCCCACCACCAGCATCGCAATGGCGAAGGAAGCGACCATTCCCCCGAGCAGGCCCTCCATCGTCTTGTTGGGGCTGACGGCCGAGAGGGGAGTCCGCCCGATCATCCCGCCCACCACGAAGCCCCCGATGTCGTAGCCGATTGTGCACAGCACCGCGGCCAGCAGCATCCCGATCCCGTTCGGATCGGCGAGCATAAGCCCTACGAACGACCCCAGCAGGCCCACGTAGAGGACGCCGAAAAGGGTCACCGAGACGTTCAGCATCGGGGCCTGGCGGTCCACGCCCGTGAGGTACCAGAACAAGGTGAACAGCACCGTCAGGGCCAGGATGAGCGGTACGGCCGCCTCGAACCTCCAGTAGGCGCCCAGGTTCAGTGCGGCCACCGCCGTGATGCCGAGCAGGGCAGCCGGCTGGTATCCGGCGCGTCGGACGGCGATGAAGAACTCGGCAGCGGCCAGCACGAGCAGCACGGTGGTCAGGGCCAACGTGGCGCCGGCACCGATCTTGAACGCCACCAGGGCCAGGGCGCCGAGGCCGACTCCACTCACGATGGCCAGCGGAATGTCCCGACCGCCACCCGACCCACCACGGCCAGGCGGTCGTTGAGAGGTCGGCGGCACCGGATCCTCGGCCCGGGGAGCAGGCACGTCCTCGGCCCTGCCGAGGTCAGGCAGGGGTTCGTCAGGTGGCAGCAGCGGTGGATCGAACTCCGCAGCTCCCGCCGAGCCCAACGGCCCATCGTCGAAGAACACAGCGGCAGCCTCGGAAGGCTCGCCTACCGGCTGCTGGGACTCGTGGTCATCAGGTACGTCGTCGGACCAGCGCGGCGTGCCCTCCAACCCGGCCCACGGGTCCTCAACGGGACCGCCACCGGTGGCATCGGCTGCTGGCGGCTCCGTCCAGTGGGGCAGGTCGCCGGCCGTGGGTTCGGCACCGAACACCGAGCGACCCGGCTCGACGTCATCGTCGGGCGAATCCAGGCCGAGGATCCTGATGTCCTCGAACTCGTCGCCCCGTGGGCCTCTTCCTTGCTGGTCGTTCATTCTGGAACCCCCGTCATCATCCGCCGTCGGCTCAGACCTCGAGCAGTTCGTCTTCCTTGGCCGAGCGAGCCTTGTCGATCTCCGCCTCGAACCCGTGGATCAACTCGTCCAGCCGGCTGCCCGCCCACTTGACGTCGTCCTCGGACACTGAGCCCTCAAGGTCATCGAGGTCCTTGCGGGCGTGTCGTCGCAATCCACGCATCCGGTTCCTGCCATCCTCAGCCATGCCGTTCACCATGCGTACCAGATCAAGCCGGCGTTCCTCGGTCAGCTCCGGGAAGCTCAGCCGGATGCTGCGTCCGTCATTGCCCGGCGTCAACCCCAGGTCGGCGACCATGATCGCCTTCTCAATGGCGGGCACGTTGGCGGGATCGTGCGGGGTGACCAGGAGCTGGCGTGCCTCGGGGATGGAGAAGCTGGCCAGTTCCTGGAGCCGCATGTCCACCCCGTAGGCCTGGACCATGAGCTTCTCCACCAGTGACGAGGAGGCCCTGCCGGTACGCACGGTCGAGAACTCCCGGCGCACGTGCGTTACGACCTCGGACATCGCCGAAGACGCCTCGTCGAGGACCATCTGGATCATCTCGTCACTCACCGCTTGCTCCGTCCGTAGTCCGGCAGGGTCGCGGTCGGCTCCGGGTCAGGAGACCAGCGTGCCGATCGACTCCCCTGCGAGGATTGAACGGACGCTACCCGAGGCCATGAGGTCGAACATGACGATCGGCATGTCGTTGTCCATGCAGAGGGTGATGGCGGTGGCGTCCATGGCCTTCAGGCCCTTCTGGATCACGTCCAGGTAGGAGACCTGCTCAAGCCTGGTGGCATCGGGATCCAACTTCGGATCCGCCGTGTAGATCCCGTCGGTTCCGGAGTGGGTGCCCTTCAGCACTGCGCCGGCTTCGATCTCGACTGCCCTGAGGGCTGCTGCCGTGTCCGTGGTGAAGAAGGGGTTGCCGGTGCCGCCAGCGAAGATGACCACCCGGCCCTTCTCCAGGTGGCGAACGGCCCGGCGCCGGATGTAGGGCTCGGCGATCTGGGCCATGTGGATGGCCGACTGGACACGGGTGGGCTGCCCCAACTGCTCGAGGGTGTCCTGAAGGGCCAGAGCGTTGATCGAGGTGGCCAGCATGCCCATGTAGTCGGCCTGGGCCCGGTCCATTCCTACGCCGGCGCCGGACATGCCACGCCAGATGTTGCCACCGCCTACCACCACGGCGATGTCGACCTCGAACTCGGCGCGGACGGCGACGATGTCGCCGGCGATGCGGCCGACGATCTCCCCGTCGATTCCGTAGCCGGCCTCACCGGCGAAGGCCTCGCCGGAGACCTTCAGGACGATTCGGTCCCAGCGGGCCGGAATCCGATCGCCGGTGGACACCTCAGGCACCCAGGTACGCCTGGGTGAACCTCTCGATGCTGCCGCCATTCAAGGTTTCAGCCACCGAGGTCTTGTCACCGTGCAGTCCCTGCTCCAACAGGACCGTCTCCCGGAACCAGCCGGTCAGGCGGCCCTCGACGATCTTGTCCCAGGCCTGCTCGGGCTTCCCCTCGGCCTTGGTGATATCCAGGAGGGCCGCCCGCTCGGCTTCGACCAGGTCGGCGGAGACCTCTTCACGCGTGAGGTGCGTCGGCTTGGCGAAGGCGATGTGCAGGGCCACCTGGTGGAGGGTCTCCTGGTCGACTCCGGAACCTTCGACCACAACGCCGTTGACGCCACGGCCGTCCTGGACGTGTAGGTAGGTATCCAGCACGTTGCCGTCGGCGGCCTCGATGAGGTCCACCCGACCGACCTCGATGTTCTCCTTGATGGAGAGGCGGAGGTCGTCAATGGCCGACGCCCGACCATCCACCGCTGAGACTCCCTCGGACAGCACGGCGTTGGTCAACTCGTCGACCAGGGCCAGGAATCCCTCCGACTTCGCCGAGAAGTCCGTCTCGCACTTGAGGTGCACGAGGGCGGCCCGCCTACCCTCGGAGACGAGGCCCACGGCCCCCTCGACGTTGTGACGATCCGAGCGGGTGGCCGCCTTGGCCAGACCCTTCTCCCGGAGCAGCTGGGATGCGGCCTC
>DUAC01000103.1:9866-23808 GCA_012961035.1 Acidimicrobiia bacterium
CGGCAGCCTCCTCGACGGGCGCAGCCTCTTCCTCAACAGGTGCAGCTGCAGCCTCCTCGACGGGCGCAGCCTCTTCCTCAACAGGTGCAGCTGCAGCCTCCTCGACGGGCGCAGCCTCTTCCCCAGCAGGCGCAGCCTCCACGGTCGCGGCCACGCGAGCGTCGCGGTCGGCAGCTGCCTCGGCCGCCTCGTTGCGGGCCTGGACCTGCTCAGCGGCATGGTCCTCCGCATCCAGGGACGGGCCATCATCGCCGGCACTACGGGAGTTCACGATGAACCGACCCTCTTCGATGGCATCGGCCACCACCCGACAGAGCAGGCGCCCCGACCGGATGGCGTCGTCGTTGCCGGGGATGAGGTACTGGATCACGTCCGGGTTGCAGTCGGTATCGACCACGGCGACGATCGGAATGCCCAACTTGTTCGCCTCGGTCACCGCGATGTGCTCCTTCACGGTGTCCAGAACGAAGATTGCGTCGGGCAGGCGCTCCATGTTCTGGATGCCACCCAGGTTCCGCTCGAGCTTCTCCAACTCGCGGCCCAGCATCAGGGCCTCCTTCTTGGGCATCGCCTCGAACTCGCCGGAGTCGCGCATGCGCTGGTACTCCTGCATCTTGGAGACGCGCTTCGAGATCGTCTGGAAGTTCGTGAGCATGCCGCCCAGCCACCGCTGGTTCACATAGGGCATACCGCACTTCTCGGCGTACGACCGGATGGCGTCCTGGGCCTGGCGCTTCGTGCCGACGAACAGCACCCTGCCGCCATCGGCGACAAGGTCGCGTACGAACGTGTAGGAGGTCTCGATCCGCTCGAGCGTCTGCTGGAGGTCGATGATGTAGATACCCGACCGTTCGCCGTGGATGAATCGCCTCATCCTCGGGTCCCAACGGCGGGTCTGGTGTCCGAAGTGGACACCTGCCTCGAGCAGCTGCTTCATGGTCACGACGGCCATGTCGTGGTCTCCCTTCCCATCGGTTCGTCTCGCCCCCGCCTCGCGCCCGGAGGCGACCGTGGATGGGTGGGGGTGTTCTGGTCTGGGACGGCACAGGTCGTGCCGAACCGGCTGCGAAGTGTACCGCTGGGGCCGGGATTCCGGCCTGGGAAGCGTGCTACGAGCCGGGTCGGGGTCCTGCGGACCGGGCCGGTCCCCCTCCGGACCAGGCCAGCTCCGGACCGAACGGGTCCTAGCTCCCGCCGAGCAGGCCCTCCGCCTTGTCCAGCACCTTGCCGGGCGAGAGTTTCCCGGCAATCACCTCGTGTGCCTCGTCGATCAGCTCCGGGACTATCACGTCGGCGACCCTGGAGAGTAGCGACCGGCACGCTGGAGGATGATCGGCCCTGAAGAGGTCTATCTCCCGTCGTGCCGCGCTGGTTCCCACCAGCCCGGCGTGGTGGAAGCCACCCGTGGAGACCATGACCGTCGTGGCCCCCTGCAGCCTCGATCGGGTTGCCGGCACGATCAGGTCCGCCTGCGCAGCCAGGCTCAACACCGGTACTCCGACCGGAACCTCCACGCCCAGGCCCACCGTGAGATCGGCGAGTACGGGAGTTCCCCCGGGGAGCCCGATCATCCTGGACAGGGCACCCATGCCGGGCAGGTCGTCGAAGTCGTCCAGCAGCTCGGCCATTACCAGCCCGCCGTGGGGACTGGAGAAGGTGAGGATCCGGAGATCCGGCGAATCCGGCGAGCCGGCCACCTGGGCGGCAGCGGTGACCGCCACGAGGCCTCCCACGGAATGGCCGTAGACCTCGATCGTGGATCCGGGCCGGAGCTGGCCGATCCTCCTGAGCAGCTCGGCGAGCAGGATCGCGCTTTCGGACACGGAGCGACGCGTGGATGCCTCGGAGTGGATGGTGACCGGGATGGGTCGCAACCAGTCGACCATCTCGAGGCCGGGATCGGGCGACCGCCCGCCGTCGTATGAGAACCGGAGGACGTCCCCGGTCACGTAGCCGAGCCCTCGGAGGTCGAGGTCATCGAATGCCCCGTCTGCAGGACCGGAATCGATGCCACCGACGGTCACCGCTGTCCGCCTGTCGGTAGGCAACGGTGGCCGCACCGATTCCGACGTGCAGTCCGCCACTCCCAGGACCGCCGAGGCGACCCTCAGCCCGACGATGATCCAGTCGTCGGCCTCGACCACGGTGCGTATGTACGTCCATGCGGCGCGTGAGGCCGCCTGGTAGGCCAGCACGGCACCGATCTGTGCACCGTCCACCAACCGGTTCCCGACCCAACGACCGGAGGCGGCCGCCCAGTCCACCAGGCCCTCCATGGCTGAACGCTCGTAGAGCCTTCGCTGGGCACGTGCCGCAGCGCTCACCAACCTGTCCTCGTGGAGGACGAGGCTGGGCACGAGCCTCAGCGCCGAGCCCAGGATCCGTGCTGGATCGATGTAGGAACCGTCCGGCGTCCGAACGCCGAAGTGGAAGCGACCCGCCGAGTAACCCAGCGTGGCACCGGCCACCAGCTCCTCTCCTGTCGTCACCCGAATCTCGGCGAGGAACGAGTAGGAGGTCCGGAGGCCGTCGGGATGGCCGACGGTCACGTGGAGGGTGCCGCCCACAGGGCCCGCGAACAGGACCACCCCTACGGCCGAAGACGTGACAGGCCAGTTCACCGCCGTGGAGTACTCGTGCCCACGGTTGCCGGGACCCCAGCTGCTCGTCGGAGGACGAAAGCCGTCGACCAGGACACCGGTGGTGGGAGGGAGGTAGGCCACCACCTGAACGGCGTTGACTCCGGCATCAGGGGCAACGTCGGATGCCGGCAGGCCAGCAATCGCGGAGGCCCCGGCGGGAGGGGCCACGAGGAGGGTGGAGACGAGAGCCGAGACGACGGCGATCGACAGGATGGAGCGGAGGACTCGGCGGTAGGACATGGGGCTTCCCGGATCTGGAGACCAGTTGGGGGAGGTGGTTGATGGTCCGGACCGACCGGGTGTCGGGGTCAGTCGATGGATCGCCGACGTCGCTCCAGGAACCCCCGGGTCTCGACGACGAGGCCGGCACGCCGGAGTCGCGCTATCGCCGCACCCAACTCCACCGGACCCAGCCGGGTCCGCTCGGCGAGGGCGTCCGGGCTGGTGGGCGACCATCCCATGGCCTCCAGGACGGCATCGTCGACCGAACCCGCTCCGGGATCGGGGGGATCGATGGAGGACGACACCGGTTGGGGCGTCGCCGACCCCGGGGACAGGCCGAGGAGGCCCAGGGCGCAGATCACGTCGTCGACGCCGCAGGCAGGCGCTGCACCATCGGCCAGCAGGCGATTGGAGCCCTCCGAAGCCGGGCTCCGAATCGGCCCCGGAACGGCAAGGACCGGCCGGTCCCGCTCCAGGGCGGCGGCGACCGTGTGCATGGATCCACCACCGGCATGGGACTCGACGACGACCAGGACATGGGCGAGCGCCGCGATTATCCGGTTCCGGGCCGGAAAGCACCAACGTGTGGGGCCGGCGCCCGGTGGCATCTCGGAGACGAGCTGCCCGGCGGAGACCACCCGGTGCCACAGCGCCCGGTTGGCGGCCGGATAGACCACGTCGAGACCCGTACCCACCACGCCCAACGGTGGAGCACCACCCGGGACGGTCAATGCCCCACCGTGGGCAGCAGCGTCGATGCCCAGCGCCAGGCCGGAGACGACGACCACGCCGGCGGCCGCCAGGTCCCTACCCAACTGGACCGCCACGTCGGATCCGTAGCCGCTGCAACGCCGGGTGCCCACCACGGCAACACGCGGCAATCCGCCGACCAGGAGGTCGGCTCCGACGGCGAAGAACGCCACCGGCGGATCCGGATCCTCCAGCAGTTGTGTCGGATACCCGGCCTGACCATGTCTCGAGACCCGCATCCCCATGTCCTCGATGCGCTCCAGCAAACGATCGGGGTCGGTGGTGGCGGCAGCGCTCCGCCACCCTCCGAGGACCTCTGACCGGCGGGCTCCAAGCAGGCCGGCCGTCTCCCTCGGGACCTCACCCCTGAGGATCCCCGTCCAGGCCTCCACGGGAGACCTGTCGACGAGGAGGGACCGGGCCCTGACCGGACCCATGCCCGGAAGGCCGAGGAGGGCAGCCACATGGGCATCGTCGATCCGGTCCCGACCGGACTCCGACCGCTCGTCACCTGACATCGAAGCCCTCCGATCGGAACGGGTCGATGCGAAGGCCGAGAGCCGTATCCACCAGGTCTGAGTCCAGCGGAACATCCCTTCCGGCCAGGTCGCTCATCGTGAGGGCCACCGCCCGTACCCGCTGCAGGCCGCGGGCGCTGAGCCGCCCGGCGTGGAGTTCAGCCTCGAGAAGGCGCACGGCTGCCGGGTCCAGTGGGGCAGCCGCCTCCAGAGACCTGCTGGACAACTCCGAGTTCGCCCGGACCCCGCGCTCCGCCGCCCGTCGGCGAGCCTGGCGGATCCGGGAGGCCACCTCCGACGTCGACTCCCCCGCTTCCCCGGACAGCAGGTCGGACGGATTCGGCCTGTGGACTCCGACCCGCAGGTCGAACCTGTCGAGTAGCGGACCCGAGACCCGACGCACGTACCGGGCCCGGACCGCCGCCGGACAACGGCACCCGCCTGGGGCCGCCGACCCCCCACAGGGACACGGGTTCATCGCAGCTATCAGGAGGACCCTGGCGGGGTACTCGGCGAACCCACCGGAACGGCTGACCCGCACCGTCCCGTCCTCCAGGGGCTGGCGGAGCATGTCCAGCACCGTGGGGGCGAACTCGCCCAACTCGTCGAGGAACAGCACCCCACCGTGCGCCAGGCTCACCTCGCCGGGCCGCATCGTCCGGCTCCCCCCACCCACCAGCGCCGCCGCAGACGACCCGTGGTGGGGCGCCCTCCATGGGGGTCGCAGGTCCAGGCCTCCGGGAGGGAGGTCCTCGCCCGCCGCTGAACGGATCCGGGTGGCCTCCAGCGCATCGGCCGGATCCAGGTCCGGCAGGACCCCGGGCAGTCGGCGGGCAAGCATGCTCTTCCCGGAACCTGGCGGGCCGACTAGGAGGATGTGGTGGGCGCCGGCAGCCGCCACCTCCAGGGCGAACCGGACAGCCCGCTGGCCCCGGACATCGCTGAGGTCCGGACCCTCGACAGGCTCGGCCGGAACCGGGGCCTCGTCGGGCGTCGGCCAGGGAGCCTCCTGGCGAAGTGCCCTGACCAGGGTGCGCAGGTCGCCCACGCCGAGGACGCGCTGGGTGGCCACGAGGGTGGCTTCCTGCTGGTTTCCCGGGGCGACGACCACGCCGGATGCCTCCACCGCGTCCACCAGCGGAAGCACACCGGAGACAGGCCTGATGGAGCCATCCAGGCCGAGCTCTCCGAGGAATGCCAGGTCCGTGATCGACTCGGGCAGGATCTCCTCACAGGCCACCAGGAGTCCGACCGCCATGGCGAGGTCGAGCACGGATCCCGCCTTGGGAATGCCGGTGGGAGCCAGGTTCACGGTTATCCGACGGGCGGGCCAGGAGAGTCCGCTGGAGACAAGGGCCGCCCTCACCCGGTCACGCGCCTCGCGACACGAGGCATCGGGCAGGCCCACGACGGTGAACGCCGGAAGGCCGTTGGCGACGTGGACCTCCACCCGGACCGGATGCCCGCAGACCCCATGAAGGGTCGCTGCATTTACGGTGGCAAGCACGGATCCTCCCCCACCTTGATGCTGGGAGGAGTCGTCGTGCGCCGACCCCGAGCGGCTGTAGCCGAGACTACGCCGCCCTCAGGGGGATCGGACGCTGCTTCCCAACCGGGCATTCCAGCCCGAGGTGGAACGTGCGTAGAGCCGTGCTGCAGGGCGCTCCGGTTGGTCGGGTGCTACGACCCGGCGGGATGGGGAGCCGTCCCGAGCACCTCGCGGGTGTAGCGAACGACGGCGAGGATCTCGGCATCCGAATAGCGGCCGCCGAACGCTGGCATACCCCTCCGCCCCTCGGTGACCACCAGCACCTGGTCAACGGGGTCCGGGAACTGCTCCACCATGGCTCGCAGGGACGGTCCGCGACCTCCCGACCCATCGGGGGCATGACAGGAGGAGCATGACCTGGCCCAGACCCCGCGTCCCTCCACCAGTACCGGGTCGGCCGTCCCGGAATCCGCCCCGGGTACGGGCGGAGGCGAACCCGCGCAGGCGCCTGCGAGTAGCAGGGCTGCAATGGCGAACAGGGGGTGGGGACGCATGACCCGGGAGACGATACTGATGGCATGGGTTTCAATCCGCAGCGCGCCAGGACGCGCCGACCGAGCGACCTCCTCTACGTGGGCGCTGCCATAGCCGTTGCCGTGATGCTGCTGGCCTGGGCCCTGTTCCTGTGAACCTGTCCGTGGAAATTCCCATGTGGGTGCACGTGCTCAGGCCGGTGGGCGCCGGACCCGACAGGGAGGCCTGACGTGGAGAATCCCGAGATCCTCGGGGACCTGGAGGAGCGGTTCATCCAGCCCTACCAGGCCACGAAGACCTACATCTGTCCGGGGTGCAACCGCGACATTCCACCCGGGCTGGGCCACATCGTCATCGTGCCGGTGGATGCACCCGACCTCCGCCGCCACTGGCACCGGGGCTGCTGGACCCGCAGGCGACCCGGCTGACAAGCCACTGGCCGGCACCAACCTTCCGACAGGTACAGGCCACCGGGAGCAATGCCCGCCAATCGACCCATGATCCATGGGGAGAGGCGGCTCAGAACGCTCCCTCCAGCCGTTCGACCCGACCGGGCAGGACCGAGACGACGTCGAAGCGGACCTCTCCGGGCTGGGCTCCGGTGGACCGGATCCACGTGGCCGCCGCCGCCCGGAGCCTCGCCTGGCGTCGTCGGTCCACGGCCTCGGCCGGCCATCCGAACGCCGTGGAGGACCGGGTCTTCACCTCGCTGAAGACGACGAGGCCCCCACGTTCCAGGATCAGGTCGATCTCGCCCGAAGGACAGCGCCAATTGCGGGCCAGCACCCGGTAGCCATCGCGCCGGTAGCGGCGTTCCGCCACACGTTCGCCCCAGGCCCCCAGGGCCAGGTGGGGTGCCGTCCCATGTTCTGCGTGGTCTGGGTGTCGTGCGCGTACCGCCATGGCGGTGACGTTAGGAGGAGGGTGCGACAGCGGTCCTCGCCGACCGGGTCGCAGCCCTGGGGATCAGAAGTCCCGCTTCTCCTTGACCTTGGCACGCTTGCCGATCCGGTCACGGAGGTAGTACAGCTTGGCCCTGCGGACGTCGCCTCGCGTCACCACCTCGATCCGTTCCAGGATCGGAGAGTGGACGGGGAAGGTCCTCTCCACGCCCACGCTGAAGCTCAGCTTGCGGACTGTGAAGGTCTCCCTGATGCCGCTGCCCTGACGCTTGATGACCACGCCCTCGAACAACTGGATCCGCTTGCGGTTTCCCTCGACCACGCGCACGTGCACCCGGAGGGTGTCACCGGCGCCGAAGTCGGGAACGTCGTCGCGGAGGTTCTGGTGATCGACGAGATCGGTGGGCTGCATGGCTCGTCCTCGGGAGGCCGGGTCCGAAGTGTTGGATTCGGACGGAGTTCGTCTGCCGGTCTGAATGGGATCGGCGGGTTTCAGGTCCAGATGCTGGACCGGTTCGCAAGCATACGGCGGCACGCCGGTGACGACACCGGGCCGCGGCGATGGGCGGAGCCTCGTCTGGCTCACTCCCCCGAGAGGTCGAACTCCTCGAGTAGGTCCCGATCCGAGTCGGACAGCCCACCCCTCTCGAGGATCAGGTCCGGTCGCAGTTGCACGGTTCGGGCCAGGGCCGACGCCCGACGCCACCGGTCCACCCGGGCATGGTCACCGGACCTCAGCACCTCGGGCACCTCCATCCCACGGAAGTCGGCCGGTCGCGTGAAGTGCGGGTACTCCAGGAGGCCATCGGAGAAGGACTCCTCCTCGGGCGAGACGGGATTTCCCAAGACACCGGGTCGAAGACGGGCCACCGCCTCGACGATGGCGAGCGCAGCCAGCTCACCGCCGGCCAGCACGAAGTCGCCGAGCGAGATCTCGTCATCGCAGAGACCCGTGCGTATCCGCTCGTCGACCCCCTCGTACCGACCGCAGAGCAGGGAGAACCCGTCCAGTGCCGCCAGCTCGGCGGCGACCGACTGGTCGAAACGGCGACCGGCGGGGCCCATCAGGATCAACGGCCGGGGCGGCTCTACGGCTTCGACGGCGGCGAACACCGGTTCCGGCATCAGGATCATCCCGGCCCCGCCCCCGAACGGACTGTCATCGACGGTCCTGTGGGCGTCGGAGGTGGCCAGACGGAGGTCGTGCACCCGGAGGTCCAGGTGTCCCGCCGACGAGGCCCGGCCCAGGATGCTCTCGGCCGCGTATCGAACCACCATCCCGGGAAAGAGCGTGAGCACGTCGATCCGTAGCGTCACGTGGCCTCCCCGCGGCCGTCCACAAACCCGTCGTCCAGCAGGCCCGGGGGGACGTCGACCTGGATGCTCACGCCCGGTTCGTGGCCGACCACGAACACCAGGGGAATCAACCGCCCGTCGGCCAGCTCGAGCAGGTCGCTGGCCGGATTGTCGAGGAGGGCGACCACGGTTCCGTGCGACGTTCCGTGCTGGTCCACCACCGTCGCTCCGACCAGCTCGTGGAGCCAGAGGGTGTCGTCGTCGGGATCCACGATCGGATGTGCCGAGAGCACCACGCCGCGCCATGCATCTGCCGCCTCGCGGTCCGCTATCCGGTCGAACCGGACCAGGAAGCGGTGCTGGTGCGGCCTGCTGGACTGGACCGTCAGATCGCCGCGATCCGTCTGCAGGACAGAGCCGGGCTCCAGACGCTCCAGACGGGGCGTGATGAGGCTGACCACGACCTCCCCGCGGAGACCGTGGGGCTTGTCGATCCGGCCCACCTCCAGGAGGACCGGACCATCGTGGTGCGATCCACCGTCCATGGGACGGTCAGTCGACGAAGTCGACGTCGATCTCGGTCTCGTCACGGACGGCTGCGGCCCGGACGATGGTCCGGATCGCGTTGGCCACGCGACCCCGACGCCCGATGACACGACCCATGTCGCCGTCGGCGACCGTCACCGAGAACGTGCAGCGGTCCTCGCCGGAGGTCTGGATGCGGACCTCGTCCGGCTCCTCCACGATCGACCTGATCAGGTACTCGAGTACGCCTTCTGCAATCGGTGCCTCTGCGCTCATGACTGCTCCTCGTCGTCCTTGGTCGCCTCGGTCTCGGCCTCCTCAGCAGGAGCCTCCTCGGCTACGGCTTCCTCGGCTACGGCTTCCTCGACGGGAGCCTCCTCGACGACGGCCTCCTCAGCAGGAGCCTCCTCGGCTACGGCTTCCTCGACGGGAGCCTCCTCGGTCTCGGCCTCCTCGACGGGAGCCTCCTCGGCAGGAGCCTCCTCGACCTTCGGCGTCGCCGGCTGGCCCTTGAACTCGTCCCAGGCTCCGCTGATCTTCAGGAGCTTCTCGACGCGCTCGGTCGGCTGGGCACCGTTGCGCAGCCACCCGACGGCCTTCTCGTTGTCGATCTCGATCACAGATGGATCACGGCGGGGGTCGTAGAAGCCGACCGCCTCGATGATCCGCCCGTTACGCGCCTTGCGCGAGTCGGCGGCCACCACACGGTAGGTCGGCTGCTTCTTCTTGCCCATCCGCATAAGGCGGAGCTTCACGGCCACGTCGGTACCACTCTCTTCTCGTTACGGCCCCACACGATCAGGCGGGGCGGGATCCGGGCACGGCGATGTTGCACCCGTTCGGTCGGAACAGTCTGCCGTGATCCGCCCGGTTTTCCAGCACTACAGGACAGAACGGGAGGTGACCATCGGCTCAGCCCGCTGACGTTCAGTCCGACGGCCAGAGGCCCGCGAGGTCCAGACCGCCGGAGGACGGCCCCTGATCGCCGGGCAGGTCGCCCAGACCGGGCAGGGACAGGCCCTTCTTCTTGTCGATCGGGGCCGGCCCGGCGGCGGTCACCCGGCCACCGCGACCCTTCTTCTTCCTGGCGCGCCCGGCCTTCCTCCCGCCCGGACCACGACCGCCCATCTGCTTCATCATCTTTCGCATCTCGCGGAACTGCTTCACCAGTTGGTTGATCTCACCCACCTGCGTGCCGCTTCCGGCAGCGATGCGGGCCCTGCGGGAACCGTCGATGACGTCCGGGGCCAACCGCTCCGCCGGGGTCATGGAGTTGATGATCCCCTCGATCCGGTCGATACGGCGTTCATCCACGGCTTCGTCCAGATCCCGCACCTGACCGGCCATGCCCGGGACCATCCCCATGATGCTGCTGATCGAGCCCATCTTCCGGAGTGCCCGGAGCTGCTCCAGGAAGTCGTCAAGGGTGAAGGTGCCCTCCAGCAGGCGGGCCGCCGCCGCTTCCGCCTCCTCGGCGACGAAGGTCTCCTCCGCCTTCTCGATGAGCGTCTCGACGTCGCCCATCCCCAGGATCCGCCCGGCCAGGCGATCCGGGTGGAACGACTCGAAGTCCTCGACCGTCTCTCCGGTCGAAGCGAAGGCGATCGGCCGCCCGACGACCTCCGTGATGCTGAGGGCGGCACCTCCCCTGGCATCACCGTCCAGCTTGGTGATGATCAGCGCATCCAGCCCCAGTCGGGCGTGGAAGGCCTCCGCTGTCGTGACGGCGTCCTGTCCGGTCATGGCATCCACGACCAGGAAGGTGTGGTGTGGCTGCAGGGCGTCGGAGATCTCCGCCACCTCGGCCATGAGGTCCTCGTCGATCGCCAGTCGACCCGCCGTGTCACAGATCACCACGTCGCGACCCAGCCTCACCGCCTCCGCCAGGCCGGCACGTGCGACCGACACGGGATCGGTCGAGTCGCTGAACACCGGCACGCTGACCCGGTCGCCGAGCGTCCGCAGCTGTTCGACGGCGGCGGGTCGTAGCAGGTCGGCACCGATCAGCATCGGGTTCCGACCCTGCCCCTTGTACCAGCGGGCCAGCTTCGCTGCGGCCGTCGTCTTGCCGGAACCCTGGAGGCCCGCCAGCAGCACGACGGTGGGTGGCCTGGAGGCATAGGCGGGCCTGAAGGTCTCGCCACCCAGCACCGCTGTGAGCTCCTCGAGGACGATCTTGACCACGATCTGACCGGGATTCAGTGCCCCGGCCACCTCGACGCCCACCGCCCGGTCCCTGATCCGGTCCAGCAGCGTCCGAACAACGTCGAGGTGGACGTCGGCCTCGAGGAGTGCCACCCGGACCTCGGCCAGGAACTCCTCCACGTCCTCAGGTCCGAGGCGGCCCCTTCCACGGACCTTCCGGAGGATTCCCTCGAATCGGCTGCTGAGCCCCTCGAACATCGTCTCTTCCCTCCGTACCGCTACTTCAGGCCGGAACGTCTACGGAGAAGAGCGCGTCCACGAAGTCCGCCGGATCGAACGCCACCAGGTCGTCGAGGCCCTCGCCCACGCCCACCAGCTTCACCGGAATGCCCAGGTCCTCCTGGACAGCGACCACGATCCCACCACGTGCCGAGCCGTCCAGCTTGGTCAGCACGATGCCTGTCACGTCGGCGACAGCTGCGAACTCCCGAGCCTGCAGGAGGCCGTTCTGACCCGTGGTGGCATCGATCACCAGCAACGTCTCGGTGACCGTGCCGGCACCCTTGTCAGCGACGCGTCGCACCTTCGCAAGCTCGTCCATGAGGTTGCCCCGGGTGTGGACCCGGCCGGCGGTGTCAGCCAGCACCAGGTCCGCACCGCGTGCAGCGCCGTGCTCCACCGCATCGAATACCACCGAACCGGGATCCGCGCCCTCGGCTCCCCGGACCATCGTCGCTCCGGCCCGGTCGGCCCAGACCTGCAACTGGTCGGCGGCTGCGGCACGGAAGGTGTCGCCGGCGGCGAACACGACGCTTCGACCAGCGGAGGCCTCCCGCCAGCCCAGCTTGCCGATGGTGGTCGTCTTGCCAACCCCGTTCACACCCACGAACAGCCAGACCGACGGCTGGCCACCAACCGCCAGCGAACGGTCCGCTCCACCCAACCGGCCGAGGATCTCCTCCTTCAGCAGGCCAAGGACACCCTCGACGTCTTCCACGCCCTCGGAGCCGACCCGATGGCGGACTCCGTCGATCAGGGCCTCGGTGGTGGGCAGCCCGATGTCCGCCAGGAGGAGCGCTTCGGTGAGGCCCTCCCAGGTCCGGTCGTCGACCACGCCGGCCACCCGGACCGAAACCAGGTGCGTGGACCAGGCGTCGCGTGCGCGACCAAGGCTAGAACGGAGACCCATGGGGGCCGCAGCCTACCGGTGGGGTCCAGCAGCAGCCCCGGGGTACGGCAGCCCCCGACTACTCGGCAAAATGGTCGTCCAGCGCCCCGAGGTCGACCCTGGCCACGCCGATCACGCCGTCACGTTCGTACTCCAGGTCGACCTTCTCGCCGGGCAGTCGGATCTGGATGTCGGCACGCAGCGCTGACATGTCCCGGATGGTCCGCCCGTCGGACCGGAAGATCCGGTCGCCGGTCAGCAGGCCCGCCGCGGCTGCCGGCGAGCCCTCCACGACCTCGACGACGACCGCACCGATGCGACCATCGGTCGGCGTCTCCCCACGGACTCCCAACCATGCGGTTCCCACCGGTTGGCCGAGGATCAGGCGGCGGGCGACCAGGACGATCGTGTCGCTCGGAATGGCGAACCCGACCCCGATGTTGCCTGCGACGCCGAAGCCGGTGCTCTGGATCGCCGTGTTCATGCCGATGACCCGACCGTCGCGATCGGCCAGCGGCCCACCCGAGTTGCCCGGGTTGATCGGCGCATCCGTCTGGATCATGGCCACGCCGGCACACTCGGCGCCGATCCCGGACTGGCAGCCATAGGAATCAATGACCCGGCCGATGGCGCTCACTATCCCGGCCGTGACCGTGCGCTCAAGGTCGAAGGGGCTACCCAGAGCCACCGCCAACTGTCCCACCTCGAGGTCGCTGCCGAAGGCGAACACCGCCGGCACCAGGCTTTCCTGCTCCTCCACGAGCTGCAGTACGGCGACGTCCCGACGGACGTCCACACCGATGACCTCGGCGGAGATCTCCCGGCCGTTGGGAAGCGTCACCACCACCTCCAGGGCGGCATCCACGACGTGGGCATTGGTGACTATCCGACCTTCGTCGTCGAAGACGATGCCTGATCCGTGACCCTGGTCGGGCACGGTCACCAGCACCACCGAGTCGGCCAGTGCCACGGCCACGGCCACCACCGGTTCATCGCCCGACTCGTCGACCGGCGCCTCGGCGAACAGTCGGGCCACCAGGGATTCCACCTCGTCAGCGTCCAACCCCGTGGACTTCTCCATGAGTCGACCGACCATCGCCTCCACCTCGGAGGCCGAGAGGCCGGCAGCCTCGTCCAGGACCGATGCGGCGATCGACGACACATCCTCAGCGGAGAGACCCGGTGCGGCCGACAGGCGATCGGCCACGATCGCCTCGACGTCCGATGCCGAAACTGCCTCCAGTTCAGAGATCACACCCTGGACGAGCGACACGACCTCGGCCTCCGAGAGCCCTTCCGTGTTCAGCATCGCCTGGATGGCCTCCCGGGTTGAGGCGTCCACCCCCGCGCCGTCGCGTGCGACCACGCTCCCGATCACCGCTGCCAGCGTCTCGGATGACACCCCGGTGGCCGCCTCGCCTCCGTCTCCCCGCATCACCCAGCCGGCAACGGTGCCGGCAACGAGGGCCACCACCAGGACGGCCGCCACGAACAGGCCTGCGATGAGGCGGCCGCCAATGCGGACCGGTGGTTGGATGGGTGGGACCGGTGCCGGCAGGAGGCCCGGAAACGTCGGGCTGTCCGGCGGTCGCCCGCCCACCTCGATGCTCCGTCGGTCGACGGTGCGGTCCTGCTGGGTGGAATCGTCGTTCATGACTCTGAAAATAGGCCGCGAAACACCCAATCCCGACGCGGTCGCCGACTCAGGCGTCCACGTAGCGCGGAAGCCAGACCGTGAACGTGGCCCCATC
>DUAC01000104.1 GCA_012961035.1 Acidimicrobiia bacterium
TGTTGTAACGGTGCATAGCGGCCGTCGACGGGGGTGGGGGATTGTTCTCCGGGATTCGTTTTCGGTTCTTTTGGGGTGATGGGTCACAGACTTCAACCCTCAAGTTCGAGGCACAGCGCCGACCCGGCGGTGCCCGCAAGACAACGGCGGATGGGTGCGTTGCTACGGTTCGGTGATGAGGAACCAGTTGGCAGAGGCAACCACCGTCTACCCGGCCCGCACGGTGGTCACCATGGACGAGGGCCTGCCACGTGCTGGTGCGGTCGCCGTCAGAGCCGGTCGGATACTCGCTGTCGGGTCGCTTGACGATGTCGTTGCCCGGGCCGGTGCCGGGTGCGTCATCGACGATCGGTTCGCCGACCGGGTCGTCGTTCCCGGTCTCATCGATCAGCACCTCCATCCCGTCCTGGCGGCGACGACACTGACGACCGACGTGATCGCTCCGGAACGATGGGTGATGCCACATCGCACGTTCGAGGCTGCGTCGGACCCTGATGAGTACCGCCGGCTGCTCGGAGAGGCCCATGGGCGTCTGGCCAGGGGTGAATGGCTGTTCTCCTGGGGGTATCACCGGCTGTGGCACGGTGATCTTCACCGTTCGGAACTCGACGAGATCTGTGGTGACCGCCCTGTCGCGATCTGGCAGCGGACCTGCCACGAGTGGCACCTCAACACCGCGGCACTCCAGGAGATCGGTGCCACACCGGAGGCGTTCGAGGGCAGGGGCTTCATGAGCGGGCAACTCGACTTCGAGAAGGGACATTTCTGGGAGAACGGTGCGTTCATCCTCCTGGCACCACTGCTGATGCCTCGCTTCGCAACCGCTGAGCGGTACCGCGACGGTCTCGCCCAGATGATCGAGTACCTCCACATGAACGGCGTCACGGCGATCAACGAGCCGGGCATCGCCTGGTCGATTGAACCGTGGGAGATGTACCAGGAGATCCTCGGCTCCGACGATGTGCCGTTCATGAGCACCTTCCTCATCGATGGTCGCACCCAGTCGGTGAAGGGCATCGCCGACGATGACCTGCTGGCGGACTCGGCACGCCAACTCGAGCGCGGCCTCGGCACCGACAAGGTGCATGTCGTGCCGGGTCAGGTGAAGTTGTTCTGCGACGGCGCGGGCATGTCGCAACTCATGCAGATGATCGACGGCTACGTCGACCGTGAAGGTCGCCCGGACCCCGACCACCACGGGGAATGGATGATGGAGCCGGACGAACTCCGCCGCATCTTCGACGTGTACTGGGACGCCGGGTGGCAGATCCACATCCACGTCACCGGCGATCTGGGAGTGGAGGTCGTCCTGGACGTGCTGGCCGACGCCCAGGCCCGTCGGCCTCGCACCGACCATCGGATGGTGTTCGTGCATTTCATGAACTCGACCGAGGAGCAGGTTGGACGAATCGCCGAGCTCGGGGCAATCGTGTCGATCAACCCCTTCTACGTGATCGGCTTCGCCGACAAGTTCGGTGAGATCGGGCTCGGTCCCGAACGGGCCGAGGTGATCGGCCGGTCGGCCTCCGTGGTGGATGCCGGCATTCCGCTGTCGTACCACTCCGACCTGCCGATGTGCCCGTCGGACCCACTGGCCATGGCCGGATGGGGTGCGGGACGGATGACCGTCAGTGGGCGAGTCGCAGGTCCGGAGCAACGCATCACGATCCACGAGGCGTTGAAGGCCGTCACCATCGGTGCGGCGTTCTCGTGGCGCCGGGAACACGACCTCGGCAGCATCGCGGTCGGCAAGATCGCCAACCTGACGGTGATCGACGACGACCCGTACGAGGTCGACCCCACCAGGCTCGGCTCGATCCGGGTGAGGGGCGTCCTGTTCGAGGGACGCTGGTTCCCCGTCGCGGATGCTCTCATCGAACGACGCGTCGAGAACTCCCACCCTGTCGAACCGTCGACGATCCAGGACGGGCACGACTGTGTCGGGCACACCTGCGGATGCGAGGTTGCCGCCATCATGGCCCGTCACATGTCCCGCACCGGCTGGGCCGCTTGAGCGTCCTCCACGATCCGTGGCCGGAACCTGTGTATCTCCGGGGGCCGCTTCACGGATCCTGAAGGGGTGGGTGTCGTAGCGTGACCGATCACGACATGGCGATGCTGGCCGATGTCGTTGCCGTCCGCCAGCGGACGGGTAGCCGAGGCCGGTACCGGCCCGGGGGAGCACACCATGCGGGTCCCCGGCCGAGTGGTCGACGGCTACCGTCGGACTAGCGAGAGGGGGCCGAAACGATGGACCTGACCACCTGGTCGGTGCAGGCCAGGAACCTGCCTGAGCACGCCGCCAACCCGATCCACACCGACGAGGGTGGACGGGCCGCCGGGTTCGACGCGGCCCTCGTCGCCGGTGTGACCGTCTACGCATACGTGACACGCCCCATCGTCGAGGCATGGGGCCCTGGATGGCTGGCCGAGGGCGGGGCGCTGGTGGAGTTCCTCTCACCGGTGCAAGCCGGTGATCCGGTCGACTGCGTGCCTGCGGCCCCGACGAGAACAGGATCGGTCGAGGTGATGGCCCTGGTGGGTGGCGATGCGCGGGTCCGGTGCACGGCATGGCCGGGGTCGCCCGACGTGGCGGATCGGGGCCGACCATTGAATGAGCAGCTCGAACCCCACGTAGAACCGCTGACCGGTGGATGGGCCGACTACGGGCTACGGGCCGGTGACGACCTGGGTATTTATGCGGAGGCCGGCATCGTGCACCCGGCAGTCTGGCCGGCACTCGCCAACGGGGTTATGACACGCCACCTGGTGGACGGCGCCTGGATCCACACCCGGAGTCGGATCCGCCACCACGGCATCGCCCGGGTCGGGGCAACGGCGACCGTGCAGGCCACGGTGGTCGACCGGTTCGAGACCCGTTCTGGCACCCGGGCCGTCCTCGATGTGACTATCAGCGTCGACGGCGCCCTGGTGGCCACCATCGAGCACGAGGCCATCGTGGCCCTGCACCCGACCGGATAGCGCAGTGCCGGCCCGGGACGGGACCATCAGCCGGTACGAGGGGGTCGAGGAGGTTCGACGCGACCACGGCGAGTGGATCATCGACATGCACCTGCCTGCGCCCGGTAAGCCGACGCAACCCGTGGAGGCCGGTTGCATGGCCAACGCCTGGGCCCGACTCCGGCATCCGGACTTCGACACCCTGCGTTCCATCCTCGACGACCTGGGTGAACGCATCCAGGTCCGGGCGGAGTGACCGGGCCGACCCCTCAGCCGGCCCCCACCCCTGTTGCCGTCAGGTCGGTTCGGCGCGCAATGGGCATCATCGGGAACCAGTCCTCACGGAGGCGCTGGCCCTCGACCATGTCGTGGCCGGTGAACGGCGGCGAGGTGCGGCCCGGACGCTGGACGTAACGGGCGTCGTCGCCCACCATCCGCAGCGAGAAGGCCCGTCGCAGGTTCGACGAGCCGCGCGCTCCGTGGACGGTCCGGAAGTGGAAGGCCACGGCATCGCCGGGTTCGCAGGCCCATTCCATGAGCTCGAACCGGTCGGGCTGGGAGTCGGGGTCTGGTGCCGGCCGGAAGCCACCGCTGTGGGTCGTCTCGTCGTCGCCGTAGAAGCCGGTCATCGTCGTCCAGTCCACGGGATGGACCGCCTCCTCCCAGCGATGCGAGCCTCGGATGAGGCGCAGGGTGGACTCCAGCGGCACGGGGTCCAACGGGATCCAGATGCTGACCGTCTGGGGGCCGTCCACGAAGTAGTAGGGGGCGTCGCAGTGCCAGGGGGTCTGGCGGGAGGCACCGGGCTCCTTCACCAGAACGTGCTCGTGGAACAACTGCACCGTTTCGGACCGCATCAGCCCGGCTGCCACGTCGGCGATGCCCGACCGGAAGGCGAAGCGTTCGAACTCCGGGATCCGGGACCAGTTGCAGTAGTCGTCCCAGAATCGGCCAGCGTCGTGGGTGGATTCTGGGA
>DUAC01000105.1 GCA_012961035.1 Acidimicrobiia bacterium
GTCTGCTCGGAGGCGATGCGATCGCTCGGGATGACCGGGCTGGTGGAACCGGAGCGGCCCCGCCTGGTCGCCATGCTGGACGCCCTGGCAGAGGTGGCAACAGCCCGCTCGGCAGGCTGAGGCCGTAGTCCGAGATCAGCCCTCGTAATCCTCCGGGGGTACAGGCTCGTCCGCGACCGGCAACTCGGCGGCCCGCAGGCCGCGAGGCTGCAACTCCACCTCGGCGGGAGCGACCAGCTCCTCGCTACCCACCCCGAGATCCGGGAACCGTCGCATCGTGGGAAGCAGCCTTCCATCCACCGATCCGATCAACTTGTTGAAGGCACGTGTCGCCGTCTCGAGGCCCCGACCGGTCTTGTCCACGTTCTCCAGCACGTTTCCGACCCGCTCGTAGAGCTCGTTTCCCAACTCGGCGATCTCCTGGGCGTGCTCGGCCAGCCGGGCCTGCTGCCAGCCACCGGCCACCGCCCAGAGGAGCGCCAACAGGTTGACCGGAGACGCCAGGAGGACCCGCTGGTTCATGGACTCCTGGAGGAGCTCGGGTCGGGCACGCAGGGCATCGGCCAGGAAGGACTCGCCGGGCACGAACAGGACCACGAACTCGGGCGCGGGCCCGTCGCCGAGCTGCCAGTACTTGCGGGAAGCCAGTTCTTTCACGTGATTGCGGAGTGCCATGGCGTGGGCTGCCATCTCCCGTTCGACCACCGCCGGATCGGTCGCCTCCTGGGCCCGGAGATAGGCATCCAGCGGAACCTTGGCGTCCACGGCCAGGTACGCACCATTGGGGAGGCGGACACGGACGTCGGGGCGTATGCCGACACCGTCGTGGTTCACGCCCGAGGACTGCTCCTCGTAGTCGCAGTACGGCGCCATGCCCGAGAGCTCGATGACGTTCCGCAGCTGGTTCTCACCCCACGCCCCCCGGGCGCTCGTGGATCGGAGGGCCTCACTGAGGCCGGCCGTGGAGGCACCCAGTTCGGTGATCTGACGCCCCAGCTGGCTGGCCATGGAATCCACCGAGCCCTTGTTCTTCTCGTGGGCCGACCGCAGGTCACCCACTGTCTTCTGGAGCTGGCCCATCTGAAGTTGGAAGGGGTCCAGCAGGCCCTTCGTCTTCTCGTGGACGGCACCCATGCGCTCTGCCGCCAGGGTCAGGAACTGCTCGTTGTTGGCCTGCAGCGCCGAGGTGGCTGCCTCGCCGATCTGAGTCCTCACGTCGGCCATCTGGGCCTTCACCTCGGCACCGACCTGCTGGGCCAGGGCCGTGCCGTCGAAAAGCGGAGCCACCGGTTGACCGGGAACGACCGGTGCCGGCCGCCTCACCGCCCAGACCACGGCCATGACCGCGACCAGGACGGCGAACACTGCGATCAGGACGAGGGCGATCTCCATACGACGAACGTAGGCGCGCCATGTGACACCGGCGCGGCAACCGGGTCCAGGCCTCCCCGACGGCTCAGGTGGCCCAGCCGGCGGGATCGATGGCACAGGCGAAGCCGTCCAGGTCATCGCCGGCCAGCCGCCGTCGGGAGTTCTCCCGGGCCACCTCCATCAGACGTGTGATAGCCGCCCGTCCATCCATGCCCACCGACGGGAAGCCGCCCTGTTCGTCGACCTGTCTCACCCGGAATGCCCGAGCCACCTCCACGTCCCAGAACGAGATGTTCATCTCGGTGTCACCACGGAACGAGGAGAAGACAAGGTTGGTGGAGCCGATGGTGGCCCAGCGGTCGTCGACGACCGCTGTCTTGGCGTGCACGTAGACCTCCTCGTAGCCCCATTCCCGTCGGATGCACGGTGCCGAGAGGCAGAACCCTTCGTAGGCACCCACCGCGGCCAGGGCGTCGTAGGCCGCCGCGATACCCGGGTGGGCCCGGGCGGCGGCCAGTTCCGTCATCGGATCACCGGGTACCGACGCCATGACCAGCACGCCCCGTTCGAGTGCGTCGCGCAACTCCACCAGGACCACCCGACTCAGCAGGATCTGGTCCTCTATGTAGACGTAGTCCTTCGCACCTGCGATGGCAGACAGGTACTGCTCCCGGACGGAGTTCTCGCCGTCGGGCAGAGCGTCGTAGAGGCCGGGCAGCACGCTGCGCTGGATCTGGGCGGTGGTGGACCCGACCTCCGGGCTACGCCCGCGGGGCTCGGCCAGGTCCTCGGTCCGACCGTGGGGCCATGACCCGTGCCGGCGCCCGCGCTCCGAAGCACCGTTCCATCGCATCACGAAGTTCTCGTGCACGTCGGTGGCCACCGGTCCCCTCACGAGGCAGTGCACGTCATGGACGTTGGAGTACCGCTCCCCCCGTGTGAACCCCAGTCCCGGGTCGGGCTCGGCGTGGTCACGACCGGCCATCGAACCCCGCGTGATGTTGATCCCGCCGACGAAGGCCACCTCGTCGGCGGTCCCGGCGTCCACCAGCCAGGCCTTCTGGTGCTGGCACTGCGAACCCACGGCGTCCCAGCGGGCCTGCCACGAGGTGGACCGGGCACCCAGCAGGCGCCCCGAGGATTCGGTACCAGGGAAGGTGTCCTCGGCGCCCACCCCGTGGCCCTCCGGGTGCCAGAAGAGCACCCGTACGTCCACACCCCGGGACGCTGCATCGTCCATCAGGTCGAGGAAGGTGCCGCGACCCCCCGGGAACCCGGCATCGGTCTCCAGGAAGGCGACGCAGACCATCACCGACGTGGTGGCCGCCTGGACTGCGGCGGCGATCCGGTCGAATGCCGACGCACCGTCCACCAGGGGTTCGACGTGGTTTCCTGGGCGCGGCGGGAAGATCGCTCCTGTCGGAGCCGGGATCCGTACCAGGTCGTCAGGGGCCGTTGCCACGGGCGGAGGCTAGACGCCCCGGTCGCCGCCGGATCCGACCGGCGACCTAGGGTTCCGCTCCGTGAAGCGGGCACTGGTCATCGAGCACGATTGGTTCGGCCCCGCTGCGACCGTGGGCGACCGCCTGGTCGAACACGGCTACCAGCTGGACGTCTTCCGGGTACTGGAGGATCCGACCGACCCGGTCTGCACGAAGCCATACCCGGATGCCACGAACTACGACGTGCTCGTCGTGACCGGCTCCACATGGTCGGTCACGGACACCGACATGATCGGCTCGTGGATCGGCCGCGAGGTCGAGATGGTCCGGGCGGCGCATGACGCCGGCGTACCGGTGCTGGGCCTCTGCTTCGGTGGCCAGGTCCTCTCGGCGGCGCTGGGCGGTGAGATCAGGCGGGTGGACACCCCGGAGTTCGGCTGGCACGAGGTGGACACCGACCTACCGGACGCGATCGCACCGGGTCCGTGGTTCGAATGGCACTACGACGGGTTCACCGTGCCTGACGGCGCCACCGAGATAGCGCGGACCGCCGTCTCGCCGCAGGCGTTCCGAATCGGTCGGAGCGTCGGAACGCAGTTCCATCCGGAGATCACGACCGAGATCGTGAACCTCTGGATCAGCATGGAGGAGAAGGAACTGCGGGCCCACGGCGTGGACCCCGCCGTCATGGCCGCCCGGTCCGAAGAAGAGGCCGTGGGCAACCGCGCCCGGTCCGATGCACTGGTCGACTGGTTCCTGGACGGCGACTGATACGCCGAGGACCGGCTCAGGCCGTCCAGCCGCTGTCGGGGCGCTCGAACCACATGTGGATCTGGCCGGTACCGGCCGCCGCCTCGTAGTCCGAGTAGGCGATGCCAGGCGCCCGGCAGTCCCGACCGCCGAGGGCACCCACCATCATGAGGTAGTGGCCGAAGAGGCCCTCGGGAGCATGCGCCCGGAACTCCGGGTAGCCGTCGATCACGGCAGCATGGTCGCCCGCCTCCCACCTGGCGATGATCGCCTCGTCGGCCGCCCGTGCCTCGGGGGTGATGATGTTGTCCAGTGACGACGATTCATGGTCGCGAAAGACGTCCAACGGCCAGAACCGGTGGCTGAGTCCTCCGGAGGCGAGCAGCACCACACGCCGGTCCATCGCCTCGATGGCCTCTCCGAGCAGCCGGCCCCAGAGCTCGAAGTCCTCGGCCCCGGCCGTTCCGCAGGTGCTGGCCGTCATCCAACGCTCGTCGCCCTGCAGGAAGCCCAGCAGGTTGACCGTCGGGTAGTGGATGGGCAGGTACGGGTCGTCGACAGCGGTGATCCAGGTGCCGTGGTCGGCGGCCACCGACGCCAGGGCCTCGGCCAGCTCGGGATCTCCCGGGATGTCGTAGGGCATGGCCGACATGCCCCGGGGCAGTTCGTCAGACGTGTAGTGCCCGGTCCTGCGTTCGTGGGAGGTGACGACCATCTCCACGAGGGTGAACCAGTGGGTGTCGAACACCACGAAGGTGTCGGCACCGAGACGGTCGAGGCACTCGGTCCGGAGGCGGTGCAGGCCGGGTACGAGGCTGATCTCCTCGCCGTCGTTCAACTCCCGTCGGACCTCTTCGGGCAGGACGATGGGCGGGACGTGGGACACGACGGCCGCGCCGACGATCTCACCCACCGTGGGCCTGCGGCGATCGTCTGGACGTCAACGGTGAGAGCACGACCACCAGCATATTCGTTTGGATCCTAATGATCTAGTCGGCCAGTCCGTCCAGGACCTCTGCCACCGCCTCCACCTCGGTGGCGGGGTTCACGAAGCAGAAGCGCAGCACCGGCCGACCCTCCCACCGGGTGGGCACGCAGAGCACGATTCCCGACCGGGCGTTGTGGTCCGACCACGACCTGTAGTCCTCGTCGGTCCAGCCGACCCGCTCGAACAGGACCACCGACAGGTCGGGCTCCATGATGAGCCTGAGGTGGGGTCGCTCCCTGATCTCGGCGACCACGGCACGCGTCGTGGCCAGCACGATCTCGATGGCATCGCGGTAGCGGTCGGTCCCGTAGGTGGCGAGCGAGAACCAGAACGGCAGGCCACGCGCCCGCCGGGTGAGGTGCACGGCGAAGTCGGCCGGATTCCACTCCGAACGGTCCACCGACTCGAGATAGCTGGCGAACTGCGAGTGGGCGTTGGCCCCGTGTTCGGGCTCGCGGTAGAGCAGGGCACAGCAGTCGAAGGGGGCGAACAACCACTTGTGGGGATCCACGACGAACGAGTCGGCGTGCTCGATTCCGACGAACCTGTCGGCCACTGACGGGGCGGCGAGGGCCGCTCCGCCGTATGCGCCGTCCACGTGCAGCCAGATCCCGTGCTCCCGGCAGACCGCTGAGATGCCCGCCAGGTCGTCCACCACCCCGGCGTTGGTCGTCCCGGACGAGGCCACCACGGCGAACACTCCGTCGCCGCCGTCCGATGCCAGTACGGCGGCCAGCGCCTCACCGGTCATGCGGCCCTGCGCGTCGCCGGGAACGTCCAGGATGCCGCAGTCCATGACCTTCGCCGCTGCGCGCACCGAGCTGTGGGAGTCGGCGGTCGCTGCCAGACGCCATGCCACCGGCTGGCCACCACCATCACCGCGGGCCTTCTCACGTGCCGCCACCAGGGCGCTCAGGTTGCCCATGGTTGCCCCGGACACGAAGCAACCACCGGCCGTCTCGGGCCAGCCGAGTAGGCCAACCAGCCATGCCAGGGCCTGGTTCTCGGCCGCGATGGCACCGGCGCCGGCCTCCCAGGTGCCGGCGAAGATCTCGGCGGCGCTGACGGCGAGGTCGAACACCAGGGCAGCCTCAGTGGGCGCCGCCGGGATGAAGGCCAGGTTCATCGGGTTGTCCTGGGACCGGGTGGCCGTCACGACAACCTGGGTGAAGAGCCTCAGCGCCTCGTGGCCACCGATTCCTCCGGGTACGACCGTGTCACCCAGGGCCTCACGCAGTTCATGGACGGGTCGGGCCCTGGCCATCGGGTCCTGGCCTCCGGCGATCCGGTGGCGACTCCAGTCCATGACCGACCGGAGCAGCTGTTCGTCATGGGGCCAGAAGGGTTCGGCGGTCACCGGGGACCCAGGTCCTCGGCAGTTCGGAGCACGGTTCGCAAGAGCCTGGCCAACGTCGCCGTCTCCTCGACGGTCAGGCCGCCGGTGACCTGGGCCTCCTCCCGGTTGAAGGCCGGCATGACCTCCTCGACAACCGATGTCCCCGCGTCGGTGATGACCACGCCGACCCGGCGCCGGTCGGTCGGGACCGGCTGGCGGACGACCAGCGCCTTGCGTTCCAGGGTGTCCAGTACACCGGTCAGGGTGCCTCCGGAGATCCCGGCCTCGGCAGCCAGCTCCCGCGATTCCTTGGCTCCCCAGATGTGCAGGACGAACAGCACCACGAAGGCGCTCCACGAGAGGGAATGGGGCTTCAGGACGTTGCGTTCCATGTGGTTCCGAACTGCCGTGGCCGTCCGGAACACGTTGGAGACGGCTGCCAGGGAGAGCAGGTCCAGATCCAGGCCGGACATCCGGTCACGGATCAGGCGCTCGGCCTCAACCAGCTCGTCGTCGCCTGCGGCGAATGCACGGGGCATTCCTCCACACTACTATTTGGGGCCAAACGATTCATTCCGGCCTGCCCGCCGGCGATCAGGACCAGAGGACAGATGACCGACTACCGCCGAATCCGAGTGCTCTGGCCCGACCACCTGGCGCTCGCCCGCGGCAAGTACCTGCCCCCCCACCTGCTGGAACGCGGCACCCGGCACGCCATGGGCGTCTTCGCCCTCGGCTACGACCGTGACATGACCCCCGCACCCGGCGTCATGATGCTTGAGGGCTTCCCGGACATGGAATGCACCATCGATCCGTCCGCCATCCGTGACGGCTGGGAGGAGGGCATCGGTGTGGTGGTCGGCGACCTCGAACGCGAGGGCGTGCCCGTCCCCTTCGCCCCGCGCAACGTGTTGAAGGAGGCGGTCGCCGCATGGGAGTCCCTGGGCTACACCCCGCAGGTCGGCATCGAGTTCGAGGCATTCGTCCTCCAACCCGACGGTGAAGGCGGTTGGGGCCCCTACGACTGCCCCGGTTCGTTCGTCTACGGAACCGGCCCCCTGAACGACCCGGCCGGCATCGCGGAGGCCATCCACGACGTCTCGGACGCCGTCGGGTTCCGCCTGGAGTCGGCCAATGCAGAGTTCGACGCAGCCCAGTTCGAGTTCACCCTCGAGTACGACGATGCCCTGGCCGCCGCCGACGAAGCCTTCCTGTTCAAGACGATGGCCCGCGACGTGGCCTTCGAGATGGGCCACCTCCTGACCTTCCTGCCCCGACCGCTGATGGACCGGGGCGGCAGCGGCCTGCACGTGAACCTCAGCCTCCTGGATGCCGACGGGAACAACGCCCTGCTGGACCCCTCCGCCGGGAACGGTCTGTCCACCCTGGCCATGCAGTGCATCGCCGGCCAGCTCCACCACCTGTCAGCCATGTCTGCGATCTGTGCCCCGACCGTCAACTCGTCGAAGCGTCTCCGGCCCGGCCAGCTCTCCGGCTACTGGAAGAGCTGGGGATACGACCACCGCTGCACCACCGTGCGCGTCAACCCCGAGCGGGATGCCTCGACCCGCCTCGAGAACCGGATGCCGGACGCCTCGGCCACCATCCACCTGGCGGTGGCCGCCGTCCTCACCGCAGCGCGCCTCGGCGTTGAAGCCGGGCTGGAATGCCCGGGGCCCGAGACCGGCGACGGCCTGGAGGAGGCCTGCACCGAGGAGCACGTCCCCGACTCCCTCGGCGGAGCACTGGAGGCGCTGGCCGAGGATCAGATCTTCGCCACCGCCATCGGACAGGCGTTCGTCGACCAGTTCACGGCAATCAAGGAAGTGGAGCTGACCAGGTACCTCGAGGCTGTCGGTGACGAGGCCTCGGCCCGCGACCGGGTCACCGACTGGGAGACCGCCTGGTACCTGCCGTACCTGTAGCCAGGCCTCAGACGGAGTCGGCGCCCCTCCGGATGTGGGCCAGCATCTCAGCCTCGGCCCTGTCGGGGTCACCGGACATGACCGCCTCGTAGAGCAACCGGTGTTCGTCCAGGTCGACGGTCGAACCATGGCGTGCCGACTCGGCGAAGGAGAGCAGGGCCAGCCCGCGACCCCAGATCGTGTCGAAGCAGTCCACCAGCACCGGGTTGCCGGCTCCCAGCACGACGGCACGATGGAAGTCGCGGTTGGCCCGGTAGGCGGCCGACGGCTCGTCGACGGGCACATCGGCCAGCCCTGCGAGGGCCTCGGCGATTACCGGGCCGGCGGCTGCTGCGCGGCCCGCGGCCACCCGGGCCGCCCAACCCTCGACCGGCTCACGCGCCTCGTACATGGTCCTGACGTCTCCAGCGTCGAGGGATCGGATCACGAAGCCCTTGGTGGCCGGCTGGACCAGCCCGTCGGCCTGCATGCGATGCAGGGCGTCTCGGACCGGTGTCCTGGAGATGCCCAGCTCGGCGGCCAGGCGGTCCATTATGAGACGGTCCCCGGGAACCAGGCCACCGTCCAGGATCGCCGCCAGGATCCGTTCGTAGGCCAGCTCGGCCAGGCTGCGGTCTCCCGTACCGATGGGTGGCAGGGTCGAGGGACCAGCCGTCGTAGCCGTCGCGAGGGTCATGACCGGTCAGCCAGCCGCTGGAAGCCGTCACGGGTCTGCGGCAGCTTCATGTCCAGGATCCGGGCCGCCACGACCGTCCGCAGGATCTGGGCCGTCCCTCCGCCGATGGTGAACATCCGCACGTCCCGGCAGATGCGCTCTATCGGGTTGTTGCGCGAGTAGCCAGCGGCTCCGAACAGCTGCAGGGCGTCATTGGCCACGTCTATGCAGTTCTCCGACGTGAAGACCTTGGCCTGTGCCGCCAGGGTCGGATCCGGGAACGGGCTGCCATCTGGTCCGTGCGAATCGGCGGCCCGGTAGGTGAGGCTGCGTGCCGCCTCCAGCCGGATGCTCATGTCGGCCAGCATCCACTGGACGCCCTGGAACTCTGCGATGGGACGATCGAACTGCTCGCGCTCCTTCGTGTAGGCGAGGGCACGCTCGTACGCACCGGTGGCCAGCCCCAGGGCGACGGTGCCGGCTCCCACCCGCTGGCTGTTGTAGGAGTTCATGAGCTCGGCGAAGCCCCGACCGAACCCGGAGGGCGGCATCAGCACCATGTCGGCGCCGACGGCCATGTCCTCGAACAGCACCTCCGTCTCCGGTATGCCCCGTAGCCCCATGGTCGGTTCCCGACGACCGATCACCAGTCCCGGCGTCTCATCGCGGATCGCCAGGAACCCGCCTATGCCCTCCTCCTCACCGTGCTCGTCGAACACCCGGGCGAACACGAGGTGGAGGCGCGACACGCCACCACCGGTGATCCAGTGCTTCTTACCGTTCAGGACGTACCCGTCACCCCGGCGATCCGCCCGGGTGGTCATCATCGAGGCGGCACTGCCCGCTCCGGGCTCGGTGATGCAGATGGCAGGCTTGTCGCCATCCAGCACCAGGCCGGCGGCAAGGCGCCGCTGGTCGTCGGTGCCGTACGCCATGATCGCCGAGATGGCACCCATGTTCGCCTCGACCGCGATCCGGCCGGTCACGCCGCACTGCTTCGCCATCTCCTCCACCACCAGGACCGCGTCCAGGAACGAATGGCCCGGACCTCCGAACTCGGCCGGCACGGTCATGCCGGTCATGCCGGCCTCCCGCAGCGCCTCGACGTTCTCCCATGGATACGACTCCGTCCGATCCACCTCGGCGGCGCGGGGCCCGACGACCTCGGTCGCCACGGCACGCGCCCTCGCCTGCAGGTCCAGTTGCTTCTCGGTGAGCTGCCACATCACGGGGTTTCTCCAGTCGTCGTGGCGCCGTACAGCGCGCCCCTCCAGCGTTCCAGTACCTCGTCCACCGTGGTCCCGCCCAGGACGGCTCCGAGGGTCTCGATCAACCCGGGAGTGTCCACCAGGCGGGGCACCACCCCGGACACCGTCACCGGCCCGACCGTGGGGTGGTCGACGGTGACCACCGAGTCGCGGGCCGCCACCTGCGGGTGCTCCAGGTACTGCCCGACGGTCTGGACCAGGCCGACGGGCACGGCCGCAGCCTCGCAACCGGCGATGACCTCGTCCAGCGGCGTGCCCGCCACCCAGTCCCCGACCACCATGTTCACCTCTTCCCGGTTGGCGATGCGGCTGGCGTTGGTGACGAAACGCTCGTCGTCGAGCAGGTCGGAACGACCCATCACCTCGGCGAGGCGGTCGAACATCCTGTCGTTGGTGCAGGCGATCGTCACCCAGTCACCGGTGGCCGTCCGGTAGTTGCTGTGCGGAACCGAGCGATGCGTGTCAGGACCCATCCGCTCCCGGCCCACTCCGGTCGCCACGTGCACCGGCACCAGCTCGTCGAGGATCCGGGCGACCCCGTCGTACAGGGCCACGTCGACCAGCTGTCCCCGGCCGCTGGCCCCACGCGCCCGTATGGCGAGCAGGACGCCGAGCGCCCCGTACAGGCCTGCCAGGTAGTCGGCCAGCCCCGAGGAGCCCGACAGGCCGGGGGCGCCATCGGGTTCTCCGGTGAGGTGGGCCATTCCGGTGAATGCCTCGGCGATCCGGGCCACCCCCGCCGTGGTGGCCATGGGGCCGGTTCGGCCGTAGCCGCTCACCGAGAGCTGGACGAGGCCGGGGTTCGACTCCCGCAGCGACTCGAAGCCGAGGCCCCACCGTTCCATGGTGCCGGTCCGGTAGTTCTCGATCAGAACGTCGGCAGGTGCCACGAGGTCACGGAACCGTCCAGCGCCCTCATCGGTACGCAGGTCCAGCTCGACGCTGACCTTGTTACGGGTGTCGCTCAACCACCACCAGGTGTCGCCATCGGGGCCTGCGGTTCCCAGCCGACGCATCGGATCACCGACTCCGGGTTGCTCCACCTTCACGACGTCGGCACCGAACTCGCCCAGGATCGAGGCGGCGAACGGGCCGGCCAGAATCGTCGCGGCGTCCACCACCCGCAGGCCCTCCAGTGGACGGGTCATCCGCCGGCCACCACGGTCATCTCGAGGCGCTCCACGCCGTTCACGAAGTTGGACGACACGAGCACCGGGTCTCCAGCGGGCTCGAGACGCAGGCCGCGGTCGAGCACCTCTGAGATCAGGGCGGAGAGTTCCATGCGGGCCAACGAGGCACCCAGGCAGAAGTGGGCCCCACCGCCGCCGAATGCCACGTGTCCCGGAACCTTCGGGCGGCCGACGTCGAAGCCCATGGGATCGGCGAAGTGGGCCTCATCGAAGTTGGCGCTGGCGTACCACATGACGACCTTCTCCCCGGCCGCCACGTCGGTCCCTGCAAGGGTGGTGTCGATCGTCGCCGTCCGACGGAAGTAGAGGATGGGCGAGGCGTGGCGCACCACCTCCTCCACGGCGGCATCCAGCAGGGTTGGATCGGAACGGACCCTGTCGAACTGCTCGGCGTGTCGGACCAGGTGGGTGGCCAGGTGGGACATGGCAGATCGGGTGGTCTCGTTGCCGGCGAAGATCATTAGTTGGAAGAAGCGGGCGTACTCGGTCTCGCTGAGTCGTTCACCGTCCACCTCGGCCGTAGCCAGCTCGCTCAACAGGTCGCCGGTCGGGTTGTCCAGGCGTTGGCGCCGTGCGTTCCTGGCGTACTCCTCCACACCATGGGCCGCCGGGCTGTTGAACGGCAGTTCCCGTAGCGGCCGTGTGTTCCCGTAGGCGCCGGGATCCAACTCGGCCGAGGAGGTGCCCTCCACGAGGTGATCCGTCATCTCGATCATGAGGTCGTGGTCCTCCTCCGGGATCCCCATGATGTCGCAGATGACGCCGATCGGGATCGGCGCCGCCACCGCCGAGACCCAGTCGCCCCCACCGGCCTCCACGAAACTGTCCAACCGGCTCCGTACCCGACCACGGATGTCTTCGACGTAGCCCTGTACATGTCGGGGGGTGAACGCCGAGCTGATGAGACGCCGTAGCCGGGTGTGGACCGGAGGGTCGAGATCGATCATCGATGCCCTGACAGCCCGGACGTCCTCGTCCACGTCGTATATCTGGATGTGACCCAGCTCCGAGGAGTAGGTCATCGGGTCGCGGGACACGGCCACCAGGTCGTCCAGGCGGGTGACCGACCAGAAGCCGGAGCCCCAGGGGCCCGACGGGTTCCAGACGAGGCCGGGCATGGCCCGGAGGTCCCGGAAGGCGGCATGGGGGATGCCATGGTCGTAGGTGGCCGGATCGGCCAGGTCCGGTCTCTCGACGATGGTCCCGGTCATGGCCCGACGCCCTCGACGGGCTGGTGCAGATCGCTCCTACGTACAGCCTCTCTGGCGGTCATGGCGAACAGGTCGCGCTGGACGATGCTGCCCCCGAGACGGTGGACGAGCTCCGACAGCTGGTCGATGCCGCCGACCACCTCCCCGTACCTGCCCTCCCTGTAGGCACGGATGGCGGTGGCAACCGGCCGAACCACCAGGTCGAACGTCTCGTCGTTCTCCGATGCACCGCTCCTGTGGCAGGCATCCAGCCCGGACCAGAAGCGCCCGGCCCCCGGATCGTCAGGGCAGGACGCGAATGCCAGGGCGGCGTGCACGTCCAGGAAGGCCGTGGTGTGCAGCTGGTCGTGGTCGCGCCACCTGCCGGCCAGGAGTGGCCACAGGTCCATGACGTCGCACCCGGCCAACTCCAGGCGCCAGAGCATCGAGGTGAGGTCGGTCAGGCCGAAGGCCCTGTCGGCGTCATCGATCTGCTCGTGGAAGATCTCCAGGCACTCGTCGAACTCCCCGGCGGCGATGAGCCGGAGCGAAAGGTGCCAGAGGAGGTGGAGGGCCAGGTGGTCCCGCTCCTCCCAGTCGGCCCGGGTGCTCCGAAGGTGCTCGACGGCCTCGAGGTGGCACCCCTGCATCTCGTACACGTGCGCCAGGGCGTGCAGCGCCCAGATGTCGACGGAATCCACCTCCAGGGCGAGGCGGCCGAACCGTTCGGCCTCCTCGTAGTGTCCGACCTCCTCCAGGGCGAAGGCGTGCTGTCCGGCCGCCACCCCGTACCCGGGGTCGCCGACTCGGAGGCGACCGATCACGGCCGTTGACGCCTGGAGCCTGCGGGCGTCGTCACCCACGTGCAGGTAGATGTCGTGGGCCATCTTCGTCGCCACCACGTCGTGCGGATGGCTGGCACCGATGGCCTCCCAGCGGGCGGCGGCCGCTGTGAAGTTCCCGTCCACCAGGGTGGCCACGGCCCCCGCATGGGCACGCTCCCGCTCGGTGGCATGGCCGCATCGGGCTTCGAGCACCGCCAGATCGGTCTGGAGGGACTCCGACAGGGGGTCGTCTCCGCCCAGGACCGCTCCCGCGGTCGTAACGACCAGGCCCATGACGAAGGCATCATCGGTACCCGTCAACTCGTGGAGTCGTTCGCTGGGGTCACCGCGGAAGTCCAGGACCTCCGTGATGGCGGTGTCCCAGACCCCTACCGAATGCGGGTCAGCGCCGGTGAGGTCCTGGCCGAACCTGTCGGTTCCGATCATCGACCCTGCACCTGACCGTGGTCCTCGCCGGGATCCCCGGTGCCGTTCCGCCGGGATCTGTCCATTTCGCACACCGTATACGGTATTTGGTAGGTCGTCCACCTCTCGCCCGCAGGACGAGGCCTACCCGGAAGGGCTGTCCTCCACGATCGATATCGCCATGCTGGGGCACCGTTCGACCACCTCGGCGGCCCGTGCCCGATCCAGGGTCGCTCCATCCACCACACGCGAGATCCCGTCCTCGTCGTCCAGCCTGAACACCTCTGGCTCGAGCATCTCGCACTGCCCGATGCCGATGCATCGATCCAGGTCCACCGTGAGGTGGACGGCCCCGCTCACGCCATGACCCCGAGCTGGAGCGATTCCACGCCATGGACGAAGTTGGATGCCAGTCGCACCGGCTCGGCCCGCTGCTCGAGGCGTATTCCCCGCCCGACCATCTCCTCCAGCAGGACCTGGATCTCCATCTTGGCCAGGAACGCTCCGAGGCAGAAGTGGGGCCCACCCCCGCCGAAGGCGAAGTGGGGATTGTCGGACCGGGTCACGTCGAACCGGAACGGCTCGTCGAACACCTCGGGATCACGGTTGGCCGCCGCGTACCACATCACCACCTTGTCACCGGCGGCGATGGCGGTGCCTGCCAGCACGGTGTCGCGGCTGGCGGTGCGGCGCATGTGGAGGATCGGGCTGGCCCAGCGGATCACCTCGTCCACCGCTGATCCGGCCAGCTCCGGGTCGTCACGTAGCGCGTCCCACTGGTCCGGCTGCTGGGCGAACGCCAGGCCGCCGTGGATGATGGCCGTCCGGGTGGTCTCGTTGCCGGCGAACACGAGCAGCTGGAAGAAGTTCCGGTACTCCGCCGCGGAGAGCCGGTCACCCGCGATGTCAGCCCTGACCAGGCCGGTCACCAGGTCGTCGGCGGGTTCGGCCAGCCGCAACTGTCGCATCCGCTCGGCGTACTCGAAGAGGGCGTGGCTGGCCGGGCTGTTGAAGGGGAGCAGGCGGGTCGGCGTGGTGTTTCCGTAGGCATCGTCCGGCAGCGACGAACCAGCCCCTGTTCCCTCCACGAGGTGGTCGGTCAGCTCCACCAGGTAACCGGCGTCCTCGTCGGGAACCCCCAGGATCGCCATGATCACCCGGATGGGCAACGGTGCCGCCAGCATCTCCACCCAGTCACCGCCGCCCGTGGCCACGAAGCCGTCCACCAGCTCGGTGGTGATCCGACGCACCGTGCCCTCCCATCCCCGCGTCGCCTTCGGCGTGAAGACCTTCGAGACCAGCCGCCGCAGGCGGGTGTGGTCCGGGGCATCCGAGTCGATCAGCGACCGCCGGATCTCGAGGGCGTCGGCCTCGAGGTCCCAGAGGTTGGTGTGGCCGATCGCCGAGGAGAACACCTCCGGATTCCGGGAGACCTCGCGCACGTCGGCGTGGCGGGTGACGGCCCAGAAGCCGTCCTCGCCGTACGGGTGCCAGACCAGGCCCTCGGTCTCCCGGATCCGGGTGAACCCCTCGTGCGGGATGCCGTCCAGGTAGAGCGACGGGGTGGCGATGTCGATGGTCGTCATGGTCGACTCACCGGTCCCGTCGTGCGGTCCGGCGTATCGGCGTCGAAGAACCCCCGGGCATCCAACTCGGCGGCAGCGGCCCGTCCGCTCTCCAGGAGGTGGTCCTCCATGGCCCTACGTGCCCGATCGCCGTCGCCGTCGGCGATGGCCTCCAGGATCGCCAGGTGGTGCCCCACCGCCACCCGGTTCCACCCGTCGGCGAACTCGAAGTAGTTGGCCGGCACGGATCGCTCCAGGTGCCCCAGCAGCCAGCGGGTTCGACGGGGGGCTGCCAGGTTGATGATCCGGTGGAAGTCGTGGTTCAGCTGCTGCAGCTGCTCCATGTCCTGGCCGGTGAATCGCTCGTGCACGCTCCAGAGCTCAGCAAGGCTCTCGGCGTCCAGCGACTCGGCGGCCAGCGCTGCGGCACGTCCGGCCACCACGCCGAACAGGGCGTAGTGGTCGACGACGTCCTCTCTGGTCAACCGCACGACCGAGGCCCCACGCCGTGGGGTGAGCTGGATCAGCCCCTCCCTGCTGAGCACCACCAGCGCTTCGCGGATCGGGCTCCTGGAGACGTCCAGGGCCACGCTCACCGCCTCCTGGTCGACCTTCTCGCCGGGGCGGAGCGTTCCCGTCAGGATCAGGTCCCTCAGGTAGTCGGCCACCTCCTGAGCCAGCGAACCGCGCCGCCGAGACGACGGAACACGGGTCGGGTACCGTTCGCCGCCTCCGGCCGAATCAGGGGTACTCAGCACCCCTGATTCCGGTTCATGCAGCGTCCCAGCAGCGATCGGCATACTTTACATACAATATTCATTTGGTCCCAAGCACGCAAGCGTGGACCGGAAGGAGAGCCATGACCGGACGACCGCTGATCGGGGTCACCGGACGTCGCAAGAGAGGCGACCAGCTCGTCGGGAACATCGCCATCCTCGCCGACTTCGCCGTAGACGTCTTCTACGCCGACTATGGACGTGGCGTGCTGGAGGCGGGCGGGGTGCCCGTATTCCTCCCCATCGACGTGGACCCGGTCGACTTCATGGACCACCTGGACGGCGTGCTGCTCACGGGAGGAGCCGACATCGATCCAGCCAGGTACGGCCACGAGTCGCAGACCGATGCCTTTCCACCGGAGCCGCTGCGTGACGACCACGAGTGTGCGGTCCTGCAGGCGGCCATCGACCTCTCGCTGCCGACGGTAGGCATCTGCCGGGGCCTCCAGCTCATCAACGTGCACGCCGGCGGCACCCTCCACCAGGATGTCCCGGCACACGCGGGCTTCGACCACCCCACGGCCAAAGAGTGGCACGGGGTCTCCTTCGAATCGGGTTCGGTGCTGGCAGGCATCTACACGGACGACCGCCGGGTCAACTCGTTGCACCACCAGACCGTTGACAGGCTGGGTGCCGGCCTGCGAGCGACGGCCTTCGCCGAGGACGCCTCCATCGAGGGCCTGGAGCACGAGTCGCTCCCAATCGTGGCCGTCCAGTGGCACCCCGAGATGCTCCCGGGCCGACCCGACGATCCACTCTTCGCCTGGCTGGTCGAAGCGGCTGCAGAGCGATCCTGAGACGTCGCCTACAGGCTTTCGGATTCAGCCCTCTGCTGTCGAACCGATGTAAGCGGCCTGGACAACCGGGTCAGCCTGAATCTCCTCTGGGGTCCCGTGCGCAATGACCTGACCGCAGTCAAGGCAGTAAATGCGATCGCAAATACCAATGATGAAGTTCAGATCGTGATCGATGACGACCACCCCGGCTCCGACAAGGCCAGCCATCTGCCTGACCTGCTCGATCATCTGGAGGGACTCCGAGTCACTCATTCCCGACGTCGGCTCATCCAAGAGCAGGAAGGCAGGTGCCGTAGCGGCAGCACGGGCAAGTTCCAGTCGACGGGAAGTTCCGTAGTCGAGTTCGCGGGCCCGACGATCGCGATGCGCCCAGAGACCTGCAGCAGCAATCAACCCGTCAACGTCGCAGGGTGACCGATGCCGACGATGCGACGCTGCCACGAGGTATGAAACCTCGACATTCTCGCGAACCGTGAGAGAAGCAAACAGGCGGAGGTTCTGGAAGGTCCGTACCAACCCGCTCCTTGCGATCTTGAAGGACGGAGCCGTCGTGAGATCGGTGTCTCCGAGAGATATTCGCCCGGAATCGGACTCAACAAGTCCGGTAATGACGTTCAAGAGCGTCGTCTTGCCGGCACCGTTGGGACCGATGATGCCTACCACCTCACTTCTGGCAGCCTCGATTCCCACACCTGTCAGTGCCTGGAACCCTCCAAAGGCCACATCGACCCCGCTGGCCACCAGCGAAGCTGAGTCATCCGGCTCAACCACCTGAGGGGAAGCTGGTGGGGACTCTCTACTCCGACGGAACTTCGCATGGAGCCATTCATCCAACTCCCAGTCGTCGAGAAGGCCCGAGGGACGCCAGATCATGAAACCCAGCATCGAGACACCCAGGAACACGGTCTTGAGGTTCTCCCTGAAGATCCAATCAAGAGGCGCTCCGTCGAGACCCACGCCAAACATCTCGAAGCCATCCTGACCCAGGCGCCGCGCCAACTCGCGACCCGCGGTGATGACCGCCACTCCGAGCAGGGCCCCGGACACGCTGCGACGGCCACCGACGATAAGCATCACCAGCGTGACCAACGTTAGGTTGAAGAAGAAGTCACCCGGAAGGATCGAACCCTTCTCGTAGACCCGCAGGCTGGCCCCGACACTCACAATTGCCACTGAAATCAGGAGCGCCACCATCTGCTGCACAAGCGGGTTCACGCCCATCGCTCGTGCCGCCAGGTCGTCTTCGCGGGCCGCCACCGCCAGACGCCCGCCCCTGCTCTGCGCATACAGCCGCGCAACGAGGATGGCGAGAAACAGCGCTACATAGATTGCTACGCGCCCGTTCAGCGTGCCACCGATGCGAAAAGACAGGCCCGCCCGATCACCACCGGTTACCGCAGGCCAGTTTCGGGCCACCTCGTGCGTCACGAACAACAGTGCCAACGTGATGACCGTGGCAGAGACCGCGCCGGACTCGGCGCCGGACCGAGCCAGCCCGAGCCCGACCACCAGTGCCACGACAAGAGTCGCAGCTAATGCGATCAGAACCGCCAATAACGGATCCACGTTCACATCCGTCAACCCGAATGGAGCGTCCGGAATCCGTTTCATCTTCTCTACCGGCGAAATGGCGGAAACGGCGAACGCATAGCCGGCGATCGCCCCAAACCCGATGTGGCCAAACGACAGGATTCCCGTATTCCCAATGAACACCTGCATCCCCAGCACGATGATGGCATCAATCAGGGCCATGGTTATGAGCCGTTCCCCTACGCCGCCGAATTGACTCTGGTACACGAGCCCGCTGGCCACGACCAGGGTGAACAAGATGACCGAACCAGCGATCGGAAACACGACGTCGCGCCGGAGGTCGGGAAACATCAGACCCGCTCCGCGTGGGTCACTGTGACGATGCCCTGTGGACGGAAGATGAAGAGCAGAGCGATGAGGAGAAAGACGACACCCTCAGTGAGGCTGGCCACCGAATCGGGTAGGCGGGAGCGCAGGAGCACCTCTGCCAGGCCGAGGGCTAGTCCGCCCAGGACCGCTCCGCGGAGGCTGCCAAGGCCACCAACCAGGGCTGCGAGAACTCCTTTGAGCATGGGGTTGATGCCGGCAGACGGGCTGATACTCCCGGCCCGCATCAGCCAGAACACGCTGGCAATACCTGCCAACAGTCCTGACAGCGCGAAGGCTCCACGGATAACAGAGTTGGAACGGACGCCCATCAGCCGAGCAGTGTCAAAATCGGCCGCGGCCGCTCGCAGAGCCAGACCAAACATGGTCCGCTGCAGTAGGAGGGTGGTTGCGAGGAGCGTGACGACGGTGACACCGATAACGACCGTGTCGAAGACCTCAACCCTCAACGACCCAAGTGCGTAGGTATTCGTGACCCAGCCAGGACGGGGAAAGGTCTTTACCGAGGCCGACACATACAACAGGAAGATGGCCGACACCACGAAGTGCACACCGAACGAGGTAAGGAGCAGGGTGAAGTCATCGGCGCCCCTCACCCGGCTGAAAGCGACACGCTCGATTGCCAACGACGTCGCAACGGAGACGACCACGATGAGGGGCACGGTCAGATACCACGACCAACCGGCTGCCATGGCCCAGAACGTGGCATAACCCGAAACCGTGATGAGTTCACCGTGGGCGAAGTTGAGCAGGTGCATGACACCGAAGACGACTGCGACACCCAGCGCCAGCAGGGCATAGATGCTCCCGCGGCCGAGGCCGTCAATGAGGTTCTGGAGGAGTTCGGTCATGGCTCAGTTGCCGACGAAGGTATCGAAGAGATCCTCATTGTCACGAAGCTCGGCACCGGTGCCCTCGGCAACGACCTCGCCGCTCCGCAACACGTAGGCCCGATCGGCCAGGTCGAGCATCCTCGTTGCATTCTGCTCAACGACGAGCAGCGTCCGACCCTGGGATCGGAGCGCTTCGATCAGGTCGAACACCACGTCGACCAGTAGTGGAGCCAACCCCAGAGATGGTTCATCCATCATGAGGAGCCGGGGCCTCGACATGAGAGCACGGGCGATGGCCAGTTGCTGCGCTTCGCCACCGGACAGGTAGCCGGCCGAGGTGGTCCACTTGTCGCGCAACATCGGAAACCGTTCGCCCATCTCGTCAAGCAGCGCCGGCCGGTCCGCTGAGGGAACGGTTACACCGCCGATCCTGAGGTTCTCCTCCACCGTCAGGTCAACGAAGATCCGCCGGTGCTCGGGTACCAGGGCAAGGCCCGACCTGAGCAGCTTCTCAGGAGGCATTCCGGTGATGTCCTCGCCGTCGAAGGTGACACGACCACCGCTAGGCGTCAAGAGCCCGGCAATGGAGTTCAACAGCGTCGTCTTGCCAGCACCGTTGGGTCCGATGAGGCCTACAACCTCACCGGACCCAACGTGCAGGCTGGCTTCTCTGAGTGCCGAGATCTCACCGTATTTGGTTGTCAGACCCGACACCTCGAGCATGAAGCATCAGCCTCCGATCGTGGCGACCAGCACGTCCTCGCCGTTGACAATCTGGTTGATCGGAACGGCCTTGGGGGGAATGCCGTTGGTGCCGGCATAGGTGATCTCACCGGACAACCCCTGGAACCCCGAGATCTGCTTCACGGCCTCACCGATGTCGGCAGGCTCGGTGCAGTCGCAGTCCAACATGCCCTGAATGCCGAGGAACAACGAATCAACGTAGAGGGCCATGAACCCACGACTCGCTAGCGCCTCGCCCCGTGAAGCCTCATAGCCTGCCAGCAGCGTGTCGATCGGGTCACCGGCGCTGATGCTGGTATGGGGCGTGTGGGCTATTCCCTCGTTGTTGGCCTCAACCTGGATGCCGGTGGCATCCATGGCATCGGTCCCGATGTAGGTGAGGCCGTCGAGGCCCTGCCCCTCGAGTTGGCCCCGAAGCGCTGTCACCTGGAAGGCCAGAGCAGCAGAGAAGACCACCTCGTTGTTCTCAGAAATGCCGGCTATCTCGTTCACCTGCGCGGAGAAGTCGGTGTCGGCAGCCCACACGTAGGTCTGGGTGCTGACCACCTCACCACCACCGGCCACGAACGCAGCAGCAAAGGCATCGGGGTTTACACCGGTGTAGGGGATTCCCTCACCCTCGGTGAACACGATCGCACGGGTAATGCCCTGATCAAGCGCCCACTGTGCAGCTGCTCCCGCCATGGCGAAGTCGTCAAAGGTCACCAGGTACGAGTTGATCGAAGCATCCGCAAGGGTCGGCTCGGTAGAGGCCGCCACGAACAGCGGCACATTGCCCCCGGTTGTCTGGAGGATCGGAAGGGCAAAGTCGGCAAACGGTGGGCCGATGAGGAACTGTGCACCCCAATCCAGCAGCTCCTGCGCGGCCAAAGCGGCATCGTCGCCAACCTCGGCCACACGAACCTCGACAGGACTGCCGTTGATGCCACCAGTGCAGTTGATCAACTCAGCAACGTAGGGCACCAGGTTGGAACCAGGAATATCGACAAACCCGACGACATCGCTGAAGTCCATTGCCATACCCACCCGGATCGGATCACCCGACGGCGCCGTAGCACAACTCGCCAGATCAGCACCCAGGATCGCATCAATATCCAAACCCACAACCGCCGAACCAGCCGCAGCCGCAGCCGCTGATGTAACTGGAGCGGCAGCGGTTGTAGCTGGCGCCGCAACGGCCGTCGTAGGTACAGGCGTGGTGCTCACATCCTCGTCGCTACCGCATGCTGCGGCGAGGATCGCAAAGACCGTCATTACGGCGATCAAGGACTTGGACTTCATTGCTCTGCCCCCCTGAAGTTTTCACTTCGTGTTGTTACGCGAACTGTTGCCCAATAGATGCAGAAGGTACAAATTGTGCGAGATCCTGATTGCACACAGTCTGCTTCCCTCGGCCCTGGAACGACCCGACGTCCTGTCGATCTCTATGTATCCGGATCGCTCAACCACGGCGCGGAGACCTGATCCCACGGAACTCCCAGTCGCCACCCAGGGCGGTCGAGAGAACCTCCTCCGACTCCGTGGGCTGAGCGCCACAGTCGTCGCGGATGGGCGTCGGCCCGGTCACGATGGTGTTGGTGAGCGCACCCAGGCCCTCGACCTCCACGGTCACCACGTCGCCGGGCTGGACCGGCCGGGAGTTGGCCGGAGTACCGGAGAAGACCATGTCGCCGGGCAGCAGGGTGATGGTCCGGGCCAGGTCGGCCACCAGGTAGTGCATGTCCCAGGTCATCTCATCGGTGTTGCCGTCCTGGGCCACCTCGCCGTTGACCAGCGTCCGGATCCCCCTGGACCGGAAGTCCCAGTCTGTGACCAGGCCGGGTCCGACCGGACAGAGGGTGTCGGATCCCTTCACCCGGAGCATCGACCCGGCGTCGGTGTCCCGGAAGTCGTGGAGGCCGTAGTCGTTGCCGATCGTGTAGCCGGCGATGTACGCGCCGGCCTCTGCCGGGCTGATGTTGCGACAGGGCTCGCCGATCACGATGACGATCTCACCCTCGTAGTTCAGCCACCGGCAGCGCTCCGGCCTCACGACGTCGCCACGGTGTCCGTTCAGGGCTGAGGTCGGCTTCTGGAAGTAGGTGGGGGCGGCGGGCAGCGACACCTGGAACTCCTCCACCCGGCTGACGTGGTTGAGGTGCACGCACAGGATCTTGGACGGCTCCGAGGGTGGCAGGTGGACGGCATCGGCCTCGGCCACCCGTCGTCCGTCGCCGGCGACCAACTCGTCGCCATCGACGAGCATCGTGGTCACCGACCCGTCAAGGAGGATCCGTCGTCGTTCCATGTCCTGTGCCCCCTCGGTGCCGGTCCGGCCGCCACGCTGCTTCCACGGAATCTTCCCATGGAAATCGTTAGGGTCCAAATGATAGGGTTTCGAAATGGCAGAACCAAAGGGTTTCACCTTCCCCAGGACATCGACCGGAAGGTCGTCCCTGGTCCCGTCGCCCCCCTGGCACTACTCGGGCGACATGCTCACCATCGAGTACCGCACCGACCCGGCAGCCGTCGCCGAACTACTTCCCGCCCCGCTCCTCCCGGCCGAGGACGACCCCGGCGCCGTGGCGGTCATCTGGGCCGACTGGCAGTCCTGCTCCGACGACTTCAACGAGGTGCTGGACCCGGACCGCCTCCAGTACAAGGAGTGCTTCGTGGTGGTGCGCTGCAGTTACCGCGGTGAGAACTACAGCCGCTGCGTCTACATCTGGGTCGACAAGGACTACGCCATGCTGCGCGGCCACATACAGGGCTACCCCAAGAAGATGGGCGACATCTGGATGACCCGTCCGGTCACCGTGGGAAGGGCCGGGCCCCGCCTCCAGCCCGGTGGTCGGTTCGGCGCCACCTGCTCCGCCTACGGGCGACGCCTGGTGGAAGCCGAGTTCACCATCACCGGACCCAGCGACCACACCGGCTTCGTGAACGCCCTGCCCATGATCCACAACCGCTTCCTGCCGGCAATCGAAGCCGACGGAACCGACTCGCTGAACGAGCTGGTCACCATGCGGGGCTACGACGCCGAGGTGGGCCCGGCGTTCACCGGCGACGTGGACCTGAGGGTCTTCGGGTCACCGGTCGAGGAGCTCGACCGGCTGGCACCCACGGAGATGATCGCCGGCTACTGGCGCAGCGTCGGCGTCTCGTGGAACGGCGGCACCACCCTCGAGGACCTGTCGGCCGAGGACGCGCCAGCGAAGGAGGGACGATGACCACCACCCGGGTCGAGCGCCACCCGTGGACCCCGGCTTCA
>DUAC01000106.1:0-1457 GCA_012961035.1 Acidimicrobiia bacterium
GACCTGCTCGCCGACCTGGTGGCATTCCCGACCGAGAGCCGGACGTCGAACCTGGAACTGATCGACCTGTACGCCGATCGGGCCGCCGCCGCCGGCGCCGTGGTCAACGTCGTGCCCGGTGAGACCGGGCGGGCCAACCTGCACCTCCGGTTCGGGCCCGACGCCCCCGGGGGCGTCCTGCTGTCCGGTCACACCGACGTGGTGCCCGCCGGCTCCGGCTGGGCCACCGACCCCTACCAGCTGACCGAGGTGGACGGCCAACTGCGAGCCCGTGGCTCAGCCGACATGAAGGGCTTCCTGGCCGCCGCCCTCGTCCTGATGGAGGCCACCGACGTCGACGCCCTCCGGGCACCTGTGCACCTGGGCCTCAGCTACGACGAGGAGATCGGCTGTGTGGGAGTGCACGGCCTGCTCGACGTCCTGGCCGCCGGGGGATCCTGTTCTCCGGACGTGGTGGTGGTGGGTGAGCCGACCAGCATGAGGCTCTGCAACGCCCATGCCGGCAAGGTCGGCCATCGGCTGGACCTGGTGGCTGCTGCCGGGCACTCCAGTCGGGCGGGTGTCGAGCCCAGCGCCATCCACGAGGCGGCGGACCTCGCCGTCCTGATCCATGCCGTCAATGACCCGTCGCGCGGCGTCAGCGCCAACGTCGGGACCATCCACGGTGGCGTGGCCCTGAACGTGCTGGCGCCGTCGTGCACCATGGACTTCGAGGTCCGCCACGGGGCCGACGTCGACCCGGACGACCTCCTGGTGGGCGTCCTGGCCGAGGTACAGGTCGTCCACGCACGGCTCGCCGTGAGGCGATCATCGGCTATCCAGCCCTGGCGACCGACCCGACCCTCGACGCCGTCGTCGCCCTCGGAGCGCTCGTCGGAGCCGGCCAGCCGGGCTCGGTCGGCTTCGGTACCGAGGCCGGCCTCTACGCCGACCGTCTCGGCGTACCGGCGGTCATCCTCGGGCCCGGCGACATCGCAGACGCCCACCGACCCGACGAGTTCGTGGACCCTGCCCAGCTGGATCGCTGCAGCGACGTGCTGCGGCGCACCGTCGACAGGTTCTGTACGGAATCCGAAGAGGCCTGAGGCCCGGAGAGACAGGTATCCCATGACCGCCACCGAAGCCGCCACCACAGTTCCATGGCCGGAGCCGCCGACCACCGCCGAGGTGCTGGCCCGCGTCGACGCGCTCGGACCAGGCTGGCGGGAGCGCCAACGGGCGCTGGACGAGGCGGTCGAGTTCCCCCACCAGAACTTCGCCGAGGCGAAGGCCGCCGGCCTGCACGCCCTCTGCGTGCCGACCGAGTACGGCGGCGCCGGCTTCTGGCTACCCGGCCGGTATGGGCCGTGGTACGAGGTGCTGGAGCGCATGGCGAGGTGGGAGACCAACACGGCCCAGCTCATCCAGGTGCACAACCACGCCGCCGGGATCATCGCCTGGCACTCCAGCCCGGAACA
>DUAC01000106.1:1506-3824 GCA_012961035.1 Acidimicrobiia bacterium
TGTGCCTCGCTGGGTTCGGAGGCCCACCTCTACGAGAACGGCGCCGAGGTGCTGCAGTCCGAGCTGACGAAGGTCGACGGCGGCTACCGCCTCACGGCCCGCAAGGGCTTCGCCTCGGTGGCCGCCACCGCGAAGTACCTGATGGTGTGGTGCGCCGTGGAGGGCGACACCTCGTACGCCAGCCGCATGGTGTTCGCCGTGGTCGACGTGGACTGGGACGGCGTGGAACTCCTGGACGACTGGCAGATGCTGGGCATGCGCTCCACCATCTCGTGCGGCGTGAAGTTCCAGGACGTGTTCGTCCCGGACGACCATGTGGTCGGGACTCCCGGCGGCTGGATCACCGGCGATCCGCGGACCTTCAGCTGTGCGTACGCCTCCAACCACCTGGGTTCTGCCCAGGGCGCCTTCGACTTCCTGATCGACTACATCGGCGCCCGGCCCGACCTGAGCGGCTCCGAGGCCGTGCGGGTGAAGCTGGGCCAGATGGACGCCCGGCTGTTCGCCGCCCGAGCCTGCCTACGGTCGACTGCGGCCCGCCTGGACAGGGGTGACGACCCGGACGAGTGCGAAGCCGACGCCGTTCGCACCATGCACCTGGCCAAGGACGCCGTGCTCTCCATCCCCTACGAGGGCTTCGACCTGGTCGGCGCCCGGGCCTGCCACGAGCGGTACCCGCTGGGCCAGATGATGCGCGACGCCCGTACCTTCACCCTTCACTTCCGCGACGACCTGTACGTGGAGCGCCTGGCCCAGCTGGCCCTCGGCAACGGGTTCTCGGCCAAGGGCGGCCGGGGTGGCTCCACGCCGTTCGAGGAGGGGTCCGGCACCACTGCCCAGGCCACGGCCGGCGCCTGAGCGCGCGACAATCTCCGTTCCGAGACCGGGAGTAACCACTGCCATGACCACCCACCAGCGCATCCGTCCGTTCAACACCAAGGAGACGTACCCGGAGCAGAACCTGGACAACGACCTCAGCCAGGGCGTCGTGGCACGGGGGACGATGGTGTTCCTGCGCGGCCAGGTCTCCCAGGACCTCGACACGCGCGAGTCCCTCCACGTGGGCGACGCAGCGAAGCAGACCGAGAAGGCCATGGCCAACATCGCCCTGCTCCTGTCCGAGGCCGGCTCCGAGCTGGACCACGTCTGCCGGATCGTCGTCTACCTCACCGACATCCGTTACCGGGAGGCGGTCTACGGCGTCATGGGGCGGTGGTTGAAGGGCGTGCATCCATGTTCCACGGGGATAGTCGTGCCCGCCCTGGCCCGTCCGGAGTGGGTGGTGGAGATAGAGGTCACCGCCGTCATCCCGGACTGACGACCCGCTCGACCATGACCGCCGATCCGACGTTCCCGGCCGCAGGTCCGACCCCCGGCACCGAGGTCCTCGAGGCCCTGACGCGCCTGCGGACGGTCGCCGACGGACCCCTCTCGGCGGCGACGAACATGCCGTCGGTCATGTACCACAGCGACGAGGTCCGGGACCTGGAACGGGACCGGGCCTTCGCCCGGGACTGGGTCTCACCCGGCCTGGCCGCCGAGATCCCCGACGTGGGCGACCACCTCACCTGGACCATCGCGGAGCGGCCGGTGTTCTGCGTGAGGGACACCGACGGCGAGGTCCGGACGTTCTCCAACGTCTGTCGCCACCGCATGATGACGCTCGTCGAGGGCGATGGGAACGCACGACGGATCACCTGCCCGTACCACTCCTGGACCTACGACCTGGGTGGCCGGCTCGTGGGTACCAACCACATGGAGCGAACCGACGGGTTCGACAAGGCGGACATCTGCCTGCCGGAGATCCGCACCGAGGTCTGGCAGGGATGGATCTACTGCACGCTGGACCCGGACATCGGGTCCGTGTCCGACCTGCTGGCTCCCATCGAGGGATTCGTGGCGCCCTACGGGGTGGCCGACTACGTGCCGGTCCACCGGGTCGACGACGTGTGGGACGGCAACTGGAAGTTCCTCACCGAGAACTTCATGGAGGGCTACCACCTGCCGGTCACCCACCGCGAGACGCTGGGTACCTGGATGCCGATGGGCTCGGTCGTCTTCCCCGACCAGCGCCACGGGGCCTTCACCTACCAGATGTTCGAGAAGGACGGGAATGCCCGGTACGGCCGGGCCCACCCGGACAACGATCGGCTGGTGGGTCGGTGGCGGACCACCACGTTCATGCCGACGGTGTTCCCGTCGCACATGTACATCCTCGCTCCCGACCACCTCTGGTACCTGTCGCTGCGCCCCCGGGGCACCGGGCAGGTCCAACTGCGGTTCGGGATCGCCCTGGCCCCCGAGGTGCATGCCTCTCT
>DUAC01000107.1 GCA_012961035.1 Acidimicrobiia bacterium
TCCGCCGCCATCGGAGCCGCAGGCACCAGCCAGCAGCGTGAATGTCGCCAGTAGCGCCGTCAACCAGCGCAGTCGAGTACTCATGAAGACAGGTTCCCCCCGTGTTGAGTGTGATTATCCGGCGTGAGGTGACACGCGTCACCCCGCCGAAGGTCTGGACCGTATCCATAGACGAGGCCGTACATCCAGTCGGACGGTAAGAAAGTCACGGCCTCGTAATGATCGATCACCATCCAGCCGGCGACACCGTCCCACCCGGCAGCCCGGCAGTCCGCCAATCCACCGACCGGGCGCATCCAGCCGGATGACGGTCCTAACCTCCACGTTCGTGCCACACCCGCTTCCAGAGGTGGACGCCCACGGCCTGGTCGTGCGCTCCACGCCGGCCCCCCTCCCCGAGGGGCCGTCCACGGTCTCAGCCTGTCTGGAGGCTGGGCGCCGTGATCACCCCGACCGCCCCGCCCTCGTATGGAACGACAGCACCCTCACCTACTCGGAGCTGGACACCCGGGTGGCGGCAGCCGCCGGAGCCCTTGCGTCGCTCGGTATCGGGCCCGGCGACCGGGTCGCATGCTCCCTGCCGAACCGACCGGCCCTCGTGGAGGCGTTCCTGGCCACCCAGCGACTGGGGGCGGTGTGGCTGGGGATCAACACCAACCTCGTGGCGGACGAGGCCCACTGGCTCCTGGACGATGCTGGCGCCCGGCTCCTCATCACGGACCCCGACCGCCTCGCCATCGGCGGAGGCCGGCTGACGATCGCCGTCGACCCCACCACGGATGGCGGCGCTGACGACGAGTGGGCCGTGCTGCTGGACGCGGGCCTGCCGGCCCCGACCGTCGAGGTGGACCCGCAGGCACCGGCAGCCATCGCATACACCTCGGGCACCACCGGACGCCCCAAGGGAGCCGTCCACTCCCAGCACAACCTGCTCTGGCCGGGCATCTCCAGCCGGCACGCCTACCCGGCTGTCGACGGCGAACACCACGGAACGGCGCTCGCCCTCACCATCCTGAACATGCTGGTGCTGGGTCCACTCTGGGCATTCCTACGGGGCACCACCGCCGTGCTGCTGGAGCGGACCGACCCTGTCGGGCTGGCCACCGAGGTGCGTCGGCACCGGATCAACAGGATCACGCTGGTTCCGACCATGGCCCACGACCTGGTGGCCCACGCCGACGTGGACGGCGGGGACCTGGCAACCCTGACCCAGACCATCATCGGCGCCGGACACACCCCGGCAGCCCTCAGGACGGCCTGGTTGGAGAAGTTCGGCAGCCGCGCCCTGGTCGGCTACGGCCTCACGGAGGCACCCACGGGCGTTACCCGTGAGCACGTGGACCGCCCGATGCGCGACGACGGGGCCGGCTACCCACTCGAACCGCTCCGGGTGGTCATAGTGGACGACGACGACAGGGAGGTGCCCGGCGGCGAGACCGGCGAGGTCTGCCTCGCACCGGTCACCGAGGGACGATGGGCCGGGACGTGGACCCCGATGCTGGGCTACTGGAACTCGGGAGAGGCCACGGCCGAGGCGCTGCGCGGCGAGATGCTCCACACCGGCGACCTGGGCCTGTTGGACGAGAACGGCCAGTTGGTGATCCGTGGGCGCCGCACCGAGATGATCCTGCGGGGTGGGGCCAACGTGTACCCGCTGGAGGTGGAGCGCGTCCTGCTGGAACATCCCGGCGTGGAGGAGGCCGTCGTGCTGGGGCTGCCCGACGAGAGGCTCGGGGAGGTGGTGGTCGCCTGCCTGGTCCCGGCCGGATCCGCCGATCCGCAGGCGCTGGCCGATGGGGTGACGACCTTCTGCCGGGACCGTCTGGCCCGCTACAAGGTTCCGGAACGGCTGCTGGTGGTGGATTCCCTACCCCGCAACGCCATGGGCAAGGTCGTGAAGGCCGAGCTGGTCCCCCGGTTCGACGGATCCTGAGCGCCCTACCGGGACAGGGGTACGACGCCGCCCTCGGCCACCGACACCCCGACCCGGTCGCCGACGCTCGGAGACCCGTCCGACCAGGCCCTCAGGCGGAGCCCGTCCACGTCCAGGACCACCACGGCCCGACCACCCCGGATGGACGTCCCCACCACCAACCCGGAAACCGGGCCCACCGTCCTGCCGGCCGACACCGGTGCGGTTGCTGGCTCCCCGTCGGCAGGCGCACCGACCACGAGCCTGTCCCCGCGGACCAGCACCGTGCCGGGGCCGTCACCGAGGCGCCCCAGGGCACAGCAGCCGGACCCGTCCAGGACCACCAGGTTCTCGTGGCCCAGGCACCTGGCGGAATGCACCGTTCCGGGATCCGCCCACACTTCGGCCGGCCCACCGATCCGATCGATCCGACCGTTCCCCAGGACCGCGATCCGATCAGCCAGGGCGAACGCCTCATCGTGGTCGTGGGTGACGTGGACGACCGCCTGGCCCAGCCGACGTAGCAGCACCCCGAGGTCCTCGGTGAGGCGTTCCCTCAGGACCCGGTCCAGGGAACCGAACGGCTCGTCGAGCATCAGCAGGCGGGGTCCGGCGGCCACCGACCTGGCCAGGGCGACCCGCTGGGCCTCGCCACCGGAGAGCGTGCCCACCCGTCGGCCACCGAACCCCTCCAGCCCGACCATCTCGAGCGCCCGGGCCACCCGGTGGGTCCGCTGGTCCGCCGGCATGCCGGCCACCTTCAGTCCGAACTCCACGTTGCCGGCCACGTCGCGGTGCGGGAACAGGGCATGGTCCTGGAACATCAGCCCGAAACCGCGTTCGTGGGTCGCCACGTCGGTCAGGTCCTGGTCCCCCCAGAAGATCCGGCCGGCCGACGGTCGCTCCAGGCCGGCTATGGCACGTAGCAGGGTGCTCTTGCCGCAACCCGATGGGCCCAGGAGCACCAGCACCTCGCCCTCGTCCACCTCCAGGTCCACGCCGTCGAGCACCGCAACGCCATCGAAGGCCACCGACAGGCCGTCCACCCGCAGGGTCACAGGTCACCCCTTACCGCGCCACGCCGCCCCCAGCCCTCGATGGCCAGCACCGAAGCCGCTGTCAGCACCATCAGCACCACGGACAGCGCCATGGCCTGGCCCCTCAGCGCCTCTCCGGGAGTTCCCAGCAGCCGGAACAGGGCGAGTGGAGCGGTCAGGCGGTCGGGGTGCCGGGGCAGGAACGAGGTGGCCCCGAACTCCCCGAGGGAGACCGCGAAGGCGAAGGCGCCGCCCACGGCCAGCGCCCGGGCGGCGATGGGAAGGTCCACGTAGCGCCGCACCCGTGCCGGTGAGGCTCCGAGTACCGCTGCGGCCTCGCGGAGTCGATGGTCGATGCTCCGGAGGGTGGGGACCACGATCCGCATCACGAACGGCACGCCGATGAGGGCATGGGCCACCGGCACCAGCCAGCGCGACGACCGGAGATCCAACGGCGGCCCGTCGAGGGCGATGAGCATGCCGAATCCCACCGTCACCGCCGATGCACCCAGGGGAAGCATCAACCCCAGGTCGAAGAGCCTCGACGTGGCCCGACGGCCATGGACCACGACCAGCGACGCCAGGCCGCCCACCAGCACGGCCAGGCCGGTGGCCACCACTGCGAAGAGCAGCGAGTTGCGGAGGGCCGCCAGCGCCGAGATCGGCAGAAGGTCGACCCGGTCGGCCAGCGCTGCGTAGTTGCGCACCGACCATGCGGCATCCGCCCCCCGCCCGGTGGTGAGCGAACGCTCCACCAGCACGGCGATCGGCATGCCCAGCACGACGGCCAGGAGCCCCAGGTTCCCGGCCAGGAGCCGACCGCTGGCCCGGGGCAGTACCCGCCGGACCGGTACCTCTCCGATGGCACG
>DUAC01000108.1 GCA_012961035.1 Acidimicrobiia bacterium
CAACGTGGTCTCCGAAGCCGGCCAGGAACGGCTCCCAGGCCATGGTCACCCCCTGCTGGACGCCCTGGGGCATCGGTGGATCCCAGCCGTACGGCAACCATGACAACTCCTTCCCGAAGGAAGGCGTCTCCCAGAATTCGGTGTGGTGGCGCGCCAGCGCACGCACCGCCGCCTCGGCCAGGTCGGGCGGGCAGCCGTCCAACTGGTCGTATGCCTCGGCATCCCCGAGGTCCTCCAGGAGGAGCACGAAGTCGTCGCTCTCGGGATCGTGTGCCGAGGCGAGGCAACGCGGTGTGGTGAGGGGACTACGGGCGGCGGCGGTGCGGTAGAAGGCGACCTCCTTGCTGTAGAACTGGAATGTACGGGCCACGAACCTGGTCATCTCGTGGTCCACCGGTGTCTTCAGCACGACGGTCGCCGGGCCCGATCCGCCGTCGTAGGTGGGCGTCAGGCGGTGCAGCAGGCCCATGATGCCGACCCCCTGGCCGATCAGCTCGGCGTCGAAGCCCGTCACCGTGCCGTCCTGGAGTGCCCCGCTGCCCCGGAGGGCATCGGTCAGCCAGGCAGGCGTGACCTGTTCGACGGTCGTCGGTATTGCGTGTTCCGGCATCCGGATCCCCCGATCCCAGGCGGCGAATCAGGTCGACCTGCCGTGAGGGGACGGACGGTAGCAGTCGATTCCTTCGGGGTCAGGTTGTCCGGGAGGGTCTGGCCGGGGTGTCGGTGTCGGGTCCGGACGGCCCCGGTGGATCAGTCGTGGTCGTCCAGACCACCCGACGAGGGCGGTTCGAAGCCATCTGGCCAGAGGGTCGTGTCATCGTGCCGGATGCCGTCCAGGATGACGCCATCCAGTTGGGCATCGGTGAGGTCGGCGCCCATCAGGTCGGTGAGGGAGAGGTCGACCTGGATCAGGGAGGCGCCGCGGAGGTTGGCGCCCGACAGGTTCGCAGCCCGGATGGTGGCGCCGTTCAGCATCGCGCTGCGGAAGTCGGCGCCTCCGGCGAATGCCCCGGTCAGGTCGCAGTCACGCATGCAGGTTCGGGTGAGGGATGCTCCGGCGAGGATAGAGCCACCCAGCAGGGCACTGGTCAGGTCGGCGGCGATCAGCCACGCCCCACCCATATCGGCGCTGCGCAGGTCGGTGCCGGTCAGGCGGGCACTGCCCAGCCAGGCACGGCTGAGCATGGCGCCTCCCATCCGGGCGTCGCTCAGGTCGGCGCTCCAGAAGTTGGCGTGGTGGAGGTCGGCGTCGGCGAACACGGTGCCACGGCAGATGGCGTGCCTCAGGTCTGCGCCGATCAGGCGGGCATCGGACAGGTCCGATCCGCTCAGCACGGCGCCGCCCAGCCAGGAGCCACTCAGGTCCACGGACCTCAGGTCGGAATCGGTCAGGTCGGCGCCCGCCAGGTCGACGCCCGCACCGATCTCATATCCCCGGACCTCCATGCCCGAGAGGTTAGGGCAGCGTCGGGTGGTCGACATCCGTCCCGGCGAAGGCCGCATGATTCCCTCCGCCGGTGACGGGAGCACGCGGGGGAGAGGGCAGCATTCCGCGGTGATCGTCCTCCTGGGGTCCCTGGCCGCCCTCTTCTTCGGCATGGGTGACCTCCTGGGAGGTGTGACGATCCGGCGTGCGGGACGTCCCGGGGCGGCGATCTCCATTGCTCTGACAGCGACCGCGGTCAGCGCCGTCCTGACAGGTGTGGTCGTCCTCGTGTATCCGCCTGAGGCCGTATCGGCTGGCGACGTCGTCTGGTCCGTCCTGGCGGGACTGCTGATGGCCGCCACCCGGCCTCTCCTCTACGCCGGGATGGCGCGGGGACCGGTCGCCGTGTTCGCTCCCGGGTACGGGCTGACGATGATCGCGGTGCCGGCGCTCATCGGACCGTTCATCGGCCAGTCCCTGGGGTCGCTGGCTGTCTGGGGAGTGCTCCTGGCCATTCCCGCCGTGGTGCTCCTGTCGGGCGAGGGTCGGCTACCGCGTCCGGCCGAGGTGGTGCGAAGTCCGATCCTGGGCCTGGCCGTCCTGGTTGGGGCGAGCCTGGGGAGTGCGGGACTCTGCTTCTCACAGGTCGGGGAAGAGGCCGGTGTGCTGCCCGCATTCATGGCCCTAGCGGTCGGACTGCTGGTCCTACCGGTCGCCTCCCGGATCCAGACCGGAGCCGTGTGGCCGGACAGGTTGAACCGACGCGGGGGAACGGTGGTGGGCCTCACCAGTGCCGTGGCGTTCATGCTCAGCACGGTCGCCTACCAGATGGGCTCAGCCGCAGTGGTGTCTGCCCTCGTAGCGCTCTGCCCCGCCGTCTCGATCGCCCTGTCGTGGCAGTTCCTGGGGGAGCGGGTGGCCCGCCTCCAGGTCATGGGTGGTGCCTTCGGCGCGGCGGCCGTCGTGTTCCTCGCCCTCGGAACCTGAATCGGACGCCGAAAGCGGTGGGTGGCCGTGGGTGACGGTGAGCCGGCCTGTAGGCGGGGTTCTGTCCACCGGCCCCTTGCGGGAGTCCGGATGGGTGACCATCCATCTGTGCGGCCCACCTGGGAGTGTCAGCGGGCGGGCAGCCCTCTCCCTGTTCGGCCTTGCTCCGGATGGGGTTTGCCTAGCCGACCGGGTCGCCCCGGTCGCTGGTGCGCTCTTACCGCACCGTTTCACCCTCACCTGTGCCAACTCCCCGAGGGGAACCGGCCATCGGCGGTCTGTTCTCTGTGGCACTTTCCTGCGGGTCGCCCCGACTGGCCGCTAGCCAGCATCCTGCCCTGCGGAGCCCCGACCTTCCTCAGCGTGGAAACCACGCCGCGGCCACCCGGCCGGCTCACCGTCCCTGCCAGTCTGGCAGCAGAATTTCCCTTGCGTCGCCGGAGTGTGGGTACTAGCAACGCTCCGGACATGGAAGCAGTCGTCGAAACACCGATATCTGTCGTCGCCTCTTCGGCGATCTTGCCGGATGACCGACTGTTGGAAGGCTGGTACCTGCGCGGCGCCTGTCGTGGGCTGGAGTCCTCGATCTTCTATCCGGATCCCGCCCAGGCGGCCGAGGAGGCACGTGCGCTCGACGTCTGCTCCGGATGTGAGGTACGCAGCGAGTGCCTGGAGCATGCACTGGCTCGACGCGAATCGACCGGCATCTGGGGAGGAACCACCGAACGCGATCGCCGTCGGATCCTCCGCCGTCGCCGGAACGCCTGATCGGCGCTGTCCACACGATGGCCCTGGATGACTACGGCGGCTGGCCCGGCCTCCTGGAACGACTCTGCGACGGGGAGCACCTGTCGGCTGGCGAGACGGAGGCCATCCTCTCCGAGATCCTCAGCGGGGAGGCCGAGCCGTCACAGATAGCAGGCTTCCTCGTCGGGCTGAAGGTCAAGGGCGAGACAGCGGAGGAGACCACCGGCCTGGTCAACGCCATGGTCGCGACAGCGGAGCCACTTGACCTGCCTGAGGGCACGATCGACATCGTCGGAACAGGCGGAGGGGCGGTGCGGCGCGCGGGGGCGCTGAACGTCTCGACCATGGCCTGCTTCGCTGCGGCGGGGGCTGGAGCCATCGTCTGCAAGCACGGGAACCGAAGTGCCTCGTCGACGTCCGGCGCATTCGACCTGCTCGAGATCCTCGGAGTGGACATCGAGGTCAGCCCCGGCCGGGTGGCTGAACAGGTGGCCGAACTCGGGATCGGCTTCGCCTTCGCCCGGACCTTCCACCCGGCAATGCGCTTTGCCGGTCCCATCCGGGCGGGTCTCGGCATTCCGACCGTGTTCAACGTCCTGGGCCCCCTCTCGCATCCGGGGCAGCCGAAGCGCCAGCTCATCGGTGCCACG
>DUAC01000109.1 GCA_012961035.1 Acidimicrobiia bacterium
AGTCGATGCCATGGACGCCGGCATGGCCCACTGCATCCTGGGCCTCTACCGATCGGCCGCACAGCCCGCCATGCAGGAGCTCGGAGAGGTGCTGGCGGGAGGGGCCCTCCCACCCGGTCTGGTCCTCATCCCGACCGCGGATCCCTACGCGGGAACCCCGGAGATGGCGACCCAGGTAGCGGACCTGATGGGTGCCGACACGGCTCCCCTCGAGGGCCTCGGCCACTGGTGGATGATGGAACGACCCGACCTGGCCGCGGACGCCCTCGTGGCCCACTGGAACTCCTGACCTCGGCCACCCAGCGCACACGTTGGCCCGACGGCCTGCCGGGGTAGACAATGCATCCGTCCGCCTCACAGCGGACTCCGACTACACGGGAGCCGTACACGATGCGTGGGCTGATACAGGAGGGCAATGGCGAGGAACACGTCCGCCTGTCCGAGAACATCGAGCACGCCGCTGCCGTGGGGCCACGACAGGTACGTGTGGAGATCATGGCCGCCGGGGTGTGTGGCAGCGACCTGAGCTGCGTCCACGGCAAGTACTACATGCCCACCCCACTGGTGCCGGGCCACGAAGCCGCCGGCATCGTGGCCGAGATCGGTTCGGCCGTCACCTACTGCGCCGTCGGGGACCACGTGGTCCTCTCCACGTTCGGCAACTGCGGGCACTGCCCGACCTGCGAGGCCGGTGACCCCGGAAACTGCGGCTTCGGAGGCCTCCGCCATACCCACACAGAGGGCGACACCGAGCTCTGGGGCTTCGCCAACCTGGGCGCCTTCTCCCAGGAGACGATCGTCCACGAGAACCAGGCTGTTCCGATCCCGAAGGAGGTGCCGCTCACCTCGGCGGCGCTCATCGGCTGCGGCGTGATGACCGGCGCCGGTGCCGTGTTCAACCGGGCGCGGGTGGAACTGGGTGACACGGTGGTCGTGATCGGCGCCGGGGGCGTCGGCCTGAACGTGATCCAGGCGGCCCGCCTGTGTGGCGCCTCCCAGATAATCGCCATCGACCGGGTCGCATCCAAGGAACGGATGGCCGTCGAGTTCGGGGCTACGGACTTCATCCTGGCCGAGGGCGATGACTTCGACTCGATCAAGGCGGTCAAGGAAACCAGCACCTGTGGTGTCGACCATGCCTTCGAGGTGGTGGGTAGCACGAAGCTGCTGGCCGACGCCATCTCCATGGTCCGGCCTGGCGGGAACATCTGCGCCGTGGGCGTGCCCGACCTGACCGCCACCGTCACCTACCCCTTCCAGGCACTGCACCAGAACAAGAATCTTCTGGGCATCCGAGCGGGTGGCGGCAAGCCCCGCTCGGACTTCCCCCTGCTGGCCGACCTCTACCTGAAGGGCAACTTCAAGCTGGACGAGCTGGTGTCCAACACTGCCGGCCTGGACGGCCTCCAGGGAGCCTTCGATGCCCTCAAGTCGGGCGCCGAAGCCCGCACCGTGCTGCTCCCCCACGGCTGAGCCGGACCAGACCGGCCCAGACCGACCTAGCCCGATTCAGAACAAACAGGAGAACCCCACATGCCTCGCATGAACCTCGAAGGCAGCTCATCGATAGTCACCGGCGGCGCATCCGGCATCGGCGAGGCCAGTGCCCGTCAACTGGCCGCCGCCGGTAGCAGGGTCGTACTCGCCGACCTGAACGAGGAGCGCGGTCAGGCCGTGGCCTCAGAGCTGGGCGGCCTGTTCGTCCGCTGTGACGTATCCAGCACGGACGACGCCGACACGGTCGTGGCGGCCGCCTCGGAGATGGGCCCGCTCCGTGCCCTCGTGAACTCGGCAGGGCTAGGCCACCCGGGTCGCACCATCGACCGTGACAACCAGCCCATGGACCTGTCCAAGTTCGAGTTCGTGCTCCGGGTGAACCTCATCGGCACCTTCAACATGCTCAGCCGGGCTGCCGGCGCCATGGCCTCCACCGAGCCCCTCGACGAGGATGGCCAGCGCGGCTCGATCGTGAACATGGCCTCGGTGGCTGCTTTCGACGGGCAGATCGGCCAGGCCGCCTACTCGGCATCCAAGGGCGGGATCGTAGGCATGACGCTCCCCATAGCCAGGGACCTGGCCGTGTCCGGCATCCGCGTCAACACGATTGCTCCGGGCCTCATCGACACGCCCATCTACGGCGAGGGCGAACGTGCAGATGCCTTCAAGGCGCACCTGGGGCAGTCGGTCCTGTTCCCGAGTCGGCTCGGCTCGGGAGAGGAGCTGGCCTCCATGGTGATGGAGCTCATCACCAACCCGTACATGAACGGCGAGGTGATCCGGGTCGACGGCGGCATCCGGATGCCGCCCAAGTAGGAACCCCGACCCGATAGGAGTCCAGTCATGGGCGAAACCAACGAACCCGACCAGCCAGCGGTACTGACCGAACGCCTCGACAGGGTGCTCGTAATCACCCTGAACAGGCCGAAGGCGATGAACGCCATCAACGGCGATCTGTCCAACGGGCTCTGGTCCGCTATTCAGGAACTGAACGAGGATCCAGGCCTCACCGCCGGTGTGCTCACCGGTGCCGGTAGGGGTTTTTGTGCCGGCATGGACCTGAAGGCCTTCTCCCGCGGGGAGGACATAGGTCCGATGATCAAGTTCATCCGAGCCGGCGCAGAGAAGCCCCTGATCTGCGCCATCGAGGGGTTCGCCCTGGCCGGTGGCCTGGAGCTGGCCCTGTCCTGCGACCTCCTGGTGGCTGCCAGGGGCTCGAAGCTGGGTATTCCCGAGGTGGGGGTGGGTCTGATGGCTGCCGGTGGAGGGCTGTTCCGACTACCCAGCCGGGTCGGCTACGGCAAGGCCATGGAGATGGCCATCACCGCTGATCCCATCACCGCCGAGGAGGCTGCCGAGCATGGCCTGGTGGCCCGCCTGACCGAGCCCGGCGGTGCACTCGAGGAGGCCCTGTCGCTGGCCGAGCGCATCTCCCGGAACGCTCCGCTGGCCGTGGCCGCCTCCAAACAGGTCATCCGTGCCACACAGGGCAGCACCGAAGCGGAGTTGTGGGCCATTCAGGGCCCCCTGCGAGACGGGGTCTTCGCCTCAGGTGACGCCAGGGAGGGTCCCCGGGCCTTCGCCGAGAAGCGGCCCCCGGAGTGGTCTGGAGCCTGACCCGGCTGGCCAACTGCGAGCCACCGGCGGTCCGGCCGGCCGAGGGCCGACCTCAGCCCGAAGAGCCCCGATGCCGCTCTGGCACCAGACGGTTCCAGACAGTTCCGGCCTGCTCAGGCCCCTTCGACGGGGCTGGGCAGCAGCATCGCCAACTGGCGGGAACGGGCTATGAGGGTTCCCTCTGAATCCCAGATGCACCCGTCCTCCACCATGCGACCGTCCCGCAGGTCCTCGGTCACGAACCTCCCCAGCATCCAGCCCGGTGACGGCCTTGCCCTCACGTGCACGGTCAGCTCGATGGTCGGGACCCAGCCGACACGGCCCAGCAGCGCGAAGATCGACGGGGCGAATGCGTCGGAGAACAGGACGGCCGCCATGGTGTCAGGGGGCCTCCCGTCCACGAAGCGAATCCAGGCGAGTGTCTCAGCCCGATCGGACCCGCCGGCGATTGACATCTCCGGATGCACTCGGAGGTCCACCCGACTGGAGATGAACAGCTTGACCCCCTGCTCCAGGAGGTCGCGCTCTACGCACTCCTCGACGGGCGGCATGTCGGGCGGCGGGATCGTGAGGCTGTGTCCGCCCCCTGGAACGGCAGCAAGGTCCCCCATGGCCGCCACCACCTCCAGGCGTTGCGTGCCGTCCTGGATGAGAGTGGC
>DUAC01000110.1 GCA_012961035.1 Acidimicrobiia bacterium
CTGAGCGGATGGGGGAATGGCTGACGGGACCACGGGTCGGGTCAGGGGTCACAGGTGCCCCATGTCACCGGCCTCTGCTTCTACCGACTGGTTACCCACCGGTAGGTTTCTCCACAGAGGTTCCCTTCCCCCCTTGGGAGCCTCCCTACCTCCGGCCGGAACCACCCCCCGGTTCTGAAGCCGAGAGTGACCGTACGCCCCGCCCTACCCGGTGGGGCGTACGACGTTTTGTCCCCATTGGATTCCCTCCTGACTGCATACCCGGTGGCCTCCGCTGTCTACGATCGACCGACTGCCCGAGACGCCCATGGGGAGAGACATGCCCAGCAACCGCCGTGACCTGATCCGGATGACCGACGACGAGATGGCGACGTTCATCGAGGAGCAGAAGAGCCTCCAGGTGGCCTGCCACGACCAGGATGGCTCAATCCACCTCTCCACCCTCTGGTTCGCGGTGCTGGAGGGTCGCCTGGCCTTCGGGACCTACACCAGGTCGCAGAAGATCCTGAACCTCCAACGCAACGACCGCGTCACCCTGCTGTTGGAGGACGGGCTGACCTACGAGACCCTCCGTGGCGTGATGATCAAGGGCCGTGCGGTACTCCACGGCCCGGAGGACGTCGAGGAGGTGCACCGTGTGGCGCGTGCGGTGATGACGCGCAACCAGATGGGCGTACCGGAGGAGCACCTCGAAGCTGCCGCTGCGGTCTGGGCGGCCAAGCGAACCGTCGTGATCGTCGAACCGGAGACCGTCATCTCGTGGGACCACACCAAGCTGGACGGCGTTTACTGACCTGTGTGGGCCAGCCACCAAGATGCCGGTCTGCCGACGCCTAGCATGACCGCCATGGAAGACCTCTTCGCCCTGCAGGACGAGGATGTGCTGAGGGGCCAGTTGGAGTACCGGAGGGCAAGGCTTCCGGAAGCCGATGCCGTCCTGGCCGCAGAAACCGTCAGGGTCCAGATGTCCGCCGAGGTGGGGGACCTGCAGATCCAGCGCCTCGACCACGCCCGCCGACAGAACCGCTTCGAGGGCGAGGTGGCTGCCATCGAGGTCCGACTGGGTGAGCTGGACCAGAGGCTCTACGGCAGCGCCATCACCTCCCCGAAGGAGGCGACCGCTCTGCAGAACGAGATCGGGAGCCTTCGACGGCGCCAGGACGACCTGGAGGGCCAGATCCTCGAGATCATGGAGATCCTGGAACCCACCGATGCCCGCCTGGAGGAGCTGGCCGCCGCCGCCATCGTCGCCGATGCCGATATCGCCGCCGCCAAGGTCGCCCTGGTCGAGACCGAGGCAGCCATCGACGGCGAGCTGGCTGAGTCGGCGACCCGTCGCGAGGCGGCCGTCCAGTCCCTGCCGGCTGACGTGCTCGTCCGGTACCAGCGGAGCCTTCCGTCCTTCGGCGCCAGCACCGTCGTGCGCTTCTCGGGAACGGACTGCAGCGGTTGCCCGTATTCCATGCCGTCCATGGAGGCCGATCGGGTGAAGGGACTGGACGCCGGCACGCTGGCGGAATGCAGCGAGTGCGGTCGGCTCGTGGTCCGCTGACCGGACCGAGATCGAATGCTGGTCTGGTTCGCCGTAGCGGCGATCGTGGGTGTCGCCCTGGTGTTCGACAGCCCGTCGATGGACCACCGGTTCGTGGTCCTCGGAGCCGTCCTGCCGGTGGGGGAGGGCCTGGTCGGTGGTCCCTGGATCCTGCACACCCCGATCCTCGGCGTGCTCCTCCTGGCCGGCGTGATGCTGGGTGCCCGCGGTCGACGCCTCACCCAGCGGCGCTGGTTGGGCGTGCCGATAGGGATGCTGGCGCATCTGGTCCTGGACGGCACCTGGGCTGACACCGGGCTCTTCTGGTGGCCGTTCGCCGGCACGGGCACCCTCGGCGCCGCACCGATACCTGAGTTCGGTCGGGGCTGGGGTGGCGTCATCCTCGAGTCGCTGGGCGTTGCGCTCGGACTCTGGGCGTGGCGGCGATTCGGCCTGACCGACCCCACCAGACGCACGGCGTTCCTTCGACGTGGTCGCCTTGACCGCGTGCGGTCCCGCTGATGCTCTTCGTCGTACGGCACGGACGCACGGCGGCAAACGCCTCCGGGCTGCTGCTGGGCCGCCTGGACCCGGACCTCGACGAGCTGGGTGTCCGCCAGGCCACCGCTGCGGCAGCGGCACTCGGCTCGGTGGACCGGGTGGTGTCCAGCCCGCTGTTGCGGACCCGCCACACCGCCGAGGCGTTCGGTCGGGAGGTGGAGGTGGACGACCGTTGGATCGAGATGGACTACGGCGAGTTCGACGGCCAGCCGGTGGCGGACGTACCCGCCGCAACCTGGCGGGAATGGCGTGACGACCTGGACTGGGCACCGCCGGGCGGCGAGTCGCACCGGTCCCTCGGCGTCAGGGTCCGGGCCGCCCTGGATGACCTGTTCGAGGCCTCGCGGACATCTGACATCGTGGTGGTGACCCACGTATCGCCGGTGAAGGCGGCGCTGGCATGGACCCTCGGCGTGGGCGACGAGGTGGCCTGGAGGGCGTTCGTGGCCCCCGCATCCGTTATGACCGTGGGTGCCGGACCGGGCGGTCCGTCCCTGCGCGGCTTCAACGACGTGTCACACCTGGTCGGTGCCTGAGGGGCAGGTCTCTCAGGGCATCAGGGTCAGGGCATCAGGGATGCAGCGTCGAGGTCCCTGATTGCGGCCACGACCCGATCCAGCATGAGGCCCACCAACTGCACGGCCCGGTCGTTCACCAACTCGACGCTGCCCCCCGCCTGGATCGGGTAGCAGAGGCAGAACAGGACCGTCCGCCGGTAGTCCTCCAGCAACTCGTCGGCGGGGTAGTCGATGTCCGCCTCGGCCAGGGTGGACCTGTAGACGTCCAGGAGCCGCTCCTCGTGCGCACGCCGGTCCTCGATGGTGAGGCTCTGGCTGAGGAAGTAGCCGAGGTCGTAGGCGCCGACCGTCTTGACACAGATCTGCCAGTCGATGGCGATCACCTCAGTGCCATCCTCGTGCCTACGGAAGAAGAGGTTGTCGAGGCGGTAGTCGCCGTGGGCGAGCGTGGTGGGCTTCTCGGGGAAGTACATCATCTCCTCGACGACGGAAGGGAAGCGTTCGCCGATGGCCCTGATGTCGTCGTCAACGTGGTCTCCGAAGCCGGCCAGGAACGGCTCCCAGGCCATGGTCACCCCCTGCTGGACGCCCTGGGGCATCGGTGGATCCCAGCCGTACGGCAGCCACGACAACTCCTTCTCGAAGGAAGGCGTCTCCCAGAACTCGGTGTGGTGGCGCGCCAGGGCACGCACTGCCGCCTCCGCCAGGTCGGGCGGGCAGCCATCCAACTGGTTGTGCACCTCGGCGTCCCCGAGGTCCTCCAGGAGGAGCACAAAGTCGTCGCTTTCAGGATCGTGTGCCGAGGCGAGGCAACGCGGTGTAGTGAGGGGGCTGCGGTCGGCGGCGGTGCGGTAGAAGGCGACCTCCTTGCCGTAGAACTGGAAGGTGCGGGCCACGAACCTGGTCATCTCGTGGTCGACCGGTGTCTTCAGCACGACCGTCGCCGGGCCCGATCCGCCGTCGTAGGTGGGCGTCAGGCGGTGCAGCAGGCCCATGAGGCCGATCCCCTGGCCGATCAACTCGGCGTCGAAGCCCGTCACCGTGCCGCCATCGAGTACCCCGCTGCCCCGGAGGGCATCGGTCAACCAGGCAGGCGTGACCTGTTCGACGGTCGTCGGTATTGCGTGTTCCGGCATCCGGATCCCCCGATCCCAGGCGGCG
>DUAC01000111.1:0-1931 GCA_012961035.1 Acidimicrobiia bacterium
GCGGGCGCCCTGGACACCACGTTCTCCGGCGACGGAAAGGCCACCGTCGCCGTCGGATCAGGCGCCGACGTCGGCCACTCGGTGGCGATCTCGGCCAGCAGTCAGGTGGTGGTGGCGGGCACCAGCGCCGGAGGCGATGACGACGTGGCGGTGGTGGTGCTGACCGGTACCGGTCCGGCCGGCGCGCCCAGCGGACTGGGAGCGACCATCGGCAATGTCCAGGTGGTGCTGGCCTGGACGGCACCGGCATCAGATGGCGGATCCCCGATCACCGGTTACAAGGTGGAGCGGTCGGCTGATGCCGGCGTCTCCTGGACGGTCCTCACCGCATCCACCGGCTCGGCGACCACCTCCTACACGGCGACCGGCCTGACGAACGGCGCCGCCTATTCATTCCGGATCTCGGCCGTCAACGCCGTAGGAACCGGAACCGCTTCGACCACGGCATCGGCCACCCCCGACGTGGTGCCCGGAACGCCCACGTCGGTTGCCACGGTCTCGGGGAACGGTGTGGCCACCGTCTCGTGGATCGCGCCGGCATCCAACGGCGGCACCGCTCTCACCGGCTTCACGGTGGGCTGGACCAGCAACGCCGTGCAGGGGGTGACCTCGGGATCGGCGACGGTGACGGCGGCCACCACGTCATACATGGCGACCGGCCTCGTGAACGGCGCCACCTACACGTTCACCGTCTCTGCGACCAACGCCCTGGGGACCGGAGCGGCGTCCGCCTCGGCTGCTGCGGTTCCGTATACGCGCTCTGGTGCACCGTCGAACCTGGTGGCCACGGCCCTGGCCGGTGGTCAGGTCAACCTCACCTGGTCGCCGCCCGGTGACAATGGGGGAGCGGGTGTGACCGGCTACCGGATCGAACGACGGGTGGGCGGTGGAGAGTGGGCGGTCCTGGTCTCCAACACGTCGTCGACGCTGACCTCCCACCTGGCGATCGGTCTGGATCCGGCCTTCTCCTACGAGTTCCAGGTGTCGGCCTGGAATGCTGCGGGCATGGGCGACCTCTCGACGACCTCCACGGCGGTCACCCCCGTCGCTCCGACCACCACCACGAGCACGACATCCACCACGACCACGGCCGCACCAGTGACCACGACCCAGCCTCCAGCGACAACGGCCACGACGGTCGCCCCGACGACCACCGCCGCACCAGCGACGACGACCCAGCCGCCGGCCACCCCCACAGGTACGACCGTGGTTCCCGCCACCACGACGGTCGCTCCGTCGACGACGACCGCCGTGCCGTCGACCACCGCAGCGCCACCCACGACCGCCATGACGACCTTCAGCCCGGCCCGCGGCATGGTCCCGCCCAGACCCGTCTACATAGGCTGATCCGCGCTCCGGGGCGCCGCCCTATGATCCAGTCCCGGAACGCCCACCGTCGACGAGAGCAACCAACGCGCCCATGGAACTGGTCACACACAAGAAGCTCTACCTCGTATCCGGACGTATCAGCCGGCCGCTGGCCGAGTCGATCGCGGCCGAGATGGGCGAGTCCCTGGGCGAGCCCAACCTCGCCGAGTTCGCCAATGGCGAGATCCACTGTCGGTTCTCGGAGTCGATCCGGGGCTGCGACGTGTTCATCATCCAGACCCACTGCCACGAGCCGGGGACGTCCATCAACGACGCCCTCATGGAGCAGCTCATCATGGTGGATGCCGCTCGTCGGGCCTCGGCGAAGCGCATCACGGTCGTATGCCCCCACTACGGCTACGCCCGACAGGATCGCAAGTCGTCGGGCCGCGAGCCGATCACCGCCAAGCTGGTGGCCAACCTCCTGAAGGAGGCGGGTGCCAGCCGTCTCGTCAGCGTCGACCTCCACTCCGGCCAGATTCAGGGGTTCTTCGAGGGACCGGTCGACCACCTCACGGCGATGCCGGTCCTGGTCGACCGCCTTCGGTCCCTGGAAGGCGCCC
>DUAC01000111.1:1941-22561 GCA_012961035.1 Acidimicrobiia bacterium
TGACGATCGTCTCGCCGGACGCCGGTCGGGTGAAGGTGGCCGAGCGCTACGCCCTCCAGCTGGGTGCCGACCTGGCCATCGTCCACAAGCGGCGCAGCCACACGGCGTTCAACACCGTCGAGGCCAAGGAGGTCGTGGGTGAGGTGGACGGCAAGGTCTGCGTGATCGTGGACGACATGATCGACACCGCCGGCACGATCTGCGCCGCCGCCGAACAGCTCACCGAACGCGGCGCCTCCCGGGTCCTGGCGGCGACCACGCACGGCGTGTTCTCAGGGCCCGCGATGGATCGTCTGGCTGCCTCCTCGATCGAGAAGGTGATCGTCACGGACACCCTGCCCCTGCCCGAGGGCACCGACCCCGACCTGGTCGAGGTGCTGTCGGTGGCCCCACTCATCGCCAAGGCCATCGGTGCCGTCTTCACCGACACCTCGGTCAGCGAGATATTCGGTGGCAACAACCTGGCCTGAGGCCTGGCGGGCCCGGCACCGGGGGACCCGGGTCGTACAGGTCGCCCGACCGACCGGCGGCATCCACCGGTAGACTCGCCTGTCGGTTCCACCGGATCCGCGCATTCGCCTCTCTCCTCTCCTAAAGGTCCTTCCATGAGCGAGATCGTCCTCCCCGCAGACACGACCCGTAAGACCGGCACCCGGCCGAGCCGGCGACTCCGTCGCGAGCAGCGCGTTCCCGCCGTGGTCTACGGGCTCTCCCAGGACGCGGTCAGCATCGACGTGGCGTGGGTGGACCTGCGCGAGGCGCTCACCACCGATGCCGGCGTGAACGCCGTCATCCACCTTGAGATCGGTGGCGAGAAGCAGATGTCGATCGTGAAGGACATCCAGCGTCATCCGGTGCGTCGTGACGTCACCCACGTCGACTTCCTCCGGATCGACCCGGACCAGGACGTCACCGTGGACGTGCCCCTCGTGATGATCGGCGAGGCCAAGGCCGTCACCGATGCCGACGGCATGGTCGACCAGAACCTCTTCAGCCTGACCGTCAACGCCGCACCGGACAGCATCCCGAACGAGCTCGAGGTGGACATCTCCGCCCTCACGATCGGGGACTCGCTGCGGGTGGCCGACATCGACCTCCCGGTGGGTGTCACCACCGAAGTGGACCCCGATGAGACGGTTGCCATCGGCATGATCACCCGATCCACCCTGGAGGCAATTGCCGCCGAGGAGGCTGCCGAAGCCGACGCCGAGGCTGTCGAGCTGGAGGGCGCAATCGACGGCGACTCCGACGAGGCATCCGCCGACGACACGGGCGACGACACAGGCGACGACGCCGACGACGCATAGCGGTTAGGGCCGACCCTTGCTGCGGCGGTCCCGAACCGAACGAACCGGTGAACCGGCGGCATGGCTGGTCGTCGGCCTGGGCAATCCTGGCGATGACTATGTGGGAACGCGCCACAACCTGGGCGCCGATGTCGTGGCAGTGCTCGCCGACCGGCACGGTGGCTCGCTCCGGCGGTCCCGGGAGCTGGCCCTGTCCTGCGAGGTCCGTATCGGTGGCCAGCGCGTCGCCCTGGCATTCCCGCAGACGTTCATGAACGAGTCCGGCCAGTCGGTCGGCAGCCTGGTGCGACGCCACGGGATCGACGACCCCACCCGGATCGTGGTGGTGCATGACGAGCTGGACCTGGCGGTCGGGACACTCCGGGTGAAGGCCGGCGGCGGCCTGGCCGGCCATAACGGCCTGAAGTCGATAACCGCGCACCTGAAGACCCAGGACTACCTACGCGTCCGCATCGGGGTGGGTAGGCCCCCGGGTCGCCGGTCGGGCGCCGACCACGTGCTGCGTCGGCCGTCCCGGGCCGAGGCGGCGGAGTTGGGCGTGGTGGTCGCCGAGGCGGTCGACGCCGTCGAGGCGATCCTGGCCGACGGCGTGGATGCGACCATGGGCCGCTTCAACGCCGGCCTGTGACACGACCGACCTCCGACAGCCAGATATGAGTCCCTACCTGGAGCGGCTCTCCACCCTCCTGGACGACGAGCCAGCCATCACAGCCGTTCTGGGCCGACGAGCCGCCTCCCTGGCGGTGGCCGAGCCGGCCCGTGCGATGGTGATCGCCGCCCTGGTGCGTCGGACCGGTCGCCATCCGCTGGTGGTGGCGGTACCTACCGGGACCGAGGCCGAGCGGCTCGCCAACGACCTTCGCATCTACCTGGGTGACGACGCCGTCGAGTTGTTCCCCGCCTGGGAGACCCTGCCGTTCGAGCGGATAAGTCCCGGCGTGGAGACCATGGGCCGGCGCCTCCGGGTGCTGCACAGGCTGGGTGACCTGGCTGATCGGCCTTCGGTCCTGGTGGCCTCGGGCAGGGCACTCGTCCAACGCCTCGGGCCGGGAGCCGGACGCACCAGGCCCATCCTCCTGGGGCCGGGAGACGTCGTCGACCAGACGACGCTGGTGGCCGACCTGGTGGCCATCGGGTACCGCCGCGGCTACCAGGTGGAGCACCGGGGCGAGCTGGCCGTACGGGGATCCATCCTCGACGTCTGGCCCTCGACAGCCGAGGCACCCCTCCGTATAGACCTCTGGGGCGACGAGGTGGACCGCCTCACGGAGTTCGGCGTGGCGGACCAGCGGGCCACCCTTTCCAGGTCCGTCGTCGAGATCCATCCCTGCAGGGAGCTGATCCCGGACGAGGCCGTACGCCAGCGTGCGGCGGCCCTCGTGGCCGAGCAGCCGTGGGGTGCCGAACAGTGGAACCGCCTGGCGGACGGCGAGCTGTTCGACGGCATGGAGTCGTGGCTTCCATGGCTGTCCGGGGAGGAACGGGTTCTCTTCGACCTCGTGGACGACGACGCCCTCGTCATTGCCGTGGAACCCCGGCGCCTGAGGGACCGCATCGCCGACCTCCAGGCGGAGGAGGCCGACCTTGCTGCCAGCCTGGCGGTCACGTGGGGAGCCGCCGGCATCGAGTTCCCCAGGCTGCACACGGACTGGGAGCGGCTGCTGGTCCACACGGGTGCGCCCGTCTGGACGATCGACGCCGTGCCCGATGGCCCGGGCGTGGACACCATCGCTGCCGCCGGATGGGGACGGGACCTGGTGTCCGAAGACGCCGACGGCGTGCCCGGGCGGCTCCGACGCCTGCTGGCCGATGGCCACAGGGTGGTGGTCGCCGCAGATGGGGCGGGGTCCGTCGACCAGTTGGTTCGCCGCCTGCGCGAAGCCGGCATCGAGGTCACACCTGTCGGTGCCGACGAGGACGCTGTTGTGGAGGGGCCCGGCGCCTCGCTGGTGGTGGCGCCGGTGGAGCGCGGCTTCGTCCTGCCCGGTTCGCGCCTTGCGGTGGTCACCGAGACCGAGCTGACGGGACGGCGTCGGACCCGACGTCGGACACGACCACGGCGAAGTGTCGCCGTACGCATATTCGAGGACCTCTCACCCGGCGACCACGTCGTCCACGAGCAGCACGGCGTGGCCCGCTTCGCCGGGCTGGTCACCCGCACCCTGGCGGGCGTCGAGCGCGACTACCTGCTGCTCGAGTACCGGGGCGACGACCGCCTCTACCTGCCGACGGAGCAGATCGACAGCATCCGGCCCCACACGGGTGGAACGACTCCGAGCCTCAGCCGGATGGGCGGCGCAGACTGGCACAGGACCAGGGCCAAGGTGCGCTCCGAGGTGGCGGAGATCGCCCAGGAATTGGTCGTCCTGTACCAGGCCCGGGTCACGACGGTCGGCCACGCCTTCGCCGCCGACACTCCCTGGCAGAGGGAGATGGAACAGGCCTTTCCCTACCAGGAGACGCCGGACCAGCTGCAGGCCATCGAGGACGTCAAGGCGGACATGGAGCGCCCCGTGCCGATGGACCGCCTGGTGTGCGGCGACGTTGGCTTCGGCAAGACGGAGGTGGCGATCCGAGCCGTGTTCAAGGCCGTGCAGGACGGATGTCAGGCGGCCGTGCTGGTGCCGACCACCCTCCTGGCCCAGCAGCACGGCCAGACCTTCCGCGACCGCTTCGCCCCGTATCCGATCCGGGTGGAGGTGCTCAGTCGATTCCTCACCCCGGCGGCGGCGCGGCGTGTCACCGAGGGCCTGGCCGACGGGTCGGTGGACGTGGTGATCGGCACGCACCGCCTGCTCTCCGAGCAGGTCCGGTTCAAGCGGCTGGGCCTGCTGGTCATCGACGAGGAGCAGCGCTTCGGGGTCAGCCACAAGGAGTCGATCAAGAAGATCAGGGCCGACGTGGACGTGCTCACACTGACGGCCACCCCCATCCCGCGCACCCTGGAGATGTCGCTGACAGGTATACGGGACCTCAGCCTCCTGAATACGCCGCCCGCCGACCGGCAGCCGATCCTGACCTACGTGGGGGACTACGACGAGCGGCCGGTGGCCGAGGCCATCCGCCGCGAGCTGCTCCGGGAGGGCCAGGTCTTCTTCGTGCACAACAGGGTCCAGGACATCGACCGCGTGGCTGCCGGCGTCAGGGAGCTGGTTCCGGAGGCAAGGGTGGTGGTGGCGCACGGCCAGATGGACGAGGCGTCGCTGGAGTCGACCGTCATGGACTTCTGGGAAGGCATGTACGACGTGCTGGTGTGCACCACGATCATCGAGTCGGGGATCGACATGCCGACGGTGAACACCCTGGTCGTGGACAGGGCCGACCTGCTGGGCCTCGGACAGCTCCACCAGTTGCGTGGCCGGGTCGGTCGTGCCGGCCAGCGGGCATACGCCTACCTCTTCACCCCGCCCGACAAGGCCCTCAGCGAGCAGGCCCACGAGAGGCTCCGCACCATCGGGGAGACGACCGAGCTGGGGTCCGGATTCCGCATCGCAATGCGCGACCTGGAGATCCGCGGGGCCGGCAACCTCCTGGGTACGGGTCAGAGCGGCCACATGGCCGCCGTGGGCTACGACCTCTACTGCCAGATGGTCACCGAGGCCGTAGCCGAGCTGGCCGGCACGGTGATCGACGAGCTGCCGGAGATACGCGTGGAGCTCCCCGTCGACGCGCACCTGCCCGAGGACTACGTGTCGCGCAACGACCTGCGACTGGAGGCGTACCGGAAGCTGGCCGCCGCCGGGGTCACGGCCGAGGCCGATGGCGTGGAGGTCCTGCGCGCCGAGTGGGAGGACCGCTACGGCCCGCTGCCGGCTCCGGTGAAGGCGCTGCTGTCGGTGGCCGGTCTGCGGACCGTCTGCGTGGCCCGCGGCATAACCGAGGTCGTGGTCACGAAGGGTCCCGGCCTGGGCGGCCCGGAGTTCATGGCCCGCTGCTCGCCGGTGGTCCTACCGTTGAGCCGCCAGACCCGGCTGGGGCGTCTCTACAAGGACGCCCGCTACAAGGAAGGCCCGCGCCAACTGCTCCTGCCGCTCCGGAAGGGCGACCTGACGGCGTCCCTGACCCTCATGCTGGAGGACCTGGTGCCGACGTCGGACGGCGTGGGCACGCCCTCCGGTGGCGACGCCTAAGCCCGGGTGGCGGCGTAGCATCGATCCCTCGTGAGACCCCCTACCGGCTTCCCCTTCGTCATTCGACGCCACCGGCTGGTGGTGCTGCTGGTGCTGGCCATGGCTGCATCCGCCTGCGGCTCGTCGGTCGTGGCCGTGAGGGTGGGCGACAGCGCCCTGGATCGCGACGGCGTGGCCACCCTCGTTGCGGAGGTGACCGGCCGGTCCTCTGACGCCACCATTGATGCCACGACCACCGCCGCGGTGGTGGATCGATTCGTCCAGTACGAGTCGCTGGTGGACCTCCTCGCCAGTTACGACGTGGTGGCTACTCCCGAGGAGAGGTCGACGGCGCGGGACCGCCTCCTGGCGGCCGGCATGGACCCGGGCGACCTTTCCCTGCCCCGTCTGATCGGGTGGCAGGCCGCCCTGGACCTGGTGGAGGCCGGTGGTCCCGGAGTGAGGGCCGCCTACGAGGCCCACGTCGGGCTCCTCTCGTACGAACTCTGCACCAGCCACATCCTCGTGACCCAGGAGGATGACGCCCATGCCGTAATCCACCTGCTGGCTACCGGTGGCGACTTCGCTGCGCTGGCCGTCTCGGTGTCCCAGGACCCGGGTTCCGGTCAGGCCGGTGGTTCGCTCGGCTGTGTTCCGCTCGGCGCCTTCGTGCCCACCTTCGAGCGTGCCGTCCTGGGTGCGTTGGCCGGGGGCCTCAGCCTCGTCGGGCCGGTGCCCAGCCAGTTCGGGTTCCACGTGATCCGCATCGACGAGGTGCGAACCGTTGATCCGGTGCCGTTCGAGGCACTGGGTCCGAGGGCGTCTGCCGCCCTGTTGCAGGTGGCTGGTCTGAGCCGGGAGGTCCAGGTGGATGCCCGGTACGGCATCTGGGACAGGGCTGTGGGTCGGGTGGCGCCGCCGCCGGGACCGCTGGCACCCGCCCTCGTACGGCTGGGCTCGTGACCCTCCGCCGACCCGGCGTCACCGTGGTCGGCCTCGGGCCCGCCGGACCCGAGCTCTGCAACACGGCCACCCTGGATGCGATAGCCGCCCACCCGCACAGGTATGTCCGCACCGTCCGCCACCCGTCGGTGGGCGTCCTGGGTGCCGACGTGGTGTCCCTGGACCACCACTACGAGACAGCGGAGAGCTTCGAGGAGGTCTACGCCGGCGTGGTCGCCGAGGTGGTGGCGGCCGCCGAGGCCCACGGAAGGGTCCTGTACGCCGTGCCAGGCTCGCCAATGGTGGCCGAGCACACCGTCGAGCTGCTCCTGGCCGACGACCGCGTGGACGTGCAGCTCGTCCCGGCGCTCTCCTTCGTGGACCTGGCCTGGGTTCGGCTGGGCATCGATCCGTTGGCGGACGGTGTGCGGATAGTGGACGGCAGGCGGTTCCCGGTGGAGGCAGCCGGCGAGCGGGGGCCGCTGCTGGTGGCCCAGGTGGACACCGCCGAGGTGCTGGCCGACCTGGTGGCATCCGTTCCGGATCCACCGGAGGAACCGGTGGTCGTGCTGCAGGGGTTGGGCGGTCCCGACGAGAGGATCCTCACCGTGGCATGGGACGACCTGGCGACCAGCGTCGTGGTCGACCACCTCACCTCGCTTTTCATTCCCCGACTGGCCGCGCCCATAGCCGTCGAGTTGCAGCGGTTCGCCGAGCTGGTGGCTGTCCTGCGCCGGGAGTGTCCCTGGGACGCCGACCAGACGCACACCTCGCTGCGGCCGCACCTCCTGGAGGAGGCCCACGAGGTCCTCGAGGCCCTGGACGGCTTCGACGAGTCCACCGGCGACGGGTCCGAGGCCCTGGAGGAGGAGCTGGGCGACCTGCTCTTCCAGGTGGTGTTCCATTCCCGCATCGCAGCCGACGATGGGCGATTCGACCTGGCCGACGTGGCCAGGGGGATCCACGACAAGCTCCGTCACCGCCACCCCCACGTTTTCGGCGACGTGGAGGCAGTCGATTCCGGAACGGTGCTGGCCAACTGGGACAGGATCAAGCAGGCGGAGAAGGGCCGGGACTCGAGCCTCGATGGGATACCTCCCACCCTCCCGGCACTGGCCACCGCCCAGAAGGTGGTTCGGCGGGCCGCCGGGGTGGGCATGGCCCCCGTGGTGCCGACCGTCGCCGTACCCGCAGGTGGCGATGCCCTTGGAGACCTCCTCCTCGGCCTGGCGGTTGCCGCCGGGGATGCCGGGGTGGACGCCGAGGAGGCGCTGCGAGGCGCCGTGGCCAGGTTCACAGTCGAGGTGAGGGCCGTGGAGGCCATGGCCGCTGCTGACGGTGTGGACCTGCGTGACGCCGAACCCGGGGCGGTAGCCGCCTATCGGGGGCGGGGTACCGCAACCACGGAGCACGGCTAGCGTCGTATCGTGGATGCTGGCCGGCCGGTTCGTTCCGGATGGCCCGGCCGGAGCGGAATCCGGTTCCTGGCGCCTAGGAGGCAGTCGTGAGCACCATCGAGGTCGTCGTCGGACGACAGGTCCTGGACAGTCGGGGTAATCCAACCGTCGAAGTGGATGTCCAGCTGGATTCGGGAGCCTCGGGGCGCGCCATCGTGCCGAGCGGTGCCTCCACTGGGATGTTCGAGGCCGTGGAGCTGCGTGATGGTGGGGATGCCTGGGGTGGGAAGGGCGTCACCATTGCCGTGGCCAACGTGAACGGCGAACTGGCGGCAGCGGTGCGGGGCATGGACGCCTACGACCAGCGAGCCGTCGACCGGGCCCTCTGTGATGCCGACGGCACCGACGACAAGGGTCGGCTCGGCGCAAACGCCATTCTGGGCCTGTCGCTGGCCACGGCCCGTGCGGCCGCCGCCGAAGCGGATGCACCCCTCTTCCGGTACGTGGGTGGGGCCAACGCCCACGTCCTCCCGGTGCCGATGCTCAACGTCCTGAACGGTGGCGAGCACGCCGACAACAACGTCGACCTGCAGGAGTTCATGCTCATGCCGGTTGGTGCGGCCTCCTTCTCGGAGGGCCTCCGCTGGGGCGTCGAGTGCTACCACGTCCTGAAGGGCGTGCTCTCGGAGCGGGGCCTGTCCACCTCGGTCGGTGACGAGGGTGGGTTCGCCCCGAACCTGGGATCCAACGAGGAGGCGGTGCAGCTCCTGGTGGAGGCCATCCAGAAGGCCGGCCTGACCCCGGGCGAGGACATGGCCCTGGCCCTGGACGTCGCTTCGACGGAGTTCTTCTCTGAAGGCTCCTACCACCTGGCGGGCGAGGGCCGGACGCTCACATCCGACGAGATGGCGGCCTACCTGGCCGACCTGGCCGATCGGTATCCGATCGTGTCGATCGAGGACGGCATGGCTGAGGAGGACTGGGACGGCTGGGCATCCCTCTACGGCCTGGTGGGTGACCGGGTGCAACTGGTCGGCGACGACCTGTTCGTCACGAACGTGGAGCGCCTCCAGCGCGGCATCCAGCTGGGGGTGGCCAACTCGATACTGGTGAAGGTGAACCAGATCGGGACGCTCACCGAGACCCTCGAGGCCGTCGAGATGGCCAACGCCAACGGTTGGACGGCGGTCATGTCGCACCGTTCCGGCGAGACCGAGGACACGACGATCGCAGACCTGGCGGTGGCCACCAACTGTGGCCAGATCAAGACCGGTGCCCCCGCCCGCAGCGACCGGGTGGCCAAGTACAACCAGCTCCTCCGGATCGAGGAGATGCTGGGCGAGGCGGCCGCCTTCAGGGGCGGGGCCGCCCTCGCCGGCAACTGAGACGGTGCGTTCCGGCACCACGCGCCGACTCTCGCTGCTGGCCGTCACCCTCACAGCGGTCGCTGCCGCCCTGGCGCTCGGCGTCGTGCCGTTCCAGGACTGGTTCGAGCAGAGTGAGCGCACGGCCGACCTGCAGGCGCAGGTGGAAGAGGTGGAGGCCCTCAACTCCGTGTACGAGGACCGCATCGACGCCCTGAACACCGACGAGGAGATCGAGCGCCGGGCCCGGTCCGACTACAACCTCGTCATGCCTGACGAGGAGGCCTACGCGGTCCTTCCGCCGCCACGTGTCGAACATCCGGTGCCGGGGATCTGGCCGTTCGGGGACTGGACCGGGTAACCCCCGGAGCTCTCTCCGGCACGGCCACGCTGCGGGGTCCGGGCTACGGTCACGACCCTCGTCATCGCCGTGGCACCCCCTAGGAGGTCCGACCGTGAGCAGCATCATCGGCAACCGTGTCCTGAGGCGCGAGGACCGCAGCTTCCTGACCACGGGGGCCACCTACACCGCCGACGTGGACGACCCCCGCCTGGCCGGGGCGGTGCATGCCACCTACGTGCGTTCCACGATGGCCCATGCCCGCATCACGGTGGATGCCTCGGAGGCGCTCGGCCTGCCCGGGGTGGTGGGTGTCTTCACGGCAGCCGACCTGGACGGTCCGACCGTCCTTCCCGGCATGGTGCCGGCCTTTCCCGAGCCGATGCTGAACCGGCCGATCCTGGCCACCGACACCGTGCGCTTCGTGGGGGAGTGCGTCGCCGTCGTGCTGACCGAGTTGCCCGTTCAGGGGGAGGACGCGGCGGAGGCCGTCTTCGTCGACTACGACCCGCTACCGGTGGTGGTGGATCCCGAGGACGCCCTCACCGACGAGATCGTCGTGCATACCGAGGTGGGCACCAACCTGGCCGTCGACTTCGCCACCCTGGGCATGGCCACCGGCATCACCGACGACGCATTCTTCGCCGACTGCGAGGCCGTCGTCGAGGGGCGCGTGTCGCACCAGAGGACCTCTGCGGCTCCGATCGAGGTCCGTTCCACGGCGGCTGCATGGGAGGGCGACAAGCTCATCGTGTGGATGTCCAACCAGGGCCCGCATGGCGTGAAGGAGGCCTTGCAGGCCCTGTACGGCGAGCAGGCCACGGGCGGCATCCAGGTGATCGTGCCCGATGTGGGCGGGGGCTTCGGCGCCAAGATAGCGCCGTACCCGGAGGACGCCCTCCTGCCGTGGTTGTCGGCGACGGTGGGTCGTCCGGTCAGGTGGTTCGAGACCCGGACCGAGAACATGAACGCAATGGGTCCCGGTCGGGGACAGGTGCACCGCTTTGTCATCGGCGGCACCCGCGACGGCGACCTGACCCACTACAGGTTGGACGTGCTCGTCGACAGCGGGGCCTACGCGCGGATCGGGGCCTTCCTGCCGATGTTCACCCTTCCGATGGCGGTCGGCGTCTACGACATCCCCAACGTCGAGACGGGGGCCCGTTCGGTCATAACCAACACCACGCCCACCGAGGCGTACAGGGGGGCCGGTCGCCCCGAGGCCACGCTGACGGTGGAGCGTGCTGTGGAGCTCTTTGCCGCCGAGATCGGCATGGACCCGATCCAACTGCGGCGCCTCAACTTCTTCCGGGCGGAGGACTTCCCGGTAACCACAGGCGTCGGCACCGAGTACGACAGCGGTGACTACGAGGCCAGCCTGGACCTGGCCCTCGAGGCGGCCGGCTACGACGAACTGCGGGCCCAGCAGGCCAGGCGGCGGGCCGACGGCGGGCCGTTGCAGATGGGCATCGGCGTCGCCACCTACGTGGAGGTGACGGCGGGGCCGGCACCCGGTGGCGACGAGTTCGGGCGGGTCGAGATCACCCCCGAGGGAAGGGCCCGCATCTATTCCGGTTCGCTCAGCCACGGCCAGAGCCACATGACCACCTTCTCCATGATCGCCGCCGACAGGCTGGGCATGGAAGTGGATGACATCGACTTCGTCCAGGGCGACACCGACCTGGTGCCCCACGGTCACGGAACGTTTGGTTCAAGGTCCACCCAGCTGGGCGGTTCGGCCATCCACGACGCTGCCGGGGTGGTGGTGGACGAGGCCCGGAGGGTCGCCGCCGACCTCCTGGAGGCCGACGTCTCCGACGTCGTGCTGGATCCGGAGGCGGGCGGCTTCCACGTCGTGGGCTCGCCGTCCGTGACCAGGAGCTGGGCCGAGGTGGCTGCGGCCGCCGAGAAGGGCCTGCTGGACGCCGAATCCCAGGAGACCCGGCTCTGCTCGTATCCGTTCGGCACCCACGTGGCGGTCGTCGAGGTGGATGTGGAGACAGGCCACGTGAGGCTGGACCGGATGATCACCTGCGACGACGCAGGTCGCATCATCAACCCGGTGATCGTGGAGGGGCAGCGCCACGGCGGAATAGCCCAGGGTGTCGCACAGGCACTCATGGAGGAGGTCTCCTACGACGCCGACGGCAACCCGCAGACGACCAACTTCGCCGACTACGGCATCATCTCGATGGCCGAGCTGCCGTTCTTCGAACTGGTCCCGCTCGAGACGCCGACGCCCAACAACCCCCTCGGGGTGAAGGGGATCGGAGAGTCCGGCGCCATCGGTTCCACGCCCGCCGTGCAGAGCGCGGTCCTGGATGCGGTAGCGCACCTCGGGGTGACACACATTGACGTGCCCCTCACCCCACGGAAGGTCTGGGCGGCCATCCAGGGCGCGTGAGCCCATGGCGGTGAGGCCGGCGGTCGAGGCCGAGGGACTGGTCCGCACCTTCGGAGACGTGAGGGCTGTCGACGGGATCGACCTCTCGGTGGCTCCCGGCGAGGTGTTCGGCTTCCTCGGCCCGAACGGGGCCGGTAAGTCGACGGTCGTGAGGATGTTCACGACCCTGCTGCGACCCACCGCCGGAACGGCCACGGTCGGCGGACACGACGTGGTCTCCGGTTCGGGGGCCGTTCGCAGGACCATCGGCGTGGCGCTCCAGGATGCAGCCATAGACCCGCTCATGACCGGCAATGAGCTGATCCGCCTGCAGTCGGTGCTGCACGGGATCCCGAGGGCGGTGGCCCGGATCCGGGGCGCAGAACTGCTCGAGCGGGTCGGCCTGACCGCTGCTGCCGGGCGTCGGGTCGGCACCTACTCCGGGGGGATGCGACGGCGTCTGGACCTGGCCATGGCACTGGTGCACGAGCCGGAGATCCTGTTCCTGGACGAGCCCACAACCGGCCTGGATCCGACGAGCCGACAGGCACTCTGGGAGGAGGTGCGGCGGCTCAACACGGAGAACGGGACCACCGTGTTCCTCACGACGCAGTACCTCGAGGAGGCCGACCAGCTGGCTGACCGGATCGCCATCATCGACGCCGGGAAGCTGGTGCGGGAGGGAACCCCCGAGGCGCTCAAGGCGTCGATCGGTTCACCCACGCTACGGATCGACGTCCAGCCGGGATCCGTGGAGGCCGCCCGGGTCGCCCTCGGGGCCTTCGGCCCGGACCGGCCGGCGAGGGAGGGTCGGGTCTCCATAGGACTGGAAGGTGGCGCCGCCAGGGTCGCCGACGCCGTCAGGGCCCTCGACGGGGCGGGGGTCGTGGTGGAGCACCTGGAGTTGGATGCTCCGAGCCTCGACGACGTGTTCGCCGAGGCGACCGGCCGCCGCCTGGAGGGTGCCGGGGACGGATCGTGAGGGCTGCCGGGGTGATGGCCGGACCGGGTCTGGCCCTGGCGGTGCGCCAGACCATCGAGCTGGCACGACGCTCGGTGCTGACCGAACGTCGGCAGCTGTTGAACGTCCTGCCGGGTCTCGTCTTCCCGCTCCTGCTGGCCGCCGTCTACTCGAGGCAGTTCTCGCGGGCCCTGGCCATGCCCGGCTTTCCCGAGGTGGATTCGTTCCTCGATTTCATCCTCCCCGCATGCATCGTCCAGGCCGTCTCGTTCGGCGCCACGGCCGCCGGTACCGAGCTGGCCCTGGACATCGAGAACGGCTTCTTCGATCGCCTGATCGCCTCCCCGGTGGCCAGGTTCCCGATCCTGCTGGGCCGCCTTGCCGGCGCCTCGCTGGTCGCCGCCATCAAGGCGGCGATCCTGGTGGCGGTTTTCCTGGCCTTCGGAGCAGAGGTGAAAGGGGGTCCGGCAGCCGTGCTGGTCATCATGGCCGTGGCAGCTCTCCTGGTCCTGGCCATCGGCGGGGTGGGCCAGGTGCTGGCGATCAGGACGGGATCCCAGGAGGCTGTGGCCGCCACCTTCCCGCTGGTATTCGTCGGAATCTTCATGAGCTCGGCGTTCTTCCCGACGGCTCTCATGTCGGGCTGGTTCCGGGTGGTGGCGGAGAACAACCCGATCACCTGGGTCATCGATCCGACCCGTCGACTGGTGATCGCCGGGTGGTCGACGGGCGATGCCATCCAGGCCATGGCGGTTCCCGCAGCCGTCACCCTGGTGACCGTGTCGCTGGCGATTCTGGCGTTGCACCGGAAGCTGGGTCGCCCATGACCGCAGTGGTGGCCTCCCGTCGGGTCGCCGGGGGACCTGGTGGCCTGGGCCACGGCGCGGCCGTGGTGGTGGCGCTCACACGGAGGGGGATGGCGAGGATGGTGGCCCGTCCCGCCCTGGTGATTCCGACGCTGGTCATGCCCCTCTTCTTCATCGTCAGCTTCACGGGCGCCTTCAGTTCCCTGACCCGCCTGGAGGGCTACGGCGCCTCGAACGTGTACGACTGGATGGCGCCCTACGCGGCCCTCCAGGGTTCGGTCTTCGCCGGGATCGGTGGCGCCGCCTCGGCGGCCGACGACATCGAGAACGGGTTCTTCGACCGACTGCTGCTCTCTCCGGGAAGCCGGCTTCCCATCCTCCTGGGTACGGCCGCCTATTCCGGCCTCCGTTCGTTCATCCCGACCACGGCTGTCCTCCTGGTCTCGTGGATGGGCGGCCTCTCGCTCCGGGGTGGCCCGCTGGGCCTGGTCTGCCTCTACGCCGCGACCGTGGGAATGGCCGTCGTCTTCTGCCTGCTGGGCCTCACCTTCGCCTACCGGATGAGGACCGTGCGCTCGATGATGCTGGTCCAGGTCGTGGGGTTCAGCTCGATGTTCATGTCCACCGGCCAGGTGCCGCTCCACTTCATGGAGGGCTGGTTGAGGGTCGTCGCAGGGGTGAATCCGTTGACGAACGTGCTGCAGTTCGCACGCCAGGGCTTCCTCGGGCCCCTCGCATGGTCGACGACATGGCCGGGGATCGTGGCGCTGGTCACCATGGTCGTGGTGACCGGCATGGCTGCCGGTCGCTCCCTCGGAAAGATAGCTCCGTGAGTAGCAGCCCCATCCGGGGGCGGCACTAGTGTCCACGGCCTCGGCACCGACGTGGTGAACGTCGGGTGTCACCGGTTCCGGGAAGGGAAACGATGCATGTTTCGATGACCATCAACGGGGCTGACGTCTCGCATGACGTGGAGCCGCGCACTCTGCTCGTGCACTTCATCCGCGAAGACGCCGGCCTGACAGGCACGAACATTGGTTGTGATTCGTCGTCATGCGGCGCCTGCACCATCCATGTGAACGGCGAGGCCGTGAAGTCCTGCACGATGCTGGCCGTCCAGGCAGACGGTCAGGATGTCACCACGATCGAGGGGCTGGCCGACGGCGAGACCCTCCACCCGATGCAGCAGGCCTTCCACGAGTGCCACGCCCTCCAGTGCGGCTACTGCACGCCGGGGATGGTCATGGCGGCGGTCTCGCTCCTTGACGAGGTTCCCGACCCGACCGAGGCCGAGGTGCGCGAGGGGCTGGAGGGAAACCTCTGCCGCTGCACCGGATACCACAACATCGTGGCGGCGGTCCTGCAGGCGGCGGGGGGTGCCCGATGATCCCGGTCGCATTCGAGTACGAGTTGGCCACCTCGGCCGAGCACGCCCTCTCCCTCCTCGCCGAGCACGGCGACGAGGCCAAGCTCCTGGCAGGTGGGCACTCCCTGCTGCCGCTCATGAAGTACCGGCTGGCGACCCCTGCGGTCGTGGTCGACATCGGTCGACTGACCGACCTCTCCTATGTGCGCGAGGACGGTGACGTGCTGGCCATCGGCGCCCTCACCAGGCACCGCGATGTGGAGACCAGCGACCTGGTCCGCAGCCATGTCGGTCTGCTGGCCGCAGCCACCTCGAAGGTCGGCGACCCCCAGGTCCGCCACCGTGGAACCCTCGGTGGAGCACTGGCCCATGGGGATCCGGCATCGGACCTGCCTGCCGCCATCATCGCCCTCGGCGGGTCGATGGTCATCCAGGGGCCGTCCGGCTCCCGTGAGGTGCCCGTGGACGACTTCTTCACCGGTTTCCTGGAGACCACCATCGGCGAGGACGAGCTCCTCACCGAGGTGCGGATACCGAAGGCACCGGAGGCCACATGGTCGTTCCAGAAGTTCAACCGGAGGGCCCAGGACTGGGCCATCGTGGGTGCCGCCGTGATGGTCGACGGCGACCGCTGCGGCGTGGGCCTGGTGAATATGGATTCGCGTCCCGTGCGGGCCGGTGGCGTGGAGGCGGCGATCGCCTCGGGTGCCTCGGCTGCCGATGCGGCGGCTTCGGCTGCGGACGGCCTGGAGCCACCCGGCGACCTGAACGCAGGAGTTGACTACCGCTGCCACCTCGCCCGGGTCCTGACCCGGCGGGGCCTGGAGGAAGCGGGTCGCTGATCCGAACCCCCGGGTCGGGTCATACGCCCGGGAGGGACACGCCGTAGCCTGATGGCATGGCCGGCCCCACCGACATCCGCGGCGTGGACTCGGTGGACGGCGTGGTCTCGGCGCTCGCAGCCCAGGACTACCTGGCCGATGAGGGGCTTGCCACGGCGGTCTTCCTGGCGTTGCGCCTCCGCCGACCGCTGCTCCTCGAGGGCGAGGCCGGCGTGGGCAAGACGGAGGTAGCCAAGGCCCTGGCAACCTGGTCGGGCGGCGAGTTGATCCGCCTCCAGTGCTATGAGGGCCTGGACGCATCCCAGGCTGTCTACGAGTGGGACTACTCCCGCCAGCTGCTGCACCTGCGGGCCGTCGAGGCAGCGGGCGTGGCTTCCGGTACGGAGGTATCCGAGATCACCGACGAGCTCTACGCCGAGCGGTTCCTCGTCAGGCGTCCGTTGCTCCGCTCGCTCTCCAGCGTGGATGGCCTGCCGCCGGTGCTGCTCATCGACGAGGTGGATCGGGCCGACGACGAGTTCGAGGCCTTCCTGCTGGAGATCCTCTCCGACTACGCCATCACGGTGCCGGAGCTGGGCACTTTCCGGGCCGAGGTTCCGCCGATCGTGGTCATCACCTCGAACCGCACCCGCGACGTGCACGATGCCCTGAAGCGCCGCTGCCTCTACCACTGGGTCCAGCACCCGGATGTGGAACGTGAGGTGGAGATCCTGAGGGTCCGGGCGCCACACGTACCCGCCGCACTGGCCCGCGATGTCGCCGTCGTGGCGGCCGAGCTGAGGGACATGGGCCTCTACAAGCCACCGGGTGTCGCCGAGACCCTGGACTGGGCGGAGGCCCTCGTCCTGGTCGGCGTGGACGACCTCGACGCTGCGGCCTTCGAGATGACGATCGGCGCCCTGCTGAAGTACCGCGAGGATCAGGACCGCCTCCGGTCCCGCGGCTTCGGAGACCTGGTCGGCCTGCTCCGCGGAGCCTGACCCGTGTCGGCCGCCGGCGGGCAGACCCTGGACCGTCACCTCGTCGGCTTCGTGGACGTCCTGCGACGGTCGGGAATCGCTGTTCCGCTGGGTAGCACCCTGGACTTCGGGCGGGCCCTGGCGGAGGTCGGAACCGGCACCCGCTCGGGCGTCTACTGGGCGGGTCGTGCGACCCTGGTGTGGCGCCCGGAGGACGTGGCCACCTATGACGAGGCCTTCGAGCACCATTGGATGGGCGCAGCCTCCGGCTCAGTGACAGCTGCCGAGCAGCCCACCATCACGCTCCTCCTGGACGTCCCCGAGGATGCCGACGTGCCACCCGTCGACGATGGCGCTTCGGACGCCGACGGCGACCACATCAGCGTCAGGTGGTCGCGTACCGAGGTGCTGGCATCCCGGGACTTCGCAGACTGCACGGAGGAGGAGTTGGCCGAACTCCATGACCTGATGCGCGGGCTGCGGCTCTTCGGTGCCACCCGCAGGTGCAGGCGCCTCCGCCCGGCGGTCCATCGTGGCCGACCCGACCTCCGCCGGACCGTCCGGGCTGCGCTCAGGACCGGCGGTGAGCCGATCCACCGGGCCTTCTCCGAACCGGGGGTGCGCCCCCGTCGGCTGGTCCTGCTGTTGGACGTGAGCGGTTCCATGGAGCCCTACGCCCGGGCTCTCATCCGCTTCCTGCACGCCGCGATGGTCGGACGTCGCGACGTGGAGGCCTTCGCCCTGGGAACCCGCCTGACCCGCCTCACCCGCGAGCTTTCCACCCGTGACCCGGATGCCGCCCTGGCCCGGGCCGCCGTGGCCGTCACCGACTGGTCGGGGGGAACCCGGCTGGGTGACGGTCTGCGGTCGTTCAACGACAACTGGGGAGTCCCGGGGATGGCCCGTGGGGCCACGGTCGTGATCCTCTCGGACGGCTGGGACAGGGGCGAGCCGTCCGTCATGGAGGAGCAGATGGGCCGCCTGCACCGGGTCGCCCATCAGGTCGTCTGGGTGAATCCGCTGAAGGCGTCGCCCGGCTATGCGCCGATCGCCCGTGGCATGGCAGCGGCGTTGCCACACGTCGACCGGTTCGTGGAGGGGCACTCGTTGGACTCCCTCCGGAGCCTGGCCCAGGTCCTGGCCGACTGACCGGAGGTTGCCGGATCAGCCGGTGTTGCGCATCCCGGCGGCGATCCCGTTGATGGTGAGCAGGAGTCCCCGCTGTAGTTCCTCGTCCGGGAGCCCGCTGCGCGACCGGTGGAGCATCTCCACCTGGAGCACGTTCAGCGGGTCCAGGTAGGCATCGCGCACGGCCAGCGTCCGGCGCAGCGTGGGCTTCTCGGCCAGGAGGTCGGTTCCGGTGATGGCGCGGATCTCGGCCTCGGTCCGGTTGTACTCGTCCTCGACGGCGTCGAAGAGATGGTGCAGCGACGGGTCCACGAGGCGTTCCACGTAGTGGCGGGCAATGGACAGGTCGGTCTTGGTGAGGGTCATCTCCACGTTCGACACGAACGTCCTGAAGAACTGCCAGTCCCGGTACATGAGCCTCAGCTCGTCGCCGTGGCCTGCTGCCCTGCAGGCGGCGATGCCGCTGCCGGCCCCGTACCAGCCGGGGATGATCTGGCGGGACTGCGTCCATCCGAACACCCACGGGATGGCCCGTAGGTCGGAGATGCCGGTCGTCGCACCGCGTCGTCGCGCCGGGCGTGAGCCGATGTTCATCTCGCCCAGCTCCTCCACCGGCGTCGAGGTGGTGAAGTAGTCGACCAGCCCGGGCGTCTCCACGAAGCGCCGGTAGGCCGCGTAGGCGTCGTCGGCCATGTCGCCCATGATCGAGTACCACCGTGTGATGGTCTCCTCGTCGTGCCTGGGTGTCCGGTGCGCCAGGGATGCCTCGAGGAGGGCGGTGAACGCCAGGTCCAGGTTCCTGCGGGCGATGTCGGGGTGTCCGTACTTGTCGGCGATCACCTCGCCCTGTTCCGTGAACTTCACCTCGCCGTCCAGCACGCCGTTGGGCTGGCTGAGGATCGAGGCGTGGGTGGGACCTCCACCCCTGCCGATGGTGCCGCCCCGCCCGTGGAAGACCCGTATGGGGATGCCGGTCTCGTCGGAGATCTCCCGGATCGCCCTCAGGGCCTTGTGGATCTCCCACTGCGACGTGGTGATACCGCCGTCCTTGTTGGAGTCCGAGTAGCCGACCATGACCTCCTGGGTGCCGCCCCGCAGTTCCACGATCCGCCTGTAGGGCTCGAGGGCGAAGAGTGCCCTGAGGGTCGGGCCGATGGAGCGCAGGTCGCCGATCGTCTCGAACAGCGGAACAAAACCGATCCGGGCCGTGTCATGCGCCAGGTCGATGAGGCCCACCTCGCGGGCCAGCACGACCGGGGCCAGGATGTCCTGGACGCCCTGCGTCATCGAGATCACGTAGCTCTCGATGACCTCGTCGCCGTAGCGGTCCATGATCGTCCGGAGCATGCGGAAGAGCGCGAGGGCACCGGCCTCGTCGGAGGTGCCGGGAGATGCGAGGGGTCGTCTGCTCTCCAGCTCGGCGGCCAGCAACGTGGCCCGCTCCTCGGCGGACGTGCCTGCGTAGTCGAAGTCGTTGGCCGCGAACAGCGTCGTCAGGGCGTCGTGGTGGCGGTCGGAATGCTCCCGGACGTCCATGGTCGCAATGTGGAAGCCGATCATCTGCAGGATCCGGCGGACCCGCGAGACGATGCCATCCGCCAGGAGGCCCCCGTCGTTGTCGCGCAGCGACTTCTGGATCACCACCAGGTCGGCGTCCAGGTCGGCGGGTGAGCGGTAGCCGCTACGGCTGGTGTCGCCGTCGGAGGTGGCTATGAGACGCCTCCGGATCGCCTCGCAGCGGATCCGGTAGGGCTCCGACCAGTCGACGCGGTGCGCGATGTCCTTGAGGGCCCTGCGGTCCGCTTCGACCGCCTCCCGCAGTTCGTCTGACACGTCGTGGACCCGGGTGCTGACGCTCAGCTCGTGGCCAAGGGCGATGACCTCGGCCACGAGGATCTCCAGGGCGTGCCGGCGTTGCAGCCCGAGCACCTGGTCGGTTGTCTCGGGGGAGACGTTGGGGTTGCCGTCGCGGTCGCCACCCACCCAGGTTCCGAAGCGGATCGGGACGCGGTCGTCGGGGAGCCGCTGTCCGATGGAGCGCAGGGCCGCCTGCATCTCGTCCAGGAGTTCCGGGACGGCGTCGCGGACCGTCTGGCCGAGGTAGTAGAGGACCGAACGGGCCTCGTCGAGTGGTTCCGGTCGGACGTGGCGGAGTTCGTCGGTCTGCCAGATGGCTTCGATGATCTCCTCGACGCGCCGGTCGATGCGGCGCAGTTCGGCCTCGGTGCGACGGCTGTCCAGGCGATCCTCTATGAGGCCGCTGACCTGGGCCAGCTTGTCCAGGATGGCCCTTCTGGAAGCCTCCGTGGGATGCGCCGTGAACACCGGCCGGAGTTCGGCCCGACCGACCAGTTCGGCGATGTCAGCTGGGGAGGTGCCCGAGTCCACGAGGGACTGGACCGTCTCGTCGAACTGGTTGGCGGAGTTCGGTGAGCCGCTGTTGAGGTCCTCGATGCGGTGGACCTGCTCGGCGACGTTGGCGAGGTGGAAGTAGACGGTGAACGCCCGGATCAGGAGGATGGCGTGGGAGACATCCGTGTCGTCGAAGAGGTCGTGGAGCTCCGCTGTGACGTCCCGGTTGGAGCCCGGTTCCCGGAGGTGGCGCGTCAGGGTCCGGGTTCGTTCCACGGCTTCGAGGAGTTCCTCGCCGTGCTGGCGCACGAGCGTGTTGCCCAACTGGTGCCCGAGGCGCCTGATGTCGGCGCGTAGCGCAGCG
>DUAC01000112.1 GCA_012961035.1 Acidimicrobiia bacterium
CACCGTCCGGGCCGACCGCTCCTCCGTGTGCATGTCGAGGCGCAGCAGCCTGGCTCCGACGATCCCGGCGTGCTGTAGGAGCCTGCCGGTACGGCGGGTGTCCTCACATGCCACAAGATCGGCCGCAGCCAACGTCTCGACGGCCCGGGGCGAGAGGTCCCCCAGGTTCCCGATCGGCGTGGCGACCAGCACGAGGCGACCCGGTGCGCCGTCGGTCTCGCTCACGACCTGACCTCCAGCTCGTCGCCCACGCTCAGGCCCCATCGTCGGAAACAGCCGGCGTCGGCCTCCAGCACGGCACGTGCGCCGCGCACCGGCAGGCCGATCCGGTGGCGGGCCATCCGCGTCACCCGGAGGACCCGCAACGAGTCGTCCAGGTGGGCGACATCGATGGCGAACCGCATGCCGACCGTGTGGACGGACCTGGCGGGCCGCAGGAGGATGGCGCCATCGACACCTTCTCGCCCCAGGAGGCCGCGTGCACGCGCCGATGGTGTCTCGGCCACCTCGAGGCTGGCCAGCACCCGATCCCCACGGACCAACCACGGCATGCGGTGATCGTAGGGCTCAGACGTTGAACCGGAACTCCATGACGTCGCCGTCGACCGGTCTGTAGTCCTTGCCCTCGCTCCGGACCAGCCCGGACTCGCGGGCCCTTGCCCAGGACCCCTGCTCCAGCAGGACATCCCAGCCGATGGTCTCGGCCCGGATGAAGCCCCGCTGGAAGTCGGTGTGGATCCTGCCGGCGCACTCCGGAGCCGACGAGCCGGCTCGGAACGTCCATGCCCGGCTCTCCTTCTCTCCGGTCGTGAAGTACGTACGCAGGCCGAGCAGGTGGTAGGCGGCCCGTACGAATCGAGGCCATGCTCCCTCGCCGAGACCCAGGCCCTCGAGCATCTCCGTCCGCTCCACATCGGACAACAGGGCCGCCTCGGCCTCCAGCTGGACGCACATGCCGATCACCTCGGCGCCGGCCAGTTCGGCCACCACCGGCGCCAGAACCGGATCTGGATCCTCGACCTGTTCCTCGTCCAGGTTCACCACGGCCAGCACGGGCTTGTCGGTCAGCAGGAAGAAAGGCTGCAGGTCGGCCCGCTCGTCAGGGGTCAGGTCACCGCGGTAGAGGGGGGTTCCCGCGCCCAACAGCCCCGCAGCCCGGTCCAGGGCCGCCACGGCAGGCCTCAGCGAGGGATCGCCCTTGGCGGTCCGTCGGAGCTTGTCCACCTGCTTCTCGCAGGTCTCCAGATCGGCCAGGGCCAACTCCACCTCTACGACACGCAGGTGCTCCAGGGGATCGGTGGGCCCCGGAACGTCGCTGTCGCGAAACGCCCTGAGCACGAACACGATGGCGTCCACCTCGCGGATCCCGGCCAGGAACTTGTTGCCCAGGCCCTCGCCCTGGGATGCCCCCTCGACCAGTCCTCCGATGTCCAGGAACTCGACGCTGGTCGGAACGACCTTCCTGGAAGCGCTCATCTCGGCCAGGCGACCCAGCCGGTCGTCCGGAACCCTGGCGACGCCGATGTTCGGCTCGGTGGTGGCGAAGGCGTAGGGCGCAGCGAGGGCTCCTCCGCCAGCCAGGGCGTTGTACAGGGAGGACTTGCCCGCGTTGGGAAGGCCCACAAATCCGAAACGCTCCACTGACTGCTCCCGTCGACCGCGCATGATCGGGCCGCACACGACGTCCGGACCGACGCACAAGGCTAGGAGCGGGGGTGCAGGCGTCCACGGTGCTGTGACCGGCGGCCGCCGGTTCCCCGATGGATACCCAGCCGGGACCGTTACCCTCATGGGCATGTCAAAGCGCACCAGCAGGCAGAAGGCCTCGGCCCGTCGCAAGAAGGCCAACCACGGCCGCAAGCCCAATCTGGGCCGCAACAGCTGAGCCACCCTCCGGTCCCGTAACTGGCGACCATCCAGGAGACCAGCCATGACCGACCCGGTGCGACCCCGAGCGACCAGATCGACACCTTCGAGGTGGACGGCCACGTCGACCTGGTCCACTTCCACTCCTCGGAGTTGACCGCCGTCTGCCCTGTCACCAGCCAGCCGGACTTCTACTCGATAGACATCGAGTACGTACCAGCCACCAGCTGCATCGAGACCAGGTCGCTGAAGCTCTACCTCCGCACCTTCGACGGCCGGGGAATCTTCGCCGAACACCTGGCCCCGCTTATCGCCGGGCACCTGGCAGATGCCGTCGAAGTGCCCGTCACGGTCCGCCTCACCCAGCAGGTGCGTGGCGGCGGGATCACCACGACGGTCACCGCCACCGGGCGAGCCGCCGCCTGAGGGAACGGCCCTCCGCACGCTCTGCTCCGCCCGGACATACCACCGCCCACCACCTTTCTGTGCTTTCGGTCACAAGGCGCGCTACGGTCGGCGGTCCCGCGGGCAGCCTTAAGTTGCTACGCGGACGCAACGATGCGACTACGGACCGGAGGGGTTCATGAGCAAGCGATTCACCCGCCTGCTCGCCGTGATGCTGGGGTTTGCCCTGGTTGTCTCGGCGTGCGGGACTGACGACGAAGCGGCGGCACCAGCTGCCACCACCGCGGCACCCACAGCCACGGCGGCACCCACAGCCACGGCGGCACCGGCGGTTACGGAGGCTCCCGAGCCCCCGGCTGAGCCGGTATCGGTCGGCCTGGTGTTCGACATCGGCGGACGTGGCGACGGGGGCTTCAACGACTCCGCGTACGTTGGTCTCGAACGAGCCCAGAACGAGTTGGGTGCAATCATTTCTGATGCTTCCCCCAACAGCGACGGCTCCAACCGGGCGGAGTTGTTGCGCCTGTCGGCTGACGTCAACGACCTCGTAATCGGCGTTGGCTTCCTGTTCGCCGACACGATGACCGAGGTGGCCGCCGAGTACCCGGATACCAGCTTTGGCATCATCGACGGTTGGGTTGAGGCACCCAATGTGGCCTCCATGGGCTTTGCCGAGCACGAGGGTTCATTCCTCGTAGGCGTAGCCGCTGGGCTCAAGACCGCTGTGGACACCATCGGCTTCATCGGTGGCGTCGACATCGGCCTGATCGGCAAGTTCGAGGCCGGCTTCGTCGCCGGCGTCGCCGCGACGAATCCCGACGCGGTGGTCATCGTCGAGTACATCAGCGCGCCGCCGGACTTCTCCGGCTTCAACGCGCCCGACCGGGGCCGTGAGATCGCCCTATCCATGTTCGACAAGGGTGCCGACATCGTGTACCACGCCGCTGGTGGTTCGGGGGCCGGTCTCTTCGAGGCCGCCAAGTCGTTCTCCGAGGACTCGGGCTCGAAGGTCTGGGCAATCGGTGTCGACCAGGACCAGTACACGACCGCCGACGAGGCTGTTCGTGAATACATCCTCACCTCGATGCTCAAGCAGGTCCAAGTAGCGGTGTTCAACACCATCAGGGCCGTGGGCGAGGGCACTTTCCAGGCCGGTGGCCAGTCATTCGACCTGTCAGTAGACGGTGTCGGTTACGCCACAACCGGTGGGTTCATCGACGACATCGTCGGCGACCTCGAGGACTTCAAGGCCAAGATCGTCAACAAGTCGATCGCCGTCCCGACGGAGCCCGGCGAGCGTGCCGTGGTCCTTCCGGACCTCGGCGGCCGCGTCGTCACGATCGCAGTGGACAACGCGTACCTGCCATTCGCCTACATCCCGGCTGACACCGGTGTGGCTATGGGTTGGGACTACGACGCCATGGA
>DUAC01000113.1 GCA_012961035.1 Acidimicrobiia bacterium
GCCCAGGTCACCGATGTCCACCGGCTGGCTGGACAGCAACGTGCCGGGTACATCGGCGGTGGTCGTCGTCGGGACGGCGGTCGTGGGTGGTGCCGTCGTGGGTGGCACCGTCGTAGTTGGCGCGACCGTCGTGGGTGGCACCGTCGTGGTCGGCGCAGCCGTCGTGGTCGGCGCGACGGTCGTAGGGGGTGCCGTCGCCGGCGAAGCGGTGGTCGTCGCCGCGGCCACGGCAGCGGTGGTCGGAACCACCGCCCGTTCGGTCGACGAAGAGCAGCCCGACGCCAGCATGGCGGAGGCCAACAGGACTGAACGGATCACTTGGCTACGGCGCACTAGGCGTCCTTTCACGAATCGGGCTCCTCGCGAGTCTCTCCCGGTCCGTGCATGAACACTCAATCGAAGATGCGATCCTTGGGGGTTCGACGACTGTCTCGTAGTGCGCACCCGCTCTGCCGGGACACGACAGATCGCCACCGAGGGCAGCCATACGATGGGTAGGTGACCGCCTCCGCCACCATTCTGGACGCCATAGGCGACACCCCACTGCTGAAGCTCAACCGCGTGACCGACTCGCTCGATGCGGACATCTTCGTGAAGTGCGAGTTCATGAATCCGGGCGGGAGCATCAAGGACCGGATGGCCCTCTGCATGATCGAGGGGGCGGAACGACGAGGTGACCTTCAGCCCGGTGGGACCATCCTCGACCAGTCGACCGGCAATACGGGACCGGCACTCGCCTTCGTCGGCGCGGTGAAGGGCTACGACGTGAGCCTGTTCCTGCCAGCCCAGTTGTCGGGTTCCTACGACCCCACGGATCGCATTCGTCTAGCCCTGCAGTACGGCTGCGAGGTGACGCCCATCGATCTGGACGACCACATGGAGGGGGCCGGACATCTGAATGGTGTGGAACGGGCTGCGGCCTTCGTGGCCATTCGGATGAAGCAGTGCCACGACCTGCAACTGGGCGACCCCTCCGTCTGGTGGGCCAACCAGCTCTGCAACGTGGACAACACCAGGGCCCACAGGGAGCACACGGGTCGCGAGATCCTCCAGCAGGTGGACGGTCCGATCGACGGGTGGGTGGCCTCGGTCGGTACGGGAGGAACCCTGCTGGGCGTCGCCCAGGCCCTGGGTGTCGGGAACCCGGGAATGAAGGTGCATGGCGTGGTTCCAGTCGATGATCCACGACTCGAATGGGTGCGCACCCGGGCCATCCACCGGGTACTGGACCGACTCGGCGTACCCGACATGCGGTTCCTGATGGAGGACCTGCTCGAGGGCGGGGTCATGGATGCGGAGGTCACCGTGCAGGACGCCGACGCCAGGGAAATGGCCGACCGGCTCTGCCGCGAAGAGGGCCTGTACTGCGGTATGTCCTCTGGGGCCAACGTGCACGCAGCGATCGAGATGGCGCGGACGATGGGCGCGGGATCCAGGGTCGTGACCGTTCTGGTCGACAGGCGCGACCGCTACATCTCGGAGCACCCCGACGAGCACTACGTGGTCTGATCTCCTGGCAGGTAGTTGCCATGCCCCGGCCCACGAACGGGGTACGGGGATAACGCTGCCGGCTATCTCCTGCGGACGATCCACGCCTCCTCGGCCGGCCACTGCCTCGCCCAGTCCAGGTCCACGTACGGGAACCGGTTCTCCGCCGCGTCGGCAGGTGGCTGGATCTCGATGAGGTCCTCGATCTCGAACCCACACGACCGCAGTAGCCGAATCATCTCGCCGTGTGGGATGTGGAACTCGACTGCCGGATCACCGGGCCACTCGAAGCGGTTCATGCCGAACTGGGGACGCAACAACCGGTCACCCGCCGGGCTGGAGTCGTCCTCGGGGACGCAGAGCATCATGAGGTCCGAGTTCCCCAGGATCACCAGTCGGCCACCAGCCCGCAGCACCCGTGCCGCCTCCGGAAGCCATCGGTGGGGATCACACCAGATGGCTGCGCCGTACTCCGAGATTGCGAAGTCGAAGCTCTCGTCGTCGAACGGCAACCGTTCAGCGTCGCCGTGGACCAACGGGAAGCTCAGGTCGAACTCGTCCTGGAATCCTGCCGCTGTCGCCAACTGAAGCGTCGAGTTGTCGATCCCCACTGGACGTCCACCCCGACGGGCAAGCCACGCCGAGACGTAGGCCGTTCCGCAGCCCAGCTCCAGCGCGTCGCCTCCATCGAACGCTCCGAGTAGGCCCAAGTCGGACTCGGGAACGCCGTAGACACCCCAGTGGGGATGCTCAGCGGCCCAGCTTCGTCGACCCGGCTCCACCCAGTTGGGCGCATCGCCGTCCCACCAGGCCCGATTCGACAGCACATGGTCCACGGCCGGACGGTAGCCCCCGGTGCCTGGGCGACCCAGCTATGGCCCTGAACGCGAGGATGACCAGCCTTTCGGCTGGTCATCCATGGTGGACCGTACTGGACTCGAACCAGTGAACTCTCGCGTGTGAGGAGAGCGCTCTAGCCGGGAACCCTCTTCGCAGGTAGTCAGTCAGCACTCCTCAGAGGCCGCAGATTGGTGCGGGAGACCAGAGACGAGCCATCCACCAAGGGCTGTCCATGGACCAGCGACGGTGGCCCGTCGCTGGGGGTTCAGACAGCGCGGACGTTGAGGGCTTCCGGGCCCTTCTTGCCGGGGCCGACGTCGAACTCGACGTTCTGGCCTTCGTCCAGGCTGCGGTAGCCATCGCCCGCGATGTTGGAGTAGTGGACGAACACGTCCTCGCCTCCCTCAACGGAGATGAATCCGAAGCCCTTCTCGGAATTGAAAAATTTTACGGTGCCAGTAGGCATGATTTCACTTTCGTTGCTTGTTTGTAGAATTTCGTTGCTTGCTTGTAGAACCGAGCCTTGACCGGCGCAGTTCCGCAATCGTACGACCGGAACCGCCCACTTAGGCCCTGATTCTGTGGTGGACCTTACTGGACTCGAACCAGTGACCCCTCGCGTGTGGGGGGGGTGGGTGAGGAACGAGCCCCTCGGTGTAGATACGTACAGGTGAGGCCGAGAGTACGAATCTGATCACTCTCTAAAAAAGAGACGTTCTTCAAGAACATCTCGATGGTCGACGGAATAGAGGTTGCCAAGCACCGAGATCCCAACAGGGGCAACCGACTGTTCAAAGATCTTGTCTAACATCGCCCCATGAATCTCGTCTGCCTGATCTGCAAGATTCGTACCGCATAGTCCAGTAAATCGATGATGACCAAGTTCCATCTCACCGATACTCCAGGTCAGTTGGTCACGATTGACGATCTCGTCGATCAATGACAACTGTCCTTGGAGGTATTCGTCCGTTTCTTGTTGGTTGCATTCTGGGAACAGATTGAACGTGACCTCTTCGAAATCCGCGTAGGAGAGTTCCCGCCAGATCTGTGAGTCGCGCTCATGATGGACATAGGAGTGCGGGACGATTCGCCCGTCGAAGTATGGGCGAACCCCATTGCTGACGGTATCGAGCAGATACTGAGCGGCCCCCAAGAGGTCTTGGTCAGATGAGGTCTCGGCCCACCGCTGTGCCAACACGAATCGTTCGATCTCAATAGGCCAAGGTGTGAAGAGTTCCACCTCAAGCAACTCTGCGACCTTCGCCTCGTGGATCTTCTGGGTAACAAAGACCTCATCTATCCAACTTCGAAACTCCTCTGGATTCGATGTCGGAGTCTCAAGTTGACCGGGTGGCCAGAAATTTACCAACCAGGTGATGTATCCACTCAGTTTCCGCTGGATGATGTGGATGGCATAGACGCGTAAAGCCCGATCGTGCCAATAATCGGATTGTGGGTATTCGATGAGCCGGTGCAATTCATCGATGTATGGAGGGAAGTCGGCCATCGGAATCATGGAGGCGTTTGCAGACGGGAACTCTTCGTCAGTAAACCGCATAGCCGTAACGAGGTCCCGGTCCCTGCCGTCGTACTCGCTTTGCCCGTACTCCTCCCAAGTGCGCGCTTCCATTGAGTGGAGGAGCGAATCAATGTCTCCCCGCCAAATGTCGGGGTTGACGCCAGCAAAGGACTGGCAGAGGGCGCCACTACAGGTATTGGCTGGTGCCTTGACGATAAGGACAGGGTGGAATCGGCCACTTGTCCGGAATGGTGGAATCTCAAGACGACTCAGGTTGCCGACATGACACGCCAACTGGTCCCAACGCGGGGCGTAATCCCGACGGTGCATTTCCAGATGATCGAGAGGCGGACATTCGGCCTCGCTCAGGGGATGGACAACAGCGTCCAGTGTCAGGCCCCCGTGTAAACACTGTTGAGCGCCCTCTACTTCTGAAGGCGAAGGGATCCGTTCCCCCTGGTAGATAGCCCGGAACGCTTTCTCTCCGATTGCTGCGTATAGGCACCTGGCATCATCTGGAGAAGGCGTCCATGGGGTGCCATGAAACTCGACCGTGTCTCCAGGAGACACGGGGTCCTCCGGAGGCTCGGAATCGAACCAACTGGCGTCACTGTCGTGCCCGGCCTCGTGATCGCTACCGAACTCCGGTTCAGTGTGAGACTCGCCGGCCGGGCAACCTGAGACGGCTGTTACCTCAGCGGCTGTGGGCTGGTTGCCGCCATAGACGATCTCGTCAGTACGAGACACGCCGAGAACCCGGTCAAGACACTCGACATCTAGGTGAGTGACTAGACCTCGCAGGTCGTTCGTCGCACCAGATGTGGTCGGCGCCTGAGTTTCTGCAGGAACAACAGTCGTTTCTGGTGTCGCAGTCCCTGAACTCGCACCAGATGTGGTCGGCGCCTGAGTTTCTGCAGGAACAACAGTCGTTTCTGGTGTCGCAGTCTCTGAACTCCCACCACACCCCGAGACGACCAGTAAGAACATCAAAGCAACCGTGTGCTTCCTCACGGCCTCAGTCTGTCACCCCTCCCCTGAGGGGGTGGGCGGGCGTCTCTGGCGCCCTGGGTGTAGATACCCACAGCCGGGTTGGAGGGCCTTTCGCGAGACTGTGGTGTCAACGCAGTGCTACCAATTGAGGACCAACAGGAGGAGAGAGACGTGTCACGGAACTGGAAACGGTTGATCCTGATCGGCCTCGCTGTGCCGAACATCCTGTCAGGGTGCTGGGCCGTGTTCTCTCCAGCGAACTGGTACGAGAACTTCCCCGGTTGGTCTCCAAGAGTGGTGTCGGCACTACCACCCTTTAACGAGCATCTTGTTTCCGACACCGGTTCCGGGCTCCTCGCCACCGGACTGCTAGTACTGATAGCAGGGCTGTGCCTCCGCCGCGACATCACGGTCATCGCCACGGTTGGTTATTTGGCCTTCTCCCTGCCGCACGCTGTCTTCCACCTTCAACATCCCGGTGAAGGCCTGTCAACTGCCCAAGATGCCTGGAACGTCGCCGTATTGTGGCTTGTGGTGGTTCTAGCCGGCACTGTTCTTATTGCTGAGGTCAGGCGGAAGGTGCCCTCCTGAGCAGAATTATCTGTTTCGCCCCTTCCTGACGGGTCGATGGGCGCCAACAGCGCCTTCGGTGCAGATACGCGCAGGTCAAGGGATCTTTTTGTGGACCGTACTGGACTCGAACCAGTGACCTCTCGCGTGTGAGGCGAGCGCTCTAGCCAACTGAGCTAACGGTCCGCTGGCGCAGGAGGGTACCGTCGCCGCCACCCGATCGTTCAGCCCGCCGGCGTTCCCGGCGGAGCCACGCAGACCTGCTCGATCAGGGTCGGCAGGACCAGGGTCACCGACCCCAGCGGGCACGGAGTCCCGGCAACCCCACGCGCCACGATGACCGGGGTCTCCACGGTGCACGGCACCACCCGGATCGTCGACGACAGCTCGACACAGGATCCGGGTCCCAGCCTCGGCGCCAACTCGCGGCCTCCACCCATGAAGGCGGTGGCCACCAGGATCCCGACCAGCAGCCCCACGATGAGGACCACCGGTCCGAACTGGAGCAGGCACCCGACCGCCCGCGGTACGGGAATCGCCTGGAAGGAGTCTCCCCGCCGCCCGTGTACCGCTTCATCGACCGGTGACGTGCGGACCACCGGCTCCGGCGGCCTCCGGGCCAGGTCGTAGGAGGAGCGGCGGCCCCGGTCACCCAGGACCCTCCATGCCTCGTTCACCGACGCCATCGCGGCCTCGGCCTGCCTACGGTCCGCCGGGCCGTCGGAGAGGTCCGGGTGGTGGCGACGGGCCTGCACCCGGTAGGCGGCACGGACCTGCTCGTCCGATGCCGTCATCAACACCCCGAGGGTCCGATAGTGGTCGTCGCCGTGGCCGGGCACCCGTCCACCCTATGGGCGGGTACCGGCCCACTCGCCCGCCCCGGGAAGCCGGTACCCCACGGGCTGCGCTGTCGATCCGCCTAGCGTTGTGGACATGAGCAACATCGCCTGCCCGCGCTGTGGCGAGGAGGAGTCCCTCCTCGGACGACGGGAAGGGCCGCCCGGCGACGAGACGATCACCGTGACCTGCGGGTCGTGCGACCTGGAATGGGAAAGGGACCTAACCCCCAGGTGTCCGACCTGTGGATCAGACGCCGTGCGACCCGCCCTCCAGTCGATCGTGGAGAAGTCGAGGGGAACCCAACTCTCCATCCAGTCCCTGCGGGTCGTGCACCTCTGCCCGGACTGCGACACCGAACGACTCGCCGTCTGGAACCGCTCCAACACCCCGCTCCGCCCGACGGAGCTCCCCCACGACCCGGACTGAGACGGTTCCAGACCGGCTTCAGGCGCCGCTCCGGGAGGCCGGCTGCGGCGCTGCCGGCGGGATCAGCCTTCGAGGAGCCGGGCCGCCAGCGCCTCCAGGCCGGCCACCCGGCTGCCCTTCACCAGCACGGCATCTCCGTCACCCAGCGCCAGGCCAGCAAGGTGGGCGGATGCCTCGTCGATGCCGGCCAACTGCGCCACGCCATACAGGTCGGTGCCCACGGCCAGCAGGTCGATTCCGAACCCGTCGGCCAGATCGGCGACCTCCGAGTGTGCGGTTGCCTCGTACCCGCCGAGTTCGGCCATGAGCCCGACCACGGCGATCCTGCGGCCCGACACGGCGAGGGAGGCAAGGGCTTCGAGCCCGGCGGCCATGGATGCAGGGTTGGCGTTGTAGGCGTCGTTGACGACGACCAGTCCACTCGGCGCCGTCGCCACCTCCATCCGCCACGGTGACAGTCGGGCCTCGGAGAGGCCGGCCGCCACCTCCTCGGGCGACAGCCCCAGGAAGAGTCCCACGGCTGCGGCTGCAAGCACGTTGGAAACCATGTGGGCACCGTGCACATCAAGGCGGACCTCCGTCCGGCCCCATGGCGACTCCAGGCGGAATGCCGGACGGAGAAGATCGTCCAGGCTGACATCGCGCGCACGTACCTCACCGCGCTCGCCGAATGTGAGGATCGGACATCTGGCTCGCCCCGCCTGGCCCATCACGAGGTCGTCGTCGGCGTTGAGCACCGCACACCCGTCGGGCGGAAGGCCGTCCAGCAGCTCGCCCTTGGTGCGTGCCACCACCTCCAGGGATCCGAACGCCGAGGTATGGGCCATGTCGACCGTGGTGATGACCCCCACGTCGGGCCGGGCTATCCCGGCCAGCCGGGCTATGTCGCCCTCGGCCCGGGCACCCATCTCCAGCACCAGGAAGTCGACATCCTCGGGGGCTCCGAGGATGCTCAGCGGAACCCCGATCTCGTTGTTGAACGAACGTTCGGAGGCATGCGTGGAACCACCCTTCGAGATGACGGCTGCAGTCAGGTCCTTGACCGAGGTCTTGCCGACGCTTCCGGTCACGGCCACCACCCGGGCGGTAGTCGATGCCCGCGCTGCTGATCCGAGGTCGCACAGTGCCACGGCCGTGTCAGGCACCCGTATCGCCGTTCCAGCGCCGATGGCACCGGAGGTCAGATGCGCTCCGGCACCGCCGGCCATTGCCCCGTCGATGAACCCGTGGCCGTCCCGATCGGCCACCAGGGGTACGAACAGGCAGCCGGGCGTGACGGCACGGGAGTCCTGCGTGGCGCCGTCCAGGGTCACGTCGTCGCCGACCAACTCGCCACCGACCGCTGCAGCGACCTCTGATGCCCGAAACCTCACGGAGCGTCACCCTACGATGCCGGGGTGGTCGCCCGCCGTCGTCTCGTCGTGCTCTTCGGGGGGCGTAGTGCCGAGCACGACGTGTCATGCATGTCAGCCCGACACGTGCTGGCGGCGGTGGACACCGGGCACTACGAGGTGGTCCCCGTCGGCATCGGCCTGGATGGATGCTGGTCGCTGGCCGCCGATGCCGCGGCGGCCCTCGCCGAGGGCCGGGTGGAGGGCCTCGGAGACCGCCTCGATCCGAGCGGGCCATCCTGGGATCCCCTCCCCCGCCTCACGGAACTGGCCGCCGACGGTCCGGTCGCGGTGTTCCCCCTCGTCCATGGTCCCCTCGGGGAGGACGGAACCCTGCAGGGCCTCCTCGAGCTGGCCGACGTGCCGTATGTCGGCAGTGGGGTGCTGGGTTCGGCGCTGGCCATGGACAAGCTGGCAGCCCGGGAGGTCCTCGCCCACCACGGGATCCCCCAGGCCAGGTACCGGGGACTCCACGCCGACCGTCTGGACGAACCGGGTTCCGCCGGCCACCGTGCCCTGCTCGAGGAACTGCTCGCCGACCTGGGACCCTCAGTGTTCGTGAAGCCGGCCAACCTGGGCTCCTCGGTCGGGGTGTCGCAGGCCTCCGATCCGGCCTCGCTGGAGATCGCCCTGGCGACTGCCGCCGGCTACGACGAGTGGATCGTGGTGGAGGAGGCCGTGTCAGGGCGCGAGATCGAGTTGGCCGTCCTCGGTGACAGGGTGCCCCAGGTTTCCGGTCCCGGAGAGATCAGGCCCGGCGATGCCTTCTACAGCTACGCCGACAAGTACGAGACCGACGCGGCCGAGCTCATCGACGATCCCGACCTCGACCCTGAAACCGTGGTCGGCTTCCAGGAACTCGCCGCACGGGCCTTCATCGCCCTGAGGTGTTCCGGTATGGCCCGGGTCGACTTCTTCCTCGCCGACGACGGCCGGATGTTGGTGAACGAGGTCAACACGATCCCGGGGTTCACCTCCATATCCATGTACCCACGGCTCTGGTTGAAGGCGGGGCTGTCGTACGGCGGTCTCATCGACCAGCTCGTGGACCTCGCCGTCGAGCGCCACGCCCGCCGCCGGCGCAACACGACGCGCTGACGGCCCTCTCAGGACGTCGGGTCCAACGAGGCCCGCAGGAACCGCAGGAGTTCCCTCCGCCTCTGGACCACTGGCCGCAGGGTCGGCCCTACGCCGGCAGCCCGGAGCACCTCGATCTCCGTGGCTACGCCGACCACCGTGGAGTACGCGCTCAGGAGCAGCAGCTGGGCGTCGGTCCTGCGCATGCGTCCTGCGGCCATCTCGGCCTCGATCCAGAGGCGGGCCCTGGCCATGAGCGGATCCATGTGGCCCCGCAGGCGCTGGGCTCCGGGTGAGTTGGGGCGGCTCACCTCACGTAGCAGCCCGAGCAGGACCGGTTGTTCGAGGGCCACGCGGAACACCGACCGCACCAGCGCCTCCACGCGTTCCCAGTCCCGCTGGCTCCCGGCGAGCACCTGTTCGAGAGCGAGGATGAGGTCGGCGGCGACGCTGTCCACCACTGCGTTCAGCAGACCCCGCTTGGAGACGAAGTGGTAGAGGATCGTCTGCTTGCGGATTCCCAGCCCGGAAGCCAGGTCGTCCAGCGAGGTGCCGGCGAAGCCGGCCGTGCCGAAGGACGCCAGGGCTGCGTCAAGCACCCGTGCCTTCGTACCCCCACGAGCCTCGGTAGATGCCACCGGGCCACCGTAGTCCACCTGTCTACCATCTGGTAAGGGCCCTGACCATCTGGTAGACATGGCGGTGTGATACCCGAGAATCTGGCAGGCCGCCGCATCGCCATCACCGGAAGCACCGGCTTCCTGGGCACCGCCCTGGTCGAACGCCTGCTCCGCTCCGCCCCCGGCTGTGAGCTGGTGCTGATCGTCAGACCGGGCCGTCGCGGGGCCGGCCGACGCGTCGAACGCGACATCCTCCGCAACGACGCCTTCGACAACCTGCGCAGCCAGTTGGGAACCGACGGCTTCGCCGAGATGACCTCACGTCGGATCACCGCCGTGGCCGGGGACGTCACCAGCGACAGCCTGGGACTGGACGCCGACGGACTGGCAGCCCTCGCCTCCTGCGACATCGTCATCCACTCAGCCGCCGTCGTGAGCTTCGACTCGCCCCTGGACCAGGCCGTCGAGGTGAACCTGCTCGGACCGGTCAGGATCGTCGAGACGCTGGCGGGCCTGGGTGTGACCCCCCACCTTGTCACCGTCTCGACCTGCTACGTGGCGGGAAGCCGACGTGGAAGGGCCCCCGAGGAACCGGTCGACGCCAGCTCGTTCTTCGTGGAGGTGGACTGGCGCACGGAGGTGGACGCCGCCCGACGGATCCGACTGGACACCGAGACCGAGAGCCGAACGCCGGCGAACCTGAAGGCCTTCCGGAGCGAGGCGCACGGCGAGCTGGGCGCCGCCGGGATCCCCAGCCTCGCAGCCAAGACCGAACAGCTCCGCTGCCGATGGGTCGACGACAAGATGGCCCAGGCCGGAATTGCCCGGGCCGGCTCACTGGGCTTCCCCGACGCCTACGCCTTCACGAAGGCGCTCGGAGAGATCGCCGTCGCTGAGAGTGCCGGCGACGTGCCCATCAGCGTCGTGCGGCCAGCCATCATCGAGTCAGCCCACTTGGAACCGTCGCCCGGGTGGATCAGGGGCTTCCGGATGGCCGAGCCGGTCATCATCTCCTACGCCCGCGGCCTGTTGAAGGAGTTCCCCGGCGTCCCCGAAGGCACCGTGGACGTGATCCCCGTCGACTTCGTGGTTGCCGCCATCTGCGCCGTGGCCGCCCGAGGGCCCCTGGGACCCGACGAGGGCGCAGACATCGTGCAGGTGGCGTCGGGCAGCGTGAACCCGTTGCAGTACGGACACCTGGTGGACATGGTCCGGGAGTGGTTCACCGAGCACCCAATCTATGACGAGATGGGTCAGCCCATAGCGGTACCCCAGTGGTCCTTCCCCGGCCGTGGCCGCGTCAAGAAGCAGCTGCAGAAAGCGGCTAGGACCCTTGACCGTGCGCAGAAGGTATTCGAGGTGCTGCCCGTACGGGGGCGCCACGCGGAGATGGGGGTCCGCCTGGAGGAACAGCGCGAGCTGATCGGCAGGGCCGAGGGATACGTGGACCTCTACGGCGCATACGCCGAGTGCGAGGCCATCTACGGGCTCGACCACCTGCTGGGCCTGTGGGGCTCCCTGGACGACGCCGACCAGGCCGCCTTCGGCTTCGACCCGCGTGTCATCGACTGGAGCACCTACGTACCCGACGTCCACCTGCCCTCGGTCGTGAAGGCGGGCCGGGTCCCGATGAGGCCGCCGGCCCGGGGCGGCGAAAGCCGGTCCGAACGCCTCCGCCGGCAGGTCCTGGCACCCGAACGCCAGTTGGTCGCATTCGACCTGGAGAACACCCTCATCGCCTCGAACGTCGTCGCCTCGTACGCCTGGCTGGGCAGCCGCCACCTCCGTGGCCGCGACCGGGCCCGCTTCGTGGCCCGTCTCGTGGCCGAGGCCCCGGCCCTGCTCTCACTCGACAAGAAGGACCGGAGCGACTTCCTCCGCCACTTCTACCGCCGCTACGAGGGCGCCCCTGTGGACCAGATCGCCGAGGATGCCATGGAGCAGTTCAGCGAGCTGATCCTGGCGAAGTCGTTCCCGGCCGGCATACGCAGGGTCCGACAGCACAAGGCCCTCGGCCACAGGACCGTCCTCATCACCGGGGCCCTCGACTTCGTGGTCGAGCCGTTCCGACCCCTCTTCGACGACATAGTGTCGGCCGAACTGGGGGTGGTGGACGGCGCCTACGACGGTCGCATGACAGCGGTGCCACCCACCGGCGAAGCCCGCTACCAGGCCCTGGTGGACCATGCCGATCTGCATGGCCTGGACCTCAGGGAGTCGGTGGCCTACGCCGACTCCGCCAGCGACCTGCCCATGCTCGAGGCGGTCGGATTCCCGGTGGCGGTCAACCCCGAGACCCGCCTGGCGAGCATCGCAAGGAAGCGGGGATGGCTGGTAGAGGACTTCCGCGAGTCACCCGGCATGCGACGCAGCCTCCTTCCGCTGGCGCCCGCTGGGAGCGCCTCGCGATGAAGGCCCTGCAGTTCCGACGCAACCTCCCCCGCTACGCGGCCGCCCGGATAGCCGGTGGCTTCGTCCCCGGTCGCGGCGCCTCGGCCGGGCCCCTCAGCCTCGTGGACATGGATCCCCCCACCGCACCCGGTCCCGACTGGGTGCGCGTCCGACCCCGTCTGTCGGGAATCTGCGGTTCGGACCTCGCCACGGTGGACGGCAGGTCGGCCCGCTACTTCGAACCCCTCGTCTCCTTCCCGTTCGTGCCCGGCCACGAGGTCGTCGGCGACCTGGACGACGGCACCCGGGTGGTCCTGGAACCGGTGCTGGGATGCGTCTCGCGGAACCTCCACCCGACCTGCAGGTCATGTGCCGATGGTCGGCTGGGGAACTGCGAGCACACCTCCTTCGGCGACCTGGAACCCGGCATCCAGACCGGTTCCTGCCACGACACCGGTGGGGGCTGGGCCACGGCCTTCACAGCGCATCGCACGCAGCTGCACGTGGTTCCCGACGATCTGGACGATGCCGCTGCCGTCATGGTGGAACCCACGGCCTGTGGCGTCCACGCCGCCCTGGCCGCCCACGTTCCAGACGACGGCGTCGTGGTCATCCTCGGCGCCGGGACGCTCGGGCAGGTCACGCTGGCGGCACTGCGTGCACATTGCGCTCCCCGCACGATCATCGCCACCGCCCGCTATCCCGAGCAGCGTCGAATGGCCGGCCTCCTGGGAGCCGACATGGTGATCGCCCCCGACGAGGTGAGACGGGCCGTCAGGCGGGCCACCGGCAGTCGGGCCATCGGAGCAACGAGGATCAGCGGACCCCGTGAAGGCGTCGTGGACCGGCTCACCGGTGGCGCCGACGTGGTAGTCGACTGCGTGGGCTCGTCGGCCAGCCTCACCGATGCCCTGGCCGTGGTCAGGCCACGGGGCCGCATAGTGCTCGTCGGAATGCCCGCCGAGGTGACCCTGGAGCTGACCCCTCTCTGGCACCGCGAGGTGGAGCTGGTGGGCGCCTACACCTACGGCACCGAGACCCTCGCCGACGGCGTGCAGCGCCGTACCTTCGACATGGCCACGGACCTCGTCCGCGACGCCGACCTGGGCCGTCTCGTGACCGCCACCTACCCACTCTCCCGCTACCGGGAGGCCCTGGAGCACGCTGCGGCCGCCGGCCGCCGGGGTGCGGTGAAGATCGCATTCGACCTCCGAGACGAGAAGGAGCGCAACGACCTGTGAGCAACGGACGTCACCTCGCCCCCCGACCCGGCTTCGTCCTCGACGTCGACCGGAACAGCCCTCCCATCGTGTTCCACCACGGTGAGGGCTTCCGCCTGGAGAAGCTGCCACCCGGACGCTCCCGGGTCATCTACCCGGCCGAACCCCTCGAAGGCCTGGCCGACCCCGACGGCGCCATCCGCCACGCCCTCGACAACCCCCTCGGCGAATCGGAGCCACTCCGCGCCCTGCTGTTCTCCGGCATGAAGCTCACGATCGCCTTCGACGACATCTCCCTGCCACTCCCCCCGATGCGCCGACCCGACATCCGTCAACGGGTCATCGAAGCCGTCCTGGACCTCGCCGCCGAGGCCGGCGTGGACGACGTCCACCTCATCGCCGCCCTGGCCATCCACCGCCGCATGACCCCCGACGAGCTCCGGCACGCCGTCGGCGACAGGGTGTACGACGCCTTCGCCCCCGATGGCCGTCTCTACAACCACGATGCCGAGGATCCCGACGGCATGGTGGTGCTCGGCGAGACACCCCACGGCGAGGACGTCCAGTTCAGCCGTCGGGCCGCCGAGAGCGACCTGGTCGTCTACGTGAACATCAACCTCGTGGCCATGGACGGTGGCCACAAGAGCACAGCGACGGGCCTCTCCGGATACAAGAGCCTCCGCCACCACCACAACGTCCACACCATGTCCAACTCGCGGTCATTCATGGACCAGGAGAACTCGGCCCTGCACGCCTCCAACTGGCGGATGGGCAAGGTCCTGAAGGACGCAGGCGTGAAGATCTTCCAGATCGAGACGACGGTCAACAACGACACGTTCGGCCGTACGGGACCCATGGCGCTGCTGCAGAAGCGGGAGTGGGAGTGGTCCACCCGGGACCGCATGCAGTTCCTGGCCATGAAGGCCGGCCTGGACCTCATGCCGAGTGCAGCCAAGCGCAAGGCATTCTCAAGTTGGCAGGCGCCCTACGCCCTGACGTCGGTCCAGGCGGGCGAGATCGAGGCCGTGCACGAGGTCACCACGGCCAACGTCTACAAGCAGCAGCTCGTCGCCGTCGAAGGCCAGACCGACATCCTGACCATGGGCCTGCCCTACATCTGCCCCTACAACGTCAACTCGATCATGAACCCGATCCTGGTCATGTGCCTCGGGCTCGGCTACTTCTTCAACCTCTACCGGGGGCGGCCGCTGGTGAGGGAAGGCGGGGTGCTGATCCTGAGCCACCCCACGCCCTGGGAGTTCCACCCGGTCCACCACCCCAGCTACATCGACTTCTTCGAGCAGGTCCTGGCCGACACCACCGATCCGGCCGAGATCGAGCGGAAGTACGAGAAGCAGTTCGCCGAGGACGAGTGGTACATCCACCTGTACCGCAACTCGTACGCCTACCACGGCGTCCACCCCTTCTACATGTGGTACTGGGGCACGCATGCCCTCGAGCACCTGGGCCGGGTGATCATCGTCGGAGGCGACCCGGCCGCCGTCCGACGCATGGGCTTCCAGCCGGCATCAAGCCTCCAGGACGCCCTCGAGATGGCCTCGGACGTGGTCGGGCCCCAGCCGACCATCACGCACATGAAGAACCCGCCGATCTTCATGGCCGACGTCACCTGACCGGATGGGACAGGTCGGCCTCCGGGTGGCGAAGACCCGGGCGATGATCGGAAGGCTCGGGTTTCCGTGGCGTGCCGCCGCGGTACCCGGTGGCGTCACACCGGCGCCTCCCTCGCATCGCCTCGGCGCCGACTACGACACCGACTGGGCCCGCCGGTATCCGGCCCGACTGGCCAGGGCGGCCATCGTCGAGGGAATCATGCGACCGGCCATGTCCGCCATCGCCTCGCCGGACCGCCGGGGCCTGGACCGTCTGGACGGCCTGGACGGCACCGTGGTCTTCGTGGCGAACCACCACAGCCACGCCGACACCCCGCTGCTGCTCACCTCCATCCCCGATCCCTGGCGTCACCGGCTACTCGTGGGGGCGGCCGCCGACTACTTCTTCGGCAACCGGGTGAGCGGTGCCGTAGCGGCCCTCGCCATAGGTGCCGTGCCCATCGAACGCAAGCGGGTGGGCCGCCGTTCAGCCGACATGGTCCGCGGCCTCGTCGACGACGGCTGGAGCATCCTGCTCTACCCGGAGGGCGGTAGGAGTCCCGACGGATGGGGCCAGGAGTTCCGCGGCGGGGCGGCCTTCCTGGCCATCAGGTGCAACGTGCCCGTCGTGCCCATCCACCTCCAGGGCACCGGTCGGATCCTCCGCAAGGGCCGGACCCTGCCACGCCCGTCACGCACCACGGTCACCTTCGGAGACCCGCTGGTGGCCGCCGAAGGCGAGAATGCCCGGGCCTTCGCCATCCGGCTACAGGCGGCGGTCGCCGCCCTCGGCGACGAGGCCACGTCCGACTGGTGGCAGGCCCGCCGACGGGCCCATGCCGGTACCTCACCAGGCCTGACCGGTCCCGACGTGGGCGCCTGGCGTCGGGCATGGGCACTCGGTGACCGGGACCGGCGATCACGACGGAAACGTCGTAGGTGGCCTGAGCTCTGAGCCATCCCATCAGGGTCGACCAAACTTCCAGTCTTCTCTGGAGGCGACCCCACTCAGCGGCCGACGTCCCGCAGGTAGCATCCAGAACATCGACGGAAATCTGGCCAGTGCCGGTCCCGTTCCCGTTGGATCCCACGACTCCAGCCCTGCGATCCAGAAAAGCGAGCTCCCGATGACCGTCGCCGCCGCCACCCCCATCGAGTTGGTCCGGGGCGTCTACGCCACCCTGGACGAACGCCTCGAGATCGGACGTCGTCGCCTGGGCCGCCCCCTCACGCTGGCCGAGAAGATCCTCATCAACCACCTGGACGACCCCGAGGGCGCCGGGTTGGAACGGGGCGCCTCATACGTGGACCTGCGCCCCGACCGGGTGGCCCTACAGGACGCCACCGCCCAGATGGCCTGGCTGCAGTTCATGACGGCCGGCCTCGACGAGGTCCGGGTCCCGACCACCACCCACTGCGACCACCTCATCCAGGCCCGCGACGACGGAAAGACCGACCTGCTCACGGCGATCGACGGGAACCGGGAGGTCTACGACTTCCTGGCCTCGGTCTGCGCCCGCTACGGAGCCGGCTTCTGGAAGCCCGGCTCCGGGATCATCCACCAGGTGGTGCTCGAGCAGTACGCCTTCCCCGGCGGGATGATGATCGGCACCGACAGCCACACCCCGAATGCCGGGGGCCTCGCCATGGTGGCCATAGGCGTGGGTGGAGCAGACGCCGTCGACGTGATGACCGGCTTCCCGTGGAACGTGCGCTGGCCCAAGCTCATCGGCATCCACCTGACCGGCGAGTTGAGCGGCTGGTCCGCCCCCAAGGACGTCATCCTGAAGGTCGCCGACATCCTCACCGTGAACGGTGGCACCGGTGCCATCGTCGAGTACTTCGGCCCCGGGGCCCGCAGCCTCTCGGCCACCGGCAAGGGCACCATCTGCAACATGGGCGCCGAGATCGGCGCCACCACCTCCGTGTTCGCCTACGACGACGCCGTGGCCCGCTACCTGAAGTCCACCGGCCGTGAGGCGTTGGCGGACGCAGCGAACGCCGTGGCCCACCACCTCCGGGCCGACGACGAGGTGGAAGCCGATCCGGGGGCCTTCTTCGACCAGGTCATCGAGTTGGACCTCTCCACCCTGTCGCCCCACATCAACGGGCCACACACCCCCGACCTTTCCCGTCCGGTGGCCGAGCTGGGTGCCGAAGCCGAGCGCGAGGGCTGGCCCCTGGAGGTCAGCGCCGGCCTCATCGGTTCCTGCACCAACTCCTCCTACGAGGACATAACCAGGGCGGCCAGCATCGCCCGGGATGCCCTGGCCAAGGGGCTCACGGCCAAGGCCCCGCTGCTCATCACCCCCGGTTCCGAGCAGGTCCGTGCCACCATCGAACGCGACGGCCTGCTGGCCGACTTCGAGGCCCTCGGTGCCAAGGTGCTGGCCAACGCCTGTGGGCCGTGCATCGGCCAGTGGGACCGGCAGGACATGGAGGACGGCGTTCCGAACTCCATCGTCACCAGCTACAACCGGAACTTCCCGAAGCGCAACGACGGCTATGCGACCACGCACGCCTTCGTCACCTCTCCCGAAACGGTGATGGCCCTGACCATCGCCGGTCGCCTCGACTTCGACCCGGCCAACGACACGCTGACCAACGATGTCGGGGAGGAGGTCCGCCTCACCGTCGGGGCCGGCGAGGAGCTTCCGGCCGACGGTTTCGATCCAGGCGAGGAGACCTTCCAGGCACCTCCGGTGGACGGCAGCGGCGTGGAGGTCTCCGTGTCTCCGACCAGCGACCGCCTGCAGGTCCTGACCCCGTTCCCGGCATGGGACGGCGAGGACATCACCGACCTGGCTGTCCTCGTCAAGGCTCAGGGCAAGTGCACCACCGACCACATCTCGATGGCCGGACCGTGGCTGCGCTACCGGGGCCACCTGGAGAACATCTCTGGCAACGTCTACATGGGGGCCGTGAACGCCTTCACCGGCGGGGTCGGCACCGGCCTGGACGTGACCGACGGGGAGACCCGGGCCTACCCGGAGATCGCCCGGCGCTACCACGAGGCCGGCATCGCCTGGGTCGCCATCGGCGACGAGAACATGGGCGAGGGCTCATCACGCGAGCACGCCGCCATGGAGCCACGCTTCCGTGGCGCCCGCGCCGTCATGGCCCGCTCGTTCGCCCGGATCCACGAGACCAACCTCAAGAAGCAGGGCCTCCTGCCCCTCACCTTCGCCAACCGGGACGACTACGACCTGATCGGCCCCGAGGACCGCATCTCGGTGGTGGGCCTGGCCGACCTGGCTCCCGACACGCAGGTGGAGGTGGTCATCACCTCGCCCGACGGTGCGACGACGAGCATCGCCATGGACCACACCTACTCCGCCGACCAGATCGAGTGGTTCAAGGCGGGAAGCGCCCTGAACCTGATCCGCCAACGCACCTGACCCCGGGAGCGAGCCCCGGGAGCGGACTCAGGCGTCCTCGGGCACCAGGCGGGCGTTGACGGCGACGTCGCCGGTCCAGGCCCACGACAGGACGCACGTGGCGTCTCCGAACCTCTGGGCATGGTGCTCCCACGGGTCGTGGTGGACCGACTCCCCGACCGCCCTGTCCACCCACGGACCGGCTCCACGCTGGAACGAGGTCGACCCGTGCAACAGGTGGTACGTCTCCTCGGCCGGGTGTTCGTGCCGCGGGTAGTGCAGGCCTGCTCCCCACACACCCAGGCCGGCACTGGCGGTATCGGACTCGACCAGCCCACCCGGGCCGATCACCCGTACATATCCGTAGTTGTCCAGGAACTGCCGTGAGAGCGTCGCCGCGTACTCGGAGGTCTGGACCCAGTGCAGGATCGGTCCAGCCGCTGTGAACGCCCTCAGCACCCGGTCGATAGCGGGTTGGCCCGTGTCGGCGACGACCCCCTCCAGCAACTGCGTCACCGGCAACCCACCGGGTTCGGTCGCCACCACCCCGTCATCTTCCAGCGCCTCGGCCAACAGGCGCCCGACCGTGCCCAGCATCGGAAGCCGCTCCAGGTCCCGATGACCCAGGTAGAAGTCGGCGAGCGCGCTGACCAACTCGCGACGCTGGTGGACGGCGCTCATCGCGTGGAGCCCGTCGGTAGCTATCGGTGGCTGCCCGGTCAGACCGACCGGAGCCGGTAGCCGCGGTTGCGGGCCTCGGCCAGGGAGTCGGGCCCGAAGCACAGGAACCGGTCGCTGGACATCAGCTCGTCCAGAACGATGGCCATGGCCTCGACGTCGGCCACCTCGTCCAGGTCGTACACCTGCTGGGTGCGCTTGTCGCCGATGAAACGGTGGTGTGCGAAGGCCGACGGTCGATCCATGGCAGCGGAGACTAGCCCGACGAAACAACCGCAGAGGTGGGAGCCGGCATGGTCGAGGGCGGTGGCTCGGTACCCGAGGTGGGGTTGTCACCGAACCCGAAGAAGGCGAACTGGACCAGCCAGAGGAGCAGGTACGGCAGGACACCCAGGAGCATCCCCCATCGCAGGACGTACGTACGCGCACGCCACGCCGGCCGGATGAGGACCACCAGGCTCATCACCACGAGCACGTTCACCTCCCAGACGATGAGGACCGGGCTGGTCAGCATCGTGACCAGCGCCACGGCCAGGACGCGACGGAGGGCGCGCCCGGTCGGACGCGCCCTCACGTCTTCAGTCTCGTATTGCGATTCATCTGGATTCCCGGGTCGACCGGATATGACGGCAGGGACCAGTGCCGACGGTCGTGTCCCAGGGGTGGATCGGCGTGGTATCGCCGGGTGGTCCAGCGCCGCTCAGCGGCCGCCCACCTCCGAAGTCCCATATCTACTGCTGCTGATGTGGACCACCTCCTCTCCTCGGTACCGGCGACACTACGCCCCCACCGGAATCGGCGCATGGAGTCGCGTTCGAATCGGTGCGGATTCGTACTGTGACCTACACTCCGACGCATGTCCCAACCCCTTCCAGAAACCTCGGGCACCACCGTCTATGCCGCCCGGGCCGTCCACACCTTCGATCCGGCCCGGGCCACCGCCAGCGCCGTCGCCGTACGCGACGGCCGCTTCCTGGCGGTCGGCGACCCCGACGACCTGGTCGCCACCTACGGCGGAACCCTGGACCAGACGTTGGCGGACAAGGTCCTGCTACCCGGCTTCGTGGAGGCCCACTGCCACAAGGACACCGGTGGCCTATGGCAGTACACCTACGTCGGCTACGAGGCCAGGACCGACCCCGATGGACGTTCCTGGCCCGGCTGCAGCACGTTCGACGCCGTGGTCGAACGACTCAGGGAGGCCGACAGTCTCCTCACCGATCCGGACGAGCCCCTCCTCGCCTGGGGCCTCGACCCGATCTTCTGGCCGGGTGAGCGTCTGGACCGTCGGCAGTTGGACGCCGTGTCAACCACCCGCCGGATCTTCGTGATCCACTCCAACATGCACCTGGCCACCGTCAACTCAGCGCTAATGGAAGCCGAGGGCATCACACCTGACACCGTCGCCGAAGGCGTGCCCAAGGACGCCTCGGGGTGGCCTCTGGGCGAGCTGCAGGAGTTTCCGGCCATGGCCCTGGCCGGAGCCGCCTTCCGGTCCTTCTTCGGACGGCAGCGTTCCGACGAGGCCATCCACCTCTTCGGAAAGTCGGCCAGGAACGTGGGCATCACGACGCTGACCGACCTCGGCACCTCCAACCTGCTGGAGGAGACCATCGTCCGCCAGTGGGCCGGCATCGTCGACCACGACTTCCCAACCCGGGTGGTCATGTTCCACGGGGCGATGCAGAACGGCACGGTCAGCGACGAGACGTGCGCCGCCGCCCTGACGGAACTGCGGAAGCAGTCGACCGACCACCTCCGTCTCGGCTACGTGAAGCTCCTCCTGGACGGCTCCATCCAGGGCGGAACCGCCCGCCTCCGGTGGCCGGGCTTCCACCATGGTGGACCCAACGGAATCTGGCTGATCCCACCGGACCAGTTCGCCGACCGCCTCGCCCCGTACCACCGGGCCGGGCTGCAGGTCCACACGCATGCCAACGGCGACGAGGCCGTCGACGTGCTCCTGGATGCCGTTGCCGAAGTGCAGGCCGCCCACCCGATACCCGACCATCGCCACACCGTCCAGCACTGCCAGCTGACCACGCCCGGGCAGTACCGCCGGATCCGGGCGCTGGGCATGTGCGCCAACATCTTCTCCAACCACGCCTGGTTCTGGGGCGACCAGCACATCTCGATCACCGTCGGGCCGGACCGGGCCGCCCGCATGAACGCCGCACGCACGGCCCTGGACCTGGGCGTTCCCCTCTCGATGCACTCCGACTCCCCGGTTACGCCCCTCGGTTCGCTCCACGTTGCCTGGGCAGCCGTCAACCGGCTCACGCCGTCCGGCGTCATCGTCGGGCCCGATGAACGCATCACCGTCGCCGAGGCGCTCCAGGCCGTGACCATGGGGGCCGCCTGGCAGCTTCGGATGGAGGACGAGGTGGGCTCGATCAGCCCCCGCAAGTTCGCCGACCTGGCGATCCTGGAGGCCGATCCGTTCGAAGTGGATCCCATGGAGCTCCGCGACATTCCCGTCTGGGGAACGATGTGCGGCGGTGTCCTCCATCCGGCTGCCGGGGTCGGCGGCTGAACCACGGCAGGCTGATGTGGATGCGGATGCGAGACTCACGGGCATGAGTTCCGGACCTGACCGCCTTCCCCTCACGGTCATCGGCGGATACCTCGGAGCCGGCAAGACGACCCTCCTGAACGGCATCCTGGCCGAACCCGACGGCCAACGGATCGCTGTCCTCGTCAACGACTTCGGGGACATCGACATCGACGGCCGACTGCTGGCGTCAGCCGCCGGTGACGTGCTGACCCTCGCCAACGGGTGCATCTGCTGCTCGATGGTCGACGGTTTCGCCGAGTCCCTCGAAACGGTCCGCGGGTTCGCAGGCCGGATCGACCGGGTGGTCGTGGAGGTCAGCGGGGTCGGCGAACCCCGCAAGGTGGCCCGCTGGGCGCACCTGCCCGGCTTCACCCCTGACGGAGTGGTGGTACTCGTGGATCCCCTCTCGGTCCGGGACCGGGCGGCCGACCGCTACGTGGGCGAGACGGTGGTCAGCCAGGTGGCAGGCGCCGACCTGGTGGTGGTGAGCCGCTCCGACGTGGCAGACGAGGAGGACCTGGCCGGAACCGAGGCCTGGCTCTCCGGCATGACCGACGCCACGGTCCTGCGGACGCCCGTTCCGACCGCTGTGCTCCTGGGCCCGAGTCCCAG
>DUAC01000114.1 GCA_012961035.1 Acidimicrobiia bacterium
CCTTCAGGAACCCGTCGCTCGGCATGGACAGAGGCTAGGGCCGAGTCGGGTTCCCAGCGGTGCCGACGCCCGGCTCGGGCCGCCGACCCGGGATCACTGCGGTAGGGAACGTAGGTAATCGAGGACGGCCTCGAGTTCCTCGTCGGTCAGCAACCCGGCCAGGAAATGAGGACCCAACCGGTCACCCGAGGTGAAGACCTCCCCAAGCGTCCGCGCACTGCCATCGTGCAGATAGGGGCCGCTGTCGTAGAGGCCGAGCAGCGTCGGCGTGTCGAAGGCGGGTCCCCGGTTCTCGCCGGGCCCATCACCGGTGCCGACGTCGTGGAGGAGCCCATCGGTGAACACCGGCCCGGCATGGCAGTCGGCACACCCGGAGGCCCCGAAGACCTCCCGACCCCGTTTCGTCCGTTCGGTCGCCGGGTAGGGGCTGGACTCGACCAGGGCATGGGCCAGGAAGGCCGCCAGGTCACCGTTCTCGTCGTCCGACAGGCCGGTGCCGGACTGCAGGTCCCGGATCGTCTTCTGGAAGTCGAAGAGGTCGACCCGGTCCCCCGACCAATGGAACGGATCGGTCACCATCAGCCCCCGGATCGGCGGCGTGTTGCGCGGCCCGTCGTCCAGGATCCAGGTACGTGCGTCGTGACCGCCATCCAGGTGGCAGCTGGCGCAGCTGATCCACTGGTCACGGGCCATCTCGGGCCGTGAGGTACCGAAGAAGAGCACCTTGCCGGCCCGGACGTCATCGGGAAGCAGACTGCGGGTGGTGACGATGCGGCGCATCTCGACCAGCTCCTCCAGGTCGACCACCGACAGGTCGTCGGAGAGTGCGTTGTGGACATAGGCGGTCCGGCCGTCCGCCGTGACGACCAGGCCCCGGGGGTTGGCGCCGACCTCGACGTGTCCGATGCCGAAGCCCTTCGTCAGGTCCACGACGGAAAGGTCGTCGCTGCCCGAGTTGACCACGTAGGCGATCCGCCCGTCCGGTGAGAAGGCAACGGCGGCCGGCATGTTGACCGGTCGGTCCACAGCGTCCAGGCCGAGCAGTTCCCGGGGTACGACCCGCCCCGCCTCCAGATCGACCACGGCGACCCTCGGCATGACCGTGGTCTCGAACATCAGGTCGGGGTTCGAGTTGCGGGACCGGATCAGGGGCAGGAAGGCCCGGCGGCCGTCCGGATGGAGGGCCACGTGCCGCGAGGCGTTGTTCTCCGGTCCCGTGGCGATTACCGCCCGGACCCCCCGGGTCGCCATGTCGACGATGGTGAGGTCTCCGGTCAACAGGTGGGTCACCAGCAGCGTCGTCCCGTCGCCGGTGACGGCCAGGCCCCAGGGTTCGTCCCCGACGCTGATACGGGCGATCGGTAGCAGTTCCTCGAGGTCGAACAGGGCGACCGTGTCGACGTCGCCCTCGGCGACCACGACCGTTCGGTCATCCGGGGTGATGACCACGCCGGCAGGTCCGCGACCCGTCAGGACCTCGGCCCGGCGGTCACCGGTCCGGGCATCCAGGACTACCAGGCGGTCGTCGCCGGCGACGGTCACGAGGAGGCGGTCGCCGGCGCCGTCGACGGCCACCGCGGTCGGTCGCTCCCCAACCGTGACCTCCCAGCGTGTGGCACCGGCGGCAGTGTCGACGGCGCTGACCGAGGCACTGTCCGTGTTGGCCACGTATACGAGGGAGCCATCGGGCGACAGCACGATCGTCGAACTCCAGCGGGCAGCGGCCGTCGGCATCGGGCCGGCCTCCGCCTCGACGGACGGCTGCGGCTCGACGACCGACGTGGTCGAGGTCACCGTCACCTTCTTGACCACCCGGGTGGTGGTCGAAGCAGCCGTCCCGGCGGACGGTTCGGGGGCCGCCGTGCCCATCGTGGTGGTTGCCGGTTCGGGCTCGGTCGTCGTCGCACCGGTGGAGCACCCCCCGGCGGTCAGCGCAGCTACCCCCAGGGCGACCAGTAGCCGCAACGGCCCGGCGGCGTTCGACCCGCTTACCGCTACTGCACCGATACGCCGCCCAGCGGTGAGAACCCCCGCTGGTTGAGGATCTGGGCCTCCCAACCGTCCGGCGTCTCGTAGGCGATGGAGAGCTGCAGCGTGTCGGCGCCCAGGATGATCTGGGTGAATCCGGCCTCGTAGAGGTCGTCCTGTACCACCTCCACGGTGACGGTCGACGAACCGGAGACCGTCCCCTCCTCGATGACCAGCCCGGGAGCGGTGAGGCTGTAGTGGGCCTCGTCCACGCCGGCGGGCAATGGGAACTCGAACGTGACCTTCTCCACCCGGTTCCCGGCCCAGCCGAACACCGACGTGGGGCCGGCTGGCCCGTGGAGGATGGAGGTGGCCGACCGGATCGGCGCCGTCGCCTGCTCCTCGACGACGTAGAAGCGGTAGGTGGAATCGGTCGTCCCGAGTACGGCCGAGAGCGGGTCGCTGTACCCGTAGGCGTCCATCCTCGTGCGGCCGTCTGCAACGACGGCGGGAACGGGCGCAAGCCCGGTGGACGGTAGGGCCCGGTCCTGGGTGGCCGACACGTGCACCTCGTAGACGCCCGGCTGCTCGACGACGAAGGCCATGCCGTCTGCATCCACGAAGCCCGACGGGTTGGCCCGGTTCTGGAAGCTACGGACCTGGCCTCCGGGTCCTGTGACCGTGATCTCGACGGCAACGTCCAGCGTCGGCCAGGCCTGGCCGCTGAACGTGAAGCGGTCGCCGGGCTGGAGCACGCTGCCGGGCCGTGTCCCAGTGGGCGTGATGAACAGGTCCACCTCGCGTCCACGATGGGTGAACAGGGGTCCACAGGTTCCGATCCCACCGGCCGCCCCCTGGTAGGGCGGACAGATCCGATTGCCCTTGGCGTCGCCGAACGACCAGACTCCCGACTCGGAGCGCGATCCCTCCTCCACGATGACGGCCATGGAGGCGTAGGGCAGGAAGTGCTGCTGGCTGCCGTTCTTGAGCACCGCACCGCCGAACAGCAGCTTGACGTCACCCTCTTCGTCACCACGACTGTCGGAACCTCCTCTCCCCCCCTGCGGCGGCCCGAAGTAGGAGTCCCGACAGGCGAGGCCTATCTGGCAGCTGTAGGTGTCGTGGCCGTACCAGTGGTTGTGTTCGCCTCCCTGCCCCTCGCCGACGGCCGAGAAGACGCTGACGTCGGCCCGGACGCTGGTCGAGTACCAGTAGGCCCACGAATCGACCTTGTCTGGGCGCTGGTGGGAACCGTTCCCTGCCGCCCGGTCGGAGAACAGGAAGTGCGTGTCCGGAGCGATGACGCAGCCATCCATGCCCGGCAGGCAGTAGGCCTTCGGCTGCAACTGGGGGGCAACGGCGGTCAGGGCGGCTGCCGGGCCATCGACCGTGATGCGGGGCATGATCGGGCTCATGTCCACCAACCAGGCCACGTCCCCGGAGAAGAACGGATAGTCCAGGCTCTTCGTTCCGACCATCGGATCACAGCCTTCTTCGCCGCAGGTCGGGTCGACGGTCCGGTTGAAGAACCAGGTCCGGATGATGTTGTCACCAGCAGCCCGGGCCAACTGCGCGTTCCGCTCACCGTGGGCTACCAGCGGCGAGTCGGGGGTGGCCACGATGGAGGCCGCCGAGCGGGAGCCCATCCA
>DUAC01000115.1 GCA_012961035.1 Acidimicrobiia bacterium
CGCGATCAGCACGCCCGGACCCTAGGTGACCTGTGGCGGCAGTGGATCCCGGAGTGGAGCGGGTGAAGGGAATCGAACCCTCATCATCAGCTTGGAAGGCTGAGGTTCTAGCCTTTGAACTACACCCGCGTACCCGGCGTACCGGGCACCTTGAACCTACCGCTGGACCGCCCGCGACCGGGGCGATCGATGCATACGGGGCGCGCCCTTCCATAGGATCCGGGCGGACAGCAGAGGCATGTGACCACATGCCGGATCCAGCGGGACGGAGTACCAGGCAATGCGGTTCGGCTATTTCCTGAACCAGAACAACCTCGGCCTGGTCAAGCCCTACGGCCAGGTGCTGTCCGAGGGCCGCCAGATCGCCCGGTACTGCGATCGGAACGGCTGGGACTCGATCTGGACCACCGAGCACCACTTCGGCCACGAGGGGCTGGAGGTATGCCCCAACCCGACCCTCATGGGCGTGGACCTGGCAGCCCACACCGAGCGGATCCGGATCGGCCAGGCGGCCAACATCATCACCTTCCGTCACCCGATCCAGGTGGCGGAGGACCTCGCCATGCTCGACCACATGAGCGCCGGGCGCCTCGAGGTGGGGGTGGGCCGCGGGGTGTATCCACGCGAGACGGTGAACATGAACCCCACGGCGGACGTCCGGAACCCGGAGGTCAACCGGGCGCTGTTCGCCGAGACGCTGGAGGTGATCCGTCGGGCGTGGACCGACGAGTTCTTCTCCTTCGAGGGGGAGTTCTTCCGATTCCCGTACCCGGGCGTCTCGTTCAGCCACGCCATGAGCCCGCCGCTTCCCCAGAACACCGATCCCGAGACCGGCCACATCACGGCCCTGTCGGTCATTCCCAAGCCGTTGCAGTCACCGCACCCGCCGCTCTGGCAGGTGGTGGACACCGCCCCCTCGATCGACTTCGCCGCCCGCCACGACCTGCAGGCCATGTTCTGGATACCGCCCACCGATTCGCTGCTCCCGAGGTTCGAGGCCTACCGGGATGCCGCATCTGATGCACGCGGGTCCGAGGTGGCCCTCGGCGAGGGGGTGGCCGTCCTGCGCGACATGTTCGTGACGGAGACCATGGCCGAGGCTGAGCGCCTGGCCGGCGAGGGCATCGTCAGGTACATGCAGTGGGTATGCGAGTTCCGGGGCCTCGGCAATCACCGGTACCCGGACGAGGAACTCCCCGATACGCCCGGGAAGCTGGACGCGTTGTCATACGAGTGGCTGCATCCGCGCAACATGCTCTTCGGCACACCCGACTACGTGGCCGGGAAGATCCACGAGATGAAGGAGAAGCTGAACCTCCGGAAGCTGCTGGTGTGGTCCAGCTTCCCAGGCGTGGCGCACGAGGCGACAATGGACAGCATCGCCATGTTCACCGAAGAGGTCATGCCCCAGTTCGCCGATGTCGCAGAGGAGGTCGCCTGATGTCGCTGGAGATCCGGAAGGTGGTCAGCCACACCGAGGAGGTCCGAATCGAGGGTGGCCGACCGGCCGATCCGCCGCTGCTCCTGTTCGGCGTGGTGGCGGTGATCGTCAACCCGTGGGCCGGTCAGGGGTTCGTGGAGGACCTGCGGCCGACCATCCTGGACGTGGCCCCGAAGCTGGCGGACGTGATGGTGCCCCGACTCCTGGAAGTGGCCGGTGGTCCGGAGGCGGTGGAGGCCTACGGCAAGGCGGCCATGGTCGGAACCTCCGGAGAGGTCGAACACGGATCGGCACTCATCCACACACTGCGATTCGGCAACGTGTTCAGGGATGCCGTGGGTGGCACCGCCTACCTGTCGTTCACCAACACCCGTGGAGGCCCGGGCTCGGTGGTGTCCATACCGATGATGCACAAGGTCGACCCCGGTTGGCGTTCCCACTACCTGACGCTCGAGGTCACGGTCGCAGACGCTCCGGGTCCCGACGAGATCCTCGTCGCCATCGGGGCAGCGGCCGGCGGGCGACCCCACCACCGCATCGGCAACCGATACTCCGATATGGAGGAGATGGGACTCACCGGGGAGTGAGCGCCGACGGCTTCGTCCGGCTGGACGGCAGGGATTCCGGTTCCAGGCCTCCCCTGGTGCTGGTGCACGGCGTGGGCCTGGACCACACCATGTGGGACCTCGTGGTCGACGAGCTTGCGGCCGACCGCCTGGTCGTCCGTTACGACCTGCTCGGGCACGGACGGTCGCCCGACCCGCCCGGGGAACGTTCGGTGGACCACTTCGTGGACCAGTGCCTGGCCGTGGTAGAGGCGTACGCCGGACCCGCTCCGGACGTGGCCGGCCATTCGCTGGGCGGTGTGATCGCCCTCGGCCTGGCCGCCCGGCATCCGGGCCGGCTGCGTTGCCTGGCGCTCCTGAACACGGTCTTCGACCGGACGCCCGCCGAGGTGCTCGGCGCTCGTGGACGTCTTGCCCTGGCAGGCGCCGAGGGCCTCGGACCGGTCGCCGACCTGGCGGTCGACCGCTGGTTCGACTCCGCATGGCAGGAGGCCCACCAGGAGCTCGTGGCAGCGTTGAGGGACCGACTGGCCGGCAACGATCCGGCCGGATACCTCAAGGCCTACCGGGTCTTCGTGGAAGGCGACCCGTTGATGCCGGCCGGGGCCTCCCAGGTGACGGCCACCACGCTGGCGCTCACCGGCGAGCTGGATCCCGGCTCCACACCGGCCATGGGCGATGCCCTGGCCGGTGCGATCCCGGACTGCAGCACCCGTGTCCTGCCCGGGCTCCACCACATACCGCCGGTGGAGGCGCCTGCGGAGTTCGTGGCGGCACTGCTCGACTTCCTGGATTCGCCACGCGTATCCACCACACCCGAACCCGCCAGGGAGGCGACCAGGTGAACGACTACCAGCTCTACATCGACGGGGAGTTCTGCGAGGCCTCCGACGGTGGCCGATTCGATACCACCAACCCGGCCACCGGCGAGGTCTGGGCGTCGGCTCCGGCGGCCACCGAGGCCGACGTGGACCGGGCGGTGCGGGCCGCCCACAGGGCGATGACAACGGGGGAGTGGGCCTCCATGACGGCCACGATGCGGGGGCGCCTCCTCTACCGGTTGGCCGACCTGGTGGCGGAGAACGCCCACTGGCTGGGTGAGATCGAGACGACCGACAGCGGGAAGCTGGCCGCCGAGACCCGGGCCCAGTCGGCGTACGTTGCCGACTACTACCGCTACTACGCAGGCCTTGCCGACAAGATCCAGGGCGACACGCTGCCCATCGACAAGCCCGATCTGCACGTCTTCACGACCCGGGATCCGATCGGAGTGGTGGCCGCGATCGTGCCCTGGAACGCGGAGATGTTCCTGACCGCCACGAAGGTCGGCCCGGCTCTGGCGGCCGGCAATGCGGTCGTAATCAAGGCTTCCGAGATCGCTCCCGCACCCCTCCTGGAGTTCGCCCGGGTGCTGGACCAGGTGGGCTTCCCGCCGGGCGTCGTGAACCTCCTGACGGGGTTCGGCGAGCCCTGCGGTAGGGCATTGACGAGCCATCCGATGGTCTCCAAGGTGGCGTTCACGGGAGGCGTGGACACGGCCCGCCAGATAGTGGCGAGCACCGCCCGGAACCTGGCTCCGGTCTCCCTGGAGCTGGGTGGCAAGTCTCCGATCCTGGTCTTCGACGACGCTGACCTGGATGGGGCGGTGAACGGCGCTGTGGCGGGGAACTTCGGGGCGTCCGGCCAGAGTTGCGTCGCCGGCAGCAGGGTCCTCGTGCAGGCGGGGATCCACGACCGCTTCATCGCCGAGCTGGTTCGCCGGTCCGAGGCGATACGTATCGGAGACCCGCTGGCCGACGACTCCCAGATGGGTCCCCTGGCCACCCGTGCCCAACGGGACCGCATCGAGGCGGTGGTGGCGAAATCCATCGCACAGGGTGCCGTCCTGCACACGGGTGGATGTCGGCCGGAGGGACTGGATGCCGGCTGGTACTACCGGCCGACCGTGCTCGGGTGCGCGGACCAGGAGGTGGCGTGCACCCGGGAGGAGCTCTTCGGGCCGGTCATGTCGGTCCTCTCCTTCGAGACCGAGGCCGACGCCGTGGCCATGGCCAACGACACCGAGTTCGGCCTGGCGGCGGGGATCTTCAGCTCCGATGCGTCGCGGGTGCACCGGGTGGCCCGTTCCGTCCGGGCCGGGATCGTGTGGGTCAACACCTACCGGGCGATTTCGCCGATAGCCCCGTTCGGTGGGTTCGGAAACTCCGGATCCGGTCGCGAGGCCGGTGTCGACGCCATCGGGGAGTTCACGAGGACCAAGACCGTGTGGATCAACACGTCGGAGCAGCCGATGGCCAATCCGTTCACCATCCGATGACCACGCCGACCGGAGCCGGGCGGCCATAGCCTCGCCGCCGTGGGAATGCACGAGTTCGACGAATCCACCGACGACCTGGCCTGGGCCATCTTCCGCTATGCCCTCGACCGGGTGAGGACGGACCCGCCCCTGGACGGTCCCCGATCCCACCAGGAACTCTGGGAGGCGGTCGGGCAGACCATCACCGAGGAGGGCCTCGGAGGAGAGTCGGCGCTCGCAGCCTTCGCCGACCACCTGGCGCCGGCCTGCCTGTCCACCGACCATCCGCGGTTCCTGTCCTTCGTCCCGGGCGCCCCCACGAACGCCTCGGTCCTGTTCGACCTGGTGGTCGGGGCATCCGCGATGTGCGCCACCTCCTGGTTGGAGGCGGCGGGCACGGTGTACGCCGAGAACCAGGCCCTCCGCTGGGTCGCAGACCTTGTGGGCCTCCCGGAGGGCGCCGGAGGCTGCTTCGCCTCCGGGGGCACCATGGGAAACCTCTCGGCGCTCATTGCCGGTCGCGACCATGCGATGCGTCGTCGCGAGGCGGATGGTTCTGGTCGACCGGTCAGGTGGGCGGTCGTGGTCTCGGACGGCGCCCACTCCTCGATCGACTCGGCAGCCAGGGTCATGGACGTGGACGTCCTGTTGGCCACTACCGGCGACGACCGGCGCCTCCGGGGGGAGGCGGTGCGCGCCGCCATCGCAGCACGGCCGGAGGGCACCGAGGTCTTTGCCGTGGTCGCCACGGCCGGCACCACGAATCTGGGAGTGGTGGACGCGCTCGGCGAGGTTGCCGATGCCGCAGCGGAGCATGGGGCCTGGTTCCACGTGGACGGCGCCTACGGGGGTGCGGCGTTGGCCGCCGAGTCGGCCCGACCCCACTTCGCCGGAATCGACCGATGCGACTCCGTGGTGATCGACCCCCACAAGTGGCTCTTCGCTCCCTTCGACTGCTGTGCGCTGCTCTACCGCCGGCCGGAGGTGGCACGTCTGGCCCACGCCCAGCACGCCAGCTACCTGGATCCGATCAACGCGGGCTCGGAGTGGAATCCCACCGACTACGGGCACTTCCTGACCAGGCGTGCCCGGGGCCTGCCGTTCTGGTTCTCGCTGGCGGTGCATGGAACGAGGGCGTACTCCGAAGCCGTCGAGCGGACGCTGGAGGTGACCCGTGCGGGAGCCGTGCTGCTGGATGCCGCCCCCCACCTGGACCTGATAATGGATCCCGTGCTCTCCGTGCTGGCATTCAGGAGGATCGGATGGGAGCAGGCGGACTATGACGCCTGGTCCGTCCGGCTCATGGAGGATGGAACCGCTTTCGTGCTCCCGACACAGGTGGATGGCGAGCCGGCACTGCGAATCTGCATCGTGAACCCGTTGACCACGGTCGACGACATCGACATGATCCTGGACAGCCTGGCCTGACGGTTCAGGGCCGCGGTAGGGCCCATTTCGCCGGGTGGCCGTCAGGGGGCCGCCGCTACACTCCGGAGACTGTGGACAGCACCCTTGAAAGACTGGATGGCGACCGGGTCAGGCTGACCGTCGCCGTCGACGAGACCGAGTTCGAGGTTGCCGTCGAGGCCGCCTTCCGACGCATCGCCAAGGAGGTCCGCCTTCCCGGCTTCCGGCCCGGCAAGGCGCCCCGCAAGCTTCTGGAGGCCCGCATCGGCGTGGCCGCCGGCCGTCAGGAGGCGATACAGCAGTCGCTTCCCGACTACTACGGCCGGGCCCTGGTCGAGAACGACATCGATGCGATCGACTCGCCGGAGATCGAGATCACGGGAGGGCAGGATGAGGGCAACCTCACCTTCGATGCAGTGGTGCCGGTCAGGCCCAGGGCGACCATCGCCGGACACGGTTCGCTGCGCGTCGAGATTCCCTCACCCGAGGCCGCCGACGAGGATGTCGACGCCCAGTTGGAGGCGCTGCGTGGCCAGCATTCGACACTCGAGGCGGTGGACCGCCCGGCGGGCGACGGCGACCAGGTGACCATCGACATCGACGGCACCTTCGAGGGCGAGCCGGTCGAGGGACTCACCACCACCGACTACCTCTACGAGGTCGGAGCCGGTGCAGTGGTCCCGGAGATCGACGAGAACCTGCGCGGAGCGTCCGTCGGAGACGTCCTGGAGTTCGACGCCGACCACCCGGAGGAGGACGGCACGCTTGCCTTTCGTATCGAGGTCTCGGAGGTCCAGGCCCGGGTGCTTCCCGAACTGGACGACGACTTCGCCAAGGCCTCCTCTGAGTTCGACACGATCGACGAGCTCTCCGCCGACATCCGTGAACGGCTCTCGGTGATGCGCAGGGGCCAGACGCCGATGCTCGCAAGGGATCGGGTGGCCCAGGCCATAGCGGACCTGGTCGACATGGAGATCCCCCCGGCCCTCGTGGAAGCCGAGGTGGACAGTCGGATCAATGACATGGCCATGCGCATGCGCTCCCAGGGCATCGACTTCTCCGTCTACATGGAGGCGATGGGACGCGACGTGGAGTCGCTGCGCGACGAGCTCCGGGAGGGCGCCGAGCTGGCCTCGCGCGTTGACCTGGGCCTACGTGCCGTGGCCGACGCCGAGGGCCTGGGCGACGTGGAGGAGCCCCTCGAGGAGTACCTCGGGTCGCTGGCCACGCAGACCGGCGGCGACGTCGACGGCATCCGGGAGGCACTCAGCCGGTCGGGCCGCATGCTCGAGGTGCGTGCCGACCTCCGCAAGCAGGCCGCCCTGGAGTGGGTGTTCGAACGGGCCGAGGTGGTCGACGAGCAGGGCAATCCCGTGGATCCGACGCTCCTCGAGCCGCCGGAGCCGGTGATCCAGCTTCCCGACGACCTGACAGCCATCCCCGTCGATGACGACGAGGTGAGGGAAACTGACAGTTCGGTTGCGGATTCGACCGATGGAGAAGAAGAGTGAACCAGATGACCCTCGCAGACCTGAAGGTGCAGAATTACCTCGTTCCCACGGTGGTCGAACAGACCAGCCGCGGCGAGCGTGCGTTCGACCTCTACTCCCGCCTCCTCAAGGAGAACATCGTCTTCATCGGCACGCCGATCGATGACACGATCGCCAACCTGATCTGCGCCCAGTTGCTGCACCTGGAGTCCGAGAACCCCGACAGGGACATCAGCCTCTACATCAACTCGCCGGGGGGCGACATCAACTCCCTCTTCGCCATCTACGACACGATGCAGTACGTCAAGCCGGACATCACCACCATCTGTTTCGGGCAGGCCGCCTCGGCTGCCGCGGTGCTGTTGGCCGCCGGCACGCCCGGCAAGCGCCTCGCCCTCCCGCACTCCAGGGTGCTGATCCACCAGCCCTATGCGGGAGCCCAGGGCCAGGTCTCCGACATAGAGCTGGCATCGCGTGAGATCCAGCGCCTGAAGTCCCAGTTGGAACAGATCCTGTCCCACCACACGGGTCAGGACGTGGAGAAGATCCATGCCGATACCGACCGGGACTACGTGATGACCGCTCAGGAAGCCAAGGAATACGGCTTCATCGACGAGGTCATCGACCAGCGGGACGCGGTCGACAACAGCGGCCCGATCGCCGCCGTCAAGTAGGACTACGGGACCGGGGGGGTCGGACATGGCGAAGCTCGGTGAGGGGGAGCTCCTCAAGTGCTCCTTCTGTGGCAAGACCCAGAAGCAGGTCAAGAAGCTCATTGCGGGCCCCGGCGTCTACATCTGCGACGAGTGCATAGACCTCTGCAACGAGATCATCGAGGAGGAGCTCTCCGAGCCCACAGAGACCTCACTGGGTGAACTTCCCCGACCGAGGGAGATCCTCGCATTCCTGGACGACTACATCGTCGGTCAGGAACAGGCCAAGAAGATCCTCTCGGTGGCCGTCTACAACCACTACAAGCGGGTCCGGTCCGCAACCGGTCCGGGCGTCGAGGTGGAGTTGGCCAAGTCCAACATCCTGCTGCTGGGACCCACCGGTTGCGGCAAGACCCTGATGGCCCAGACGCTCGCCCGGATGCTGGACGTTCCGTTCGCCATCGCCGATGCCACGGCCCTCACCGAGGCCGGCTACGTGGGCGAGGACGTCGAGAACATCCTCCTCAAGTTGATCCAGGCCGCCGACTACGACATCAAGAAGGCTGAGACGGGGATCATCTACATCGACGAGATCGACAAGGTGGCCCGCAAGAGCGAGAACCCCTCGATCACCAGGGACGTCTCCGGCGAAGGGGTGCAGCAGGCCCTGCTGAAGATCCTGGAGGGAACGTCGGCGGCCGTGCCCCCGCAGGGCGGGCGCAAGCACCCGCACCAGGAGTTCCTGCAGATCGACACCACGAACATCCTGTTCATCTGCGGTGGGGCCTTCGCCGGCCTGGAGCAGGTCATCGAGAGAAGGCAGGGCGGATCGGGCGTTGGCTTTGGCGCCGACATCAGGTCGGCGTCGGAGAAGGACGTGGGCGCCCTGTTCGCCAGCGTGCGACCCGAGGACCTCATCAAGTTTGGTCTGATCCCTGAGTTCATCGGTCGCCTGCCGGTGATCGGATCCGTCTCCCAACTGGAGGTGGAGGCACTGGTCAAGATCCTGACCGAGCCCCGGAACGCCCTCGTCAAGCAGTACCAGCGACTCTTCGAGTTCGAGGACATCGAGTTGGAGGTGACCGTCGAGGCACTATCGGCGATCGCCACCCAGGCCCTCGAACGTGGAACGGGAGCCCGTGGCCTCCGCGCCATCCTGGAGGAGGTCCTCCTCGATGTGATGTACGAGTTGCCCGGCGACGATGATGTCGGTCGCGTGGTGGTGGAGCTGGATTCGGTGATCAGCCGGACCGCTCCCACCGTCTTCCCGCGTAGTGCCGACCATCCAGACCGCGCCGCCTCCTGATCGCCCTGGCTGTGGGGGTGCCGTTGTGACGGGGCCGGTGGACTGGCCACCCGTGGACGACTACCGGGGTGCCCTCCGGTTCCTTGGTCGGTTCGTCAACCTGGAGGCGTCAGCCGGTCGGATCCACGGGTTGAGTCTGGATGCGATGCGTGGCTTCGTCGGTGCCATGGGCGATCCGCAGCACGACGTCAGGACGCTCCACGTCACCGGAACCAACGGCAAGGGTTCGGTCTCGGCAATGGTCTCGGCCCTCCTGGGTGCCGCCGGCCTCAGGGTGGGTGGCTACACCAGCCCCCACGTGGACACCGTGCGCGAGCGCCTCGCCATCGATGGCCAACCCATATCGGAGGATGCGTTCACGGACCTGGTGGCCGACCTGGAGCGCTATGCGGGGGTGGTTGCCACCGTGCCGTCCTACTTCGAGCTGCTGACGGCGGCGGCGTTCCTCTGGTTCAGCAACGAGGCCGTCGACGCTGCGGTCGTGGAGGTGGGTCTGCTGGGCCGCTTCGATGCCACGAACGTGTGTGATTCGACGGTGTCGGTCATCACCAACATCGGTCGGGACCACACGGATGGTGCGGGGGACTGGCGACGCGACATCGCGAGTGAGAAGGCGGGGATAATCCGCGCGGATCGACCCCTCGTCCTGGGTGAGACCTCCATCGAACTCCTGGAGGTCTTCACGGCCGAGGCGCCCGGGTCCCTGCTCCTGATGGGCTCGGACTTCGGCGTCGGAGGTGCCGAGCAGGCCGTTGGCGGTCAGCTGGTCGAGTTGTGGACCCCGTCGGGCAGGCATGAGGAGGTCTTCCTCTCGATGTACGGCGACCACCAGGCCGAGAACGCAGCCCTGGCCCTGATGGCCGCCGAGGCGTTCCTGGACGCACCGCTGAGTTCCGACGTGGTGGCCGATGGGCTGGGAGCGGTACGGGTACCGGGACGACTCGAGGTGGTGGCCACCGAACCGCTGGTGGTGCTGGACGGCGCCCACAACCAGGATGCGGCCAGGGCCCTGGCCACGGCGGTTCCCACCGTCTTTCCCGCCGGTCGGAGGATCCTGGTGGTCGGAACCCTGGGGCCCAGGGAGCCGACGGAGTTCCTGGACGAGTTGGTGGCCCTCTCCCCGGACCTGGTCGTGGCCTGCACGGCTCCCTCACCGAGGGCGGTACCGGCGGCAGACCTGGCGGCGCTGTTCCGTCAGCGACGCATTGAGGTGGAGGTGGTGCCTGATGCGGTGGATGCGGTCCGTCTGGCCGTGGCCGCCGCCGATGAATCCGACCTCGTGCTGGTTACGGGTTCGTTCTACGTGTTGTCGGCCGCCCGGGCCGCCCTCAGCGACGTGGTGGACCTGGACGAGGACGGTTTCGACGCCTGATCCGCGCCGACGGGAGTCGGGCGGGCCGTAGTCTGCCGCCATGGATCGAACCCTCGTAATCTGCAAGCCCGATGCCGTGGAACGTGGCCTCGTCGGGGAGATAGTCGGCCGCTTCGAGCGCAAGGGCCTGAAGGTGGTGGCCGCCGAGTTGCGTCACCTGGACGTCGAGACCCTGGCCCGGCACTACGAGGAGCATGTCGGGAAGGGCTTCTACGATGCCCTGGTTTCCTTCATGTCCCGGTCACCGGCGATGGTGATGGTCATCGAGGGCCCGGAGGAGACCTTCGCCGTCGTCCGCTCGATGATGGGGACCACCAATCCCCGTGAGGCCGCCACAGGGACCATCCGTGGTGACCTCGGGACCCTCTTCACCGAGAACCTGGTCCACGGATCGGATTCGCAGTCTTCGGCAGATCGCGAGATCGGAATCTTCTTTCCCGGCCTGGCGGGCTGAGGGGCCACGAACGACATGCTCGCGTAGGGTGGTGGCACATGCACCCAGAGTGGCAATCGGATAATGAACGCGCTACCTTCTGCTCAGCGAGCGGGCGGGCACTCCGGCCTACCCGGAAATCTGACGGAGCACCCGGTCGATGGCCGAAAACGTAGTTCGACGGCCCCGTGGGCAGGCATCGAGGCGCGCCGCCTTCGGTACCCGGGACATCGCAGTGGACCTCGGAACCGCGAACACCCTTGTCCTCGTCCTTGGCGAGGGGATCGTCCTGGACGAGCCGTCGGTGGTCGCAGTGAACGCGATGGACGAGACCCTGCTGGCCGTGGGCAGCGAGGCGAAGCGGATGATCGGCCGCACCCCACCCCACATCAGGGCGGTCCGACCACTCAGGGACGGCGTCATCGCCGACTTCGAGAACTGCGAGAAGATGCTCCGCTACTTCATCCAGCAGGTGCACAGCCGACGTTGGGCCAAGCCCCGCATGGTCATCTGCGTCCCGTCCGGAGTGACGGGGGTGGAGCGCCGGGCCGTGCAGGAGGCAGCTGAGTTCGCCGGTGCCCGTCCGCCGGTCTACATAGTTGACGAGCCCATGGCTGCGGCGATCGGTGCCGGCCTTCCCGTAGCCGATCCGACCGGCTCGATGATCGTGGACGTGGGTGGCGGAACCACGGAGGTGGCCGTGATCTCCCTCGGGGGAGTGGTCGCCAGCCAGTCGTCGCGTGTCGGTGGTGACGAGATGGACGACGCCATCAAGCAGTTCCTGAAGAAGGACAAGGGGGTGGACGTCGGCGACCGGACCGCCGAGGCCATCAAGGTCCGCCTCGGCTCGGCACACCCGCTGACCCGGGAGTTCAGGGCGGCGGTCACGGGCAGGAGCCTCCTGACCGGGCTTCCGGAGTCCGTGGAGTTCTCCACCCGGGAGATCCGCGAGGCCCTCGAGGAGCCGGTGGAGACCATCATCGACACCGTGAAGGTGACCCTTGACAGGACGGCACCCGAGCTGGTCACCGACATCCTGGATCAGGGAATCCACCTGGCGGGCGGCGGATCGCTCCTGATCGGCCTGCCCGACAGGATCCGGGCCGAGACCGGCATGCCGACCCGGGTCGTCGCCGACCCTCTCGGAGTCGTCGTCGAGGGAGCTGGCATCATCCTGGAGAACTTCTCCAGGTACGGAGAGATGATCTTCGGCGACGACGGGAACTAGCCGATGGCGGTCCCGCGGCCCACGGGGCGTTCCCGACCGACGCTCCTACTCCTCATCGCAGCCGCCCTGACGCTACTCACCCTGCAGTTCAGGGGCTTCGCGCCGCTGGACTCCTTCCAGCAGGGAATGCGGGACCTCCTGGACCCGGTCCGCTCGATCTCGGAGACCGCAGCGCGACCGCTCCGCTCGGCATGGCTGGGCGTCTTCGACTACGACGACCTACGGGACAGGACCGAGCGTCTGGAGAAGGAACTGGCCCGCATGCGTGGGCGCCAACTCTCCTCGGAGGCCGACAGGGAGCTGCTGCTGCGACTCATGGGCGAGGTGGGCATCGACTACACGACGTTGGACACGGTCGTGGTGCGGATCCTCGGCACACCCCCCGGGAACTTCTCCAGCCACACCATCGAGGTGGACAAGGGCCTGGACGACGGCCTCTCCGAGGGCATGGCGGTCGTGACGGGCGCCGGCCTCGTCGGGCGCCTCGAGGTGGTGGACCGGTCCCGGTCCATCGTGAGGCTGGCGACCCATCCGGCCTTCCGGATGGGGGTCCGCCTCGTGGGGTCCCAGGACGAGGGCCTGGCGCGGGGCGGGGGTGCCACCGGCTACCTCGTGATCGATGCCGGCATCAGGCCCGACGTGGAGGTGGCGGTCGGCGAGGTGGTGGTCACGTCCGGTGGCAGGAGCCGCTTCCCGGCCGACATCCCGGTGGGCCGGGTGGTGGATCCCGACCAGGGCGCCGATCTGGACCGGGAGATCATCGTGGAACCGGCTGCGTCGCTCGAACACCTCAGCTTCCTGAACGTCGTGCTGGATCCGCGCCTGGCGGACGCCGGCCCGTTGGAGCGGGGATGAGGAACCGATGACCGGCAGGTTGAGGATCGTGGCGGTCCTCCTGACCGCCATGATGGCCCAGGTCACGGTCTTTGAGGAGATTCGGATCGACGGGGTATCCGTTGAGCTGCTCCTGCTGGTGTCGATCCTGGCGGGTTTCCACGGAGGGCCGGAGAGGGGAGCGGTGGTGGCCTTCTGCGCGGGGCTCCTGCACGACTCGATCACAGCCACACCCATGGGGCTGCATGCGCTCGTATACGCCCCCCTGGCGGTTGCGACCAGCCACCTGGAGGTTCGACTGGCCCGGTCCACCCGGCCCTTCCTTGCGGTCGGCCTGGTAGTTGCCATGGCTGTGGGGGTGTGCGCCACGATGCTCGCCGGCGGACTCTTCGGCCTGCATGACGTGGACGTAGCGAGGTTGGCACGTACCGCTCTCGTGGCCTCGCTGATGTCGGTGGCCGTGGTGGTACCGACCAGTCGGGCGGTGTGCTGGGCCGTTACCGGGGGGCTGCCGGTCGACGTGGACGTACGGGGCTCGGGAGTGGAGTCACGGGGGTGAACGAGGCCAGCCGCTACCGGATGCGCCTCCTCGCCATCATCGGGCTCTCGATGTTCGTCGCTCTTGGTGCGCGCCTCTGGTACCTGCAGGTGATGATCAGCGAGCAGGCGGCCGTCACGGCGCGCAGCAACATCACCCGGGTGATTGCCGTGCCCGCACCACGCGGGCGGATCCTGGACGTGAAGGGCAGGACCCTCGTCGGCAACCGCCTCACCACCGTGCTCACCATGAACCGGTACGAGCTGGCCCAGGCGGAACTGGGCGGGGACGAACTGCTCGACACGCTCACGGAGATAGCGATCGAGATCAACCGCTCGGGCAACCTGGTGAAGGTCGTCGACGTGCAGCGGGCGCTGGAAGACCCCTCGTACGGGCTCTACGACGACGTCCCGATCGCACACGACGTCGGCGAGGACCTCCTGGTCTTCTTCGGCGAGCGGCCGGAACGCTTTCCCGGCGTGCGCGTGGCCGAGGCGACGGTCCGGTCGTACCTCTACGGGAACCTCGCCACCCACCTGCTGGGCTGGGTGGGTTCGATCAACGATCGGGAACTCCAGAGCCGTCGCCCTCCGGTGGGCAAGGAGTACAGGCTCCGCGACCAGATCGGGAAGTCCGGAGTGGAGTTGATGTTCGAGGACGACCTCCGGGGGGTAGCCGGCCGCAAGGTGGTGGAGGTGGACCGCCTGGGCGAGATCCAGCGGGAACGCGACGACCTGTACCTGGCGCCGATCCCCGGAGCCGACCTGGTCCTCTCGATAGACGTCGACGTGCAGTTTCTGGTTGAGACTGAGCTGGAGCGGGCGATCTACAGGGCCAGGGCCGCGGAGCCTGAAGCCGATCCGGACCGGCCGGACCAGGTCTCTCCAGCCTTCGACGCTCCTGGTGGGGCTGTAGTGATGTTGGATCCCCGCAACGGCGACGTGGTGGCGATGGCTTCCTTCCCCTCGTACGACCCGAACATGTCCATTGGTGGGTTCGCCCCGGAGCAGTGGGCAGAGTTGAACGACCCCGCCAACGACCTGCCCATGTTCAACCGGGCCATCCAGGGCGAGTACGCCCCCGGCTCCACCTTCAAGCTGTTCACCGCCCATGCCGCATGGCACGCGGGCGTGTTCGGCGTGGGCGCCATCCCGCGCGCCGACGAACTCTGGGACGATCCCGGTGCCTACATCCTGCGTGGCTGTGGCGACGTCGATCCCCGTGACCCGCCGCCCGGCTGTCGCTACCGCAACGCCGGAGAGAAGCCCTACGAGGACGTGGACCTGATCCGCAGCCTCACGGTGTCCAGCGACGTCTACTACTACCGGATCGGAGAGTCGATCTACATCAACCCTGAGCACCCGGACACGGCCATCCAGGATGCGGCGGGATCGTACGGTCTGGGCCTTGAGACCGGGATAACGCTGCCGTTCGAACAGGACGGCTACCTGCCCACGCCGGCCAACCGGAGGCAGCGCAACGAGGAGAATCCGGTGGCCTTCCCAGAGTGGGGCTGGTCCACCGGCGACAACGTGATCACGGCAATCGGCCAGGGCGAGGTCCTCGTCACGCCGCTGCAGTTGGCCAACGCCTTCGCTACCTTCGCCAACGGCGGTGTCCGTCATGCGCCGAACGTCGTAACCCGGGTGGTGGCCCGGGGCGGCACCGTGGTTCGCCAGTTCGGCCCGAGGGTCCTCTTCGAGGTGGAGATGGATCCGGGCTTCAGGTGGCGTGTGCTCGAGGGCCTGGGCGGCGTGACCGCCGACGAGGAGGGCACCGCCTACAAGGCGTTCAACTCGACCGTCACAGGTGGCATCAAGTTCCCGCTGGAGCGGTTCCAGGTGGGCGGCAAGACGGGCACCGCTGAGGTTCGGGGCAAGGCCGACACGTCGTTGTTCGCCGCCTTCGGACCGCTCCGGGAGCCCACTCACGCCGTGGTCGCCATCCTGGAGGAGGCTGGATTCGGAAGCAGGGTTGCCGCCCCCCTCGTGGCCAGGATCCTGGAACAGGTATTCGAGGGCACGGTGCCGGAGGCGCCACTGGCCGCCGTCCGGTACGCCCGTTCAGCGGCGCTACCACTCTGTCTGGAGTGGTACGAGTGGAGGTCCGGCAACACCCTGGACCGTCTCGATGCAGCCGACCCGTCCTCGGCCGAGACCGGCGGACCTGAACTGGATGCCTCGGGCACCGTGAGGGTCCGAGGCATCCGGGTGGATTGCGACGACCTCGTGGATGAGGTCCTGGCGGTCTTCGAGGATCGTGCCGAAACGGGGGCGGGTGGCTGATGGTCGACCTGCGCAGGCCGGACTACGACCGGCCCCGGATGCTCCGGCACGTTGACCTGGCCCTTCCCCTCCTGGCCGTCATGGTTGCCCTCATCGGGGTGGTCATGGTCTATTCGGCCACCCGTGGTCCGGCCACGGAGATCCGGCCGGCCGAGACGTTCCACCTGCTCCGACAGGCCAGGCTGGCCGGCCTCGGGGTGTTGGCAATGGTGGCGGCAGGTTGGTTCGGCCATCGGCGCCTGCACCGCTTCGTGCCCCTGGTGTACCTGGGCATGCTGGGCCTCTTCGGCGCCGTCCTCCTGGTGGGGACCGAGGTCAAGGGCGCCAGGGCCTGGCTCCAGTTCGGTGGGATCCGGTTCCAACCCTCGGAGTTCGGCAAGGTGGTCCTCATCCTGGCGCTGGCGGCGTGGCTGGCCCGTGGAGATGAGCCGTCGGCCCCCCGGGTCGTCGTGGCTGTGCTCCTGGCGGCTACCCCGGTGGGTCTCATCATCCTCCAGCCTGACCTGGGAACCGTCCTGGTCTACGGGGCGATAGCGGCCGGAATGGCGCTCGTTGCCGGCGTGAAGGGCCGCCACCTGTTCATCCTGGGACTGCTGCTCGTGACCGGCCTTGTGGGGGTCCTGCAGTCAGACGTCCTGGAGGAGTACCAGGTGAGGCGCCTGCTCGTCTTCGTGGACGACGAGCCCGGCACCAGGGCCAGCTACAACCTCGAGCAGGCACAGGTGGCCATCGGCAACGGTGGCCTCACCGGCCGGGGCCTCTTCCAGGGCACCCAGAACAACTCCGCCCTGGTACCGGAGCAGCAGACCGACTTCATCTTCACCGTGGTCGCCGAGGAGACCGGCTTCGTGGGGGGTGCGGCCCTCCTGGGCCTCGTCGGCCTCCTGCTCCTGCGGATCTGGCGGATAGGCCAGATGGCCGACGACCGGTTCGGGCTGCTCATCTCCGCCGGGGTCTTCTCGATGCTGCTCTTCCAGGTCTTCCAGAGCGTCGGCATGGCCACCGGCATCATGCCCATCACCGGAATTCCGTTTCCGCTGGTGAGCTACGGGGGTTCCTCCCTGCTGACCACGTTCGTCTCCATCGGCCTCGTCCAGAGCGTCCACATGCGCCGGCACGAGCATCTGGCGCGGGCCTGAGCAGCGGAGTCCAGCCAGGATCGACCCGACGACACTGATCCCCAGGTGGGTCGGTACGCTGGTCGCATCATGAGTTCGCTCTGGTCCGAACTCGAACGTGTCCTGGCCGAGGTGCAGAAACCGGCCCGCTACATCGGATGTGAGGACGGGATGACCGTCCCGGACCACCACCCCGACGCGGTGGCCTGGCTCCTCCTCTACCCGGACACCTACGAGGTAGGCCTTCCCAATCAGGGTCTCCAGATCCTGTACGAGATCCTGAATGAACGGCCCGACGCCGAGGCCGAGCGGAGCTACGCGCCGTGGACCGACATGGCCGAGGTGCTGCGCCGCGAGGGCCTTCCGTTGTTCTCGGTGGAGACCCACAGGCCTGCCGGGGAGTTCGACATCCTGGCCTTCAACCTTGCTGCGGAACTCGTGTACACGAACGTCCTGGAATGCCTCGACCTGGCAGGAATGCCGGTTCGTGCTGCGGATCGCGGCCCTGAACACCCGCTTGTCCTCGTTGGCGGGCACTGCTCCTACAACCCTGAGCCCATGGCCGACTTCGTGGACGCGGCGGTCCTCGGGGACGGCGAAGAGGTGGTCGGGGAGATCACCGAGGTCGTAGCGGCCTGGAAGGCCGCCGGCTCAGGCTCCCGGGCCGAACTGCTGCGAGCCCTCTCCGGGGTCACGGGCGTCTACGTTCCCTCGCTCTACCGGGCGGAGTTCGATGCTGGCGTGTTCACCGGCGTGGTGCCGATCGACGATGCCCCGCCGGTGGTGGAGAAGCGCACCGTGGCCGACCTGGCCGACTGGCCGTATCCGAAGAACCAGCTGGTGCCCCTCACCGAGGTGATCCACGACCGCCTCAACGTAGAGGTGTTCAGGGGTTGCACCCGGGGCTGCCGCTTCTGCCAGGCCGGGATGATCACCCGCCCGGTTCGCGAGCGTCCCGCTGAACAGGTCCGGACAATGGTGGCCGAGGGCCTTCGGCGGACCGGTTACGACGAGGTCTCGCTGACCTCCCTCAGCACGGCCGACTTCAGCGGGATCCAGGAGGTTGTGGCTGCCGCGGTCGCCGATGATGCGTGTGGCCAGGTCTCCGTCTCCCTGCCCAGCCTCCGGGTGGACGCCTTCACAGTGGGGATCGCCGCAGAGCTCCAGAAGGCCCGGCGCACCGGCCTCACCTTCGCGCCCGAGGCGGGAACCTGGCGCATGCGCCAGGTCATCAACAAGCTCATCAGCGAGGAGGACCTCTACGCCGCCGTCGAGGCTGCCTACTCGCAGGGCTGGCGCCGGGTGAAGTTGTACTTCCTGACAGGCCTTCCGACGGAGACCGACGAGGACACCCTGGCAATCCTGGAGATGGCCAGGAAGTGCATCGAGGTCGGGCGAACCCATCAGCGCAGCCCCACCGTGACGGTGTCGGTGGGTGGCTTCGTGCCCAAGCCGTTCACGCCCTTCCAATGGTTCGGACAGAACACCGAGAACGAGCTGCGCCGCAAGGTCGGGCTGCTGCGTGACGAGTTGAAGCGCAAGCCGAAGATCTACCGGGGCTTGCAGCTGAAGTGGCACGATGCCCGGGCCTCGGTCGTGGAGGGGATGATGAGCCGCGGCGACAGACGCCTCGGGCGGGTCATCGAGGACGTGTGGCGGGCCGGCGGGGTGTTCCAGGAGTGGGGCGAGCACTTCGACATCGGTCTCTGGGAGACCGCCATGGCTACCCATGGCATGACCTTCGAGGACCTCGTGTACCGGCACCGGACCCTCGAGGAGGCGCTCCCGTGGGACCACCTCTCGGCGGGCCTCCACAAGGACTTCCTGTGGCAGGACTGGCGCGACGCCCTGGACGAGCTGGGTCTGGAGGACTGCCGCTGGATTCCCTGCTACGACTGCGGGGCCTGCACCGGCTTCGGGATCGAGCACGTCGTGGCATCGGCCGTGCCGCCGGCCGGCGGAAGCCAGGGCACCGGACAGGACCGCAGCACCGGCGGCGAGGTGCCGGTGTCGTTGATGGCGCGCCCCGTAGCGGAGCAGGACTCCGAGATGGTGGTGGCGTGATGCGTCTCCGGGTCCGGTACTCCAAGAAGGGCAAGGTGCGCTTCACCAGCCACCGGGACGTCGCCCGGATCTGGGAACGGGCGCTGCGTCGTGTGGGCCTGCCAATGGCCTACAGCCAGGGTTTCTCACCTCGCCCGAAGATGTCGTTCGGGTTGGCCCTCTCGACCGGGCACGAGTCGGAGGCCGAGTTCCTGGAGCTGGAACTCTCCGAGGATGGGGAGGGTGAGGCCATCGACTGGAACACGGAGCGATTCGTGGACCTGGCGGAGCGCCTCACCGGGGCGTTGCCCGTGGGGCTGAACGTTGTCGCCATAGCTCCGGTGGAGAAGGGCGACTCGCTACAGCAGGCCGTCACGTCGTGCACCTGGTCAATCGAGGTGGACGGCATGGATATGGAACAGATGAATGCGTGGGTGGCCGATGTGCTGGCCCGCGATGAGATCGTCGTCGAGCGTGAACGCAAGGGCAAGCCGGTGGTCGAAGACCTCCGACCCCATGTTCTGGCACTCGACGTCACCGGGGCCACGGAAACCGGGGTTCGGCTGTTGGCCGACCTGGGGACCCAACCCCGAGCACTCAGGCCCAGCGAGTTGTTGGCGGCGTTGGATCCGCCGCTGAAGGCCGGAACTGTGTGCAGGATGCACCAATGGATGTCGCAGGGAGACGATCGCGAGGAGCCGTTGACGGCCCCGGTCGCCCCTGCCCCGTCGGCCACGGTGCCGGCGTGACTAGAAGGGAAACCAGATATGTCCGAGAACACGGGCAACGAAACCCGGTCCGATACGGACCGAACAGACACAACCGGTCCAGGGGTCGCTGAGGCCCCTTCCGCTCCGAGGGTCGGCGACAGCCGGCCGTCACCGGATGGTGGCTCGAAGCCACAGATCGGTGACAGCCGTCCGGCTCCTCAGATCGGCGACAGTCGTCCCGGTGGGGACGGCGGTGGCGGTCAGGACCAGCCCGGCTCGGGTGGTGGACGCAAACGCCGACGCAGGCGTGGCGGCCGCGGCCGATCCGGTGGTGGTGGGGGTGGGTCCTCAGGTGAGGGCCGCCGTGACCAGGGGCGCCGCCAGGGACAGGACAACCGTCCCGTGGAGGCGATAACCGACGACGCCCCGCTGGAGCTCGACGAGGACACCCTCAAGCGCCGCCGCGGTCGTGAACGCCGCGGCATGCCCATTGGCCGCTACCTCATGTGCGTCAGCGTGAGCGGTGGTGTCACACAGATTGCGGTCATGGAGGGTCGACAGCTCATCGAGCACTACCTGTCGCGTCCGGCTGACGATGTCAGCGAGATCCATGGAAACGTCTACCTCTCGAAGGTCCAGAACGTCCTTCCGGGCATGGAGGCGGCCTTTGTCGACATCGGTACCCCGAAGAACGCCGTTCTCTACCGGGGCGACATCCAGTATTCGGATTCCGACTTCGACGGCAAGGGCAGGCCGCGTATCGAGCAGGTGCTCAGGGCGCGCCAGACAATCATCGCCCAGGTCACCAAGAATCCGATTGCGCACAAGGGCGCCCGGTTGACCCAGGAGGTCTCCCTCCCGGGGAGGTTCGTCGTGCTGGTTCCCAACAGCTCGACCTTCGGAATCTCGAAGCGTCTACCCGACTCGGAACGCAAGCGCCTTCGGTCGATCCTGGATGGGGTCAAGCCCAAGCAGCACGGCATCATCGTGCGCACCGCAGCGGAGAACATCACCGCCGAGGAGGTCGAACGCGACGTCCGTCGGCTGCTCACGCAGTGGGACGAGATCGAGGCCCTGGCGAAGCGCTCGCAGTCGCCGAGCCTGCTCTACAGGGAGCCGGAGATGGCCTTCCGGTTCATCCGCGAGGAGTTCAACAAGGACTTCCGTGGAGTCGTCATCGACGATGCCGACATGTACGAACGGGTACGCACCTATGTGGAGAGCGTAAACCCGGCCCTGGTGTCACGCATCTCGTACCACGACCCGGAGACCGAGTCGCTTCCGCTGTTCGAGAGGCACCACGTCCACGAGCAGCTCCGCAAGGCACTGGA
>DUAC01000116.1:0-1739 GCA_012961035.1 Acidimicrobiia bacterium
CCAGCGAGCCTCCCAGCCCGATGGTCGTTATTCCGGCCAGCAGCTTGAGCGGAAGGTCCCGGAGGGGGAGGCTGGGAGACCGTTCGTGGAATGCCCGATTGAACTCGTCCGATGTGGATGCCGACATGGAGCGCCCGGCGTAGCGCAGGATCAGGGTCGCCAGGATCAGGCCCAGAGCGGGCGCCAGGGCGATTTGCCAGAGCGGACGGTGCATGACCCGGTCCAGTAGGACGGTGGCGGAGACGTACTCGAAGCCGGCGATGACGGTCGCGACGATGGCTCCGGTGAGGATGGACAGCGCAAGCACCGGAGTGTCGCCACGGGTGGCGATGGTGCGGAGCCGATTCACGGGGTTCTTCCTACACCCTGACGGGAATGGATCCTCGGACGCCAGCCAGGATCCGGCCGGTCAGTCACCGCACCGACGCAGGCGGCAGACTGGTGGAATGCGGTGGATGTCTGGACGATCACGGGATCCCCTGGTTCGCGCCCTCGTCTCGGCCCTTGACGCGAAGCGGGTCCAGGTGGGCGATGGGGCCCGTCGGCTCTACAGCCGCGATGCCTCGGTGATCCGTGGTGGGCAGGCCGGGGTGATCTGCTTTCCGGAGACGACCGAAGAGGTATCGGCGTGCGTGGTGGCTGCGCTGGCCCATGGGCGGGATTTCGTGGCCCGTGGTGCAGGTACCGGGCTGGCTGGTGGGGCGGTGCCCTGCGACGAGCCGGTCATGGTGGTGCTCACCCGGATGGACCGGATCCTGGAGGTGGACGTGCCCCGGCGACTGGCCTGGGTGGAACCGGGGGTCGTGAACCTGGACCTCAGCCGCCACCTGGCGGGGACCGGTCTCCACTTCGCCCCGGATCCCTCCAGCCAGCAGTCCTGCACGATCGGGGGGAACGTGGCCAACAACTCCGGGGGCCCGCACTGCCTCCTGTACGGGGTGACCAGCGCCCACGTCCTGGCCGTGGAGGTGGTCCTGTCTGATGGAGAGGTCGTGGTGCTGGGAGAGGAGGAAGGCGACTCGGTGGGCTACGACCTTCGTGGGGCGTTCGTGGGCGGGGAGGGGACTCTCGGGATAGCGACTCGGATCTGCGTGCGCCTGACCGAGGATCCGCCGGAGGTGGCGACCCTGCTCCTCGACTTCATGAGCGTCGGTGCGGCTGCAGAGACGGTCAGTGCCATCATCGCCGCGGGGATGGTCCCGGCGGCCCTCGAGATGATGGACCAGCGGGTGGTGCAGGCCGTCGAGCCGTTCGTGAACGCCGGCTACCCGACCGACGCCGCCGCCGTGCTCATCGTCGAGCTGGATGGCCAGCCGTCCGGCGTGATCGACGAGATACGGCGGATCCGGGAGCTGGCGAGTACCCACGGGGCACGGTCGGTGCGGGTTGCGGCCGACGAGGATGAGCGGGAACGCATCTGGAAGGGACGAAAGAGCGCCTTCGGGGCCATTGCCGTCATCAAGCCCGACTACTACCTGAACGACACGGTCATACCCAGGACGAAGCTGGCCGAGGTGCTCGAGCGAATCTACGAGATCGTGGAGGAGCAGGACCTCATCGTGATGAACGTGTTCCATGCGGGAGACGGGAACCTCCACCCGTTGCTCGTATTCGATGCACGGGAGGCGGGTGTGATGGAGCGGGTCCTGGCTGCCGGTGAGGAGATAGTCCGTGTCTCGGTGGCCGCCGGTGGGGTCCTGTCCGGCGAGCACGGCATAGGACTGGAGAAGAAGCGCTAC
>DUAC01000116.1:1893-3442 GCA_012961035.1 Acidimicrobiia bacterium
GCTACCGGACGGGGCGTGGGTATGAGCGCCGGGGATGCCCGGATGGAGGACTTCCGGTCCGACGTGGGCGACTCCGGAGCGGTCTGCGTGCGCGGTGGCGGCACCCGTTGGGGAGTCGGGGGATGGCCTGACGGGGCCAGGGAGGTATCGGCACCCAGCGGGATAGTGACCCTGGAGCCTGCTGAGATGACGGTGATGGTCGGGGCAGGAACGGTCCTGTCGGACCTGGTCGGCGATCTGGCTGTCCACGGCCTGGAGGTCGGGATGGAGGGCCCGGTCGGCTCGACGGTGGGTGGTGTCCTGATGGTCGGCCGCAGCGCCCTGCGTCGACGCCGGGTGGGGACGATTGCCGACGTGCTCCTCCAGGCGGACTGCGTGGGCGCCGACGGAGCGGCCTTCACCGCCGGGGGCCCCACCGTGAAGAACGTGACCGGCTACGACCTGTGTCGCCTGCTGGTGGGGTCCCTGGGAACCCTGGCCCTGGTGGGGCGGGTGATACTGCGTACCCGTCCCGTGCCGGCCCGGTCCCTCTGGCTGGCCGGGGAGGTTGAACCGGAGCGCGTACTGGAGGCCACCTACCGGCCGTCATGCATGCTCTGGGATGGCGTGCGGACGTGGGTGCTCCTGGAGGGGCACGGTGAGGACGTGGACGAGACGGCGGGAGATCTGGCCCGCCTCGGGTTGACCGCGATGGAACCGCCGGTGCTTCCCCCGGGTCGGGGCCGTTGGACCGGGCAGCTGTCCAGCGGCGGTGTACTCGAGGTGGGATCCGGTGTGGTCCACCAACCGGACGATGGAGGGCTCCCGACGGTGTCCGACGGCGTTCGTCGGTTGGCTGGACGGATGCGGGCGTCGTTCGATCCTTCGGGTCGGCTGAACCCCGGCCGGGATCCCTACCGGGTGGCGGCATGACGACCCCGGGTCCCCTCGGCCTGTCCGGTGACTCCCTTGCGACCTGCGTGCAGTGCGGTCTCTGCCTGCCCCACTGCCCCACGTACCGGGTGACCGGGGATGAGAGCCGTTCGCCACGCGGCCGGATCTCGTTGATGGCGGCAGTGGAGCTGGAGGGCGCTCCCATGGACGGCGAGTGGCTGGACGCGATGTCGACCTGCGTGCAGTGCCTGGGTTGCGAAACGGCGTGTCCTTCCGGGGTGCCGTTCGAGGAGCTCATCTCCACGACCCGTGCGGTGATGTCCACAGAGAGCCGGCCACCCCTCAGGCTGAGGCTCGGCCTCCGGCTCCTGGGCCGGCCCCGCCTCCTGCGCCTCGGCGTTCGAATCCTCGCGGTGCTCCAACGGCTGGGCCTGGTTCCCCGTACCGGCCTCTTCCCGGCCCGTCTTCCCCTGGGCGACAACCGTCGTCGCTCGACACCAGGCGGGGACGTGCTGCTCTTCACGGGCTGCGTGATGGATGCCTGCCAGCCGGAGATCCACGATGCCGTCGAGGACGTCCTGGTGGCTGGCGGTCGGAGCGTCGAACGGACCGGGGGGGCCGTGGGGTGCTGCGGGGCACTGCACGGGCACGCAGGCCTGCACGGGGAGGCGCTGAG
>DUAC01000117.1:0-19739 GCA_012961035.1 Acidimicrobiia bacterium
CCCCCGCCGTTCCTCCGGGCGCTCGGCATGACGAAGAAGCTGGCCATCCCCGCAACCATCGGACGCCCGGCAATGTGGCTGCTCTCGAAGGGCAGGCGACTGCGCGGTACCGCACTGGATCCGTTCGGCCGGGCCGAGGTACGCCGCTTGGAGCGCACCCTGGTCGCCGAGTACCGCTCCGCCATCAGCCAGGTCCTGGACGGCCTCACCGCATCCGGCCTGGACGACGCCGTGGCGACCGCCGCCCTGGCCATGGACGTCCGCGGCTACGAGGAGATCAAGATGGCACGCGGCCGGACGGTCCTCGACCAACTCCGGGATCGGGCCACGGACGACCGGTAGCCGAGCTCCCTGGCCGGCACGAAACGGCGGCTACACTCCCGCCGCGGTCTGGAGACCGAAGTCCGGTGTGATCCCGGCACTGTCCCGCAGCGGTGATGCCGTCCCCCGAGGGTGACGACTAGTCCGAACCAGCTCTGTGCCGCACGAACCAGACACCCTCGAGGCAAGGGATTCGGTTCGGCCGATAGCCGGCGAACGGCCTGTCGATCGAGCGATGACACCTCGACGACAGGAGGAATCCGTTTCCATGCCGCGCAAGATCCTGATACCGCTTCTGGCTGCCATGACACTGGCCGCCTGTGGAGGCGTCGACTCCTCAATCGCCATGTCGGGCTCGCCCGGTGTCGAGAATGGGACTGCCGACGGGCCGGCCCGCATCGTCTCGATCTCGACGGTGGCGACCGAGATGCTGTTCGCCATCGGTGCCGGTGACCAGGTGGTGGCGGTCGACTCCCTCTCCACCTTCCCGGCAGACGCACCGGTCACCGACCTCAGCGGCTTCGAGCCGAACATCGAGGCCATCCTGGGCTTCCAGCCCGACCTCGTAATTATCTCCTACGACCCGGGTGACGTGGTGGCCGGACTCCAGGCTGCCGGAGTCGAGTCCCTGCTCCAGGGGGCTTCGATGACGATTGCGGAGACATACGGCCAGATCCTGGCGCTCGGGGAGATCACCGCACACGCCGCCGAGGCGACAACCCTGGTGGAGGACATGAAGGCCGAGATGGCCGACCTGGCGGCCTCGGTCATCCAGCGCGACGAGCCGCTCAGCTACTACCACGAGCTGGACGACACCCTCTACACCGTCACCTCGGCGACCTTCATCGGCGAGGTCTACGCCCTGGCCGGACTGGTCAATGCAGCCGACCCGGCCGATGCCGACGGCACTTCCTTGGGATACCCGCAGTTGTCGGCCGAATACCTGCTGGACGCCGATCCGGACATCATCTTCCTGGCTGACACGAAGTGCTGCGGCCAGACGGCGGCCACCATCGCGGATCGCCCCGGCTGGGAGACCCTCACGGCGGTCTCCACCGGCCGGATCGTCGAGCTCGACGACGACGTGGCGTCCCGTTGGGGGCCACGCATCGTCGACTTCCTGCGGGCCATCGTCGACGCCGTGAACTCCGTCGACTGATCAGGCCCGAGATGATCAGATGATGTCGTCATCGACCGGCGCAGGGGTGACCGGCGACCGGCTGGCCGGGTCGACCGGGTCCGGCAGGTCCCGACTCGGTGGTCGCTGGCTGTCCGCGGGAATCGCCTCGGTCCTGATCGCAGCGGTCATAGGTGTGGCCACCGGTCCGGTGCCAATCCCCATCTGGCAGGTCGTCCTGGAGTTGCTCGATCGCCTACCGCTCATAGACGTCGACTCATCGCTGTCGCCTGCCGACCGGGCGATCGTCTGGGACCTACGGGCGCCCCGGGTGGTACTCGGCCTCCTCGTGGGAGCCCTGCTGGCCGGATCGGGAGCGGCCTACCAGGGGGTCTTCCGCAACCCACTGGCCGACCCCTACCTCCTGGGCATCGCCGCCGGGGCCGGCCTCGGCGCCACCATCGCCATCGTGGCCCGCCTCAGGGATGCGGTCGGCTTCATGGATCCGGTCCCCCTGGCAGCCTTCCTCGGAGCCCTCCTCGCGGTGGCTGCGGCCGGCACCCTGAGTACCCGCCGGGGCAGCACCGGGTCACCGGCGACCCTCATCCTGGCCGGAGTCGCCGTGGCCAACTTCTTCACCGCCATCCAGACCTTCATCCAACAGCAGAACTCGGAAACCCTGCAGCAGGTATTCGCCTGGATCCTCGGACGCCTCTCCACCGCCGGATGGGGCGAGGTACGACTCCTGGCCCCCTACGCCGTCATCTGCGTGGTGGGCCTGCTGCTCTCGGTCGGAGCCCTGGACGTCCTGGCCGTCGGCGAGGAGGAGGCCACCACCCTCGGCCTGAAGCCGCGGAGCATCCGGCGGCTGGTCCTCCTGGTGGCCTCGTTGGGCGCAGCTGCCGCCGTTGCCGTCAGCGGGCTCATCGGCTTCGTGGGACTGGTGGTGCCCCATGCCGTACGCATGCTCGCCGGCAGCAGCCACCGGCGCGTCGTGCCACTCTCACTCCTGTTCGGCGCCTCCTTCCTGGCCCTGGCCGACGTGGTGGCACGAACGGTCCGGGCTCCCGCTGAACTACCCATCGGCGTGATCACCGCCTTCATCGGCGCGCCGTTCTTCCTGCTCATCCTGCGACGACAGACCCTGTCGTGACCTCCAGGGAGCAGCCCGTGGCCGTGGCATGGTCCAACGTCTCGGTGGTGCTCGGTGGGCGAACGGTCCTGGACGGTTTCGACCTCTCCGTAGCCGGTGGGTCCTGGCTGGTGGTGATCGGTCCCAATGGAGCAGGAAAGACATCCCTCATGCGGACGCTGGCAGGCACCGTGGCCCACACCGGGACCATCCGGATCGGCAGCGAGGACGCCGGCGGGATACCCGGCCGGGAACGCGCCCGGCGACTTGCCGTGGTCCCCCAGCATCCCGTCATTCCCCCCGGAATCGACGTGTTCGACTATGCCCTGCTGGGTCGCTCCCCCCATCAGGGCCTGCGTTTCTCCCCCTCGGAGAGGGATCGCAGGCAGACCCTCGAGGTACTCCACCGGCTGGAGCTGGGCGACTTCATGGACCGCAATCTGGACACGCTCTCCGGCGGAGAACGACAGCGGGTGGTGGTGGCCCGCGCCCTCGTCCAGGACACGCCGATACTCGTTCTGGACGAGCCCACGTCGTTCCTGGACCTCGGGCATCAACTGGAGGTCCTGGAGCTGATAGCCGAGCTCCGCACGGAACGGTCCCTGACCGTGGTCAGCACCCTCCACGACCTGGCCGTGGCTGGACAGTTCGCCGACCGGATGGCAGTGCTGGACCATGGGCGCCTCATAGCCCATGGGTCACCGGCGGAGGTCCTCACCCCCGAGATGATCTCCAACCACTGGGGGGTCCACGCCCACACCGATGTCGCCGAAGACGGGTCGGTGACGGTGACGGTCCGTCGAAGGCAGCAGGCCTGAACTCAGGCTTCCTGCCAGTCGATGCGGGGGCAGTCGGACCAGAGTCGCTCCAGGTCGTAGAAGGCCCGGTACTCGTCGTCCAGGATGTGGACGACGAAGCCACCGAAGTCCATGAGGACCCATCGGTGGTCAGCACGGCCCTCCACCCTGAGCGGCTTCGGGCCATCCAGGATCGTCAACTGCTCCTCGATCTCCTCGGCGATCGCCCGCACCTGTCGGGAGGTCGGAGCACTGGAGATGACGAAGAAGTCCGTCACGGAGATCACGTCACCCACGTCGATGATGATCGTGTCGCTCCCCAACTTGTCGTCCGCGGCACGGGCGGCATGACGGGCCCAGTCGGCCAGCGTCACGTCGAAGACATCGGCAGATGCCGAAGACCTGACTGGGGAGGATTGTGACATTGGGTGGCTGAGGCTATCCGCCTAGGCGGAAGTCGGCTCCGATGACGACCGTCAGGTCGGTCACCGGGCTGGCCATCTGGTCGAACAGCACACGGGCACCGAGGGCCGCCGCAAGGGCGTTGGCCTCCTCGGCCAGGGCAGGGTCCCGGTGGATCACGCGGGTCTGTATCGCCCCGTCGTTGCGGAAGTTGCCCACGACGGCCAACTCAACGCCGGTACGAAGGACCGCTTCACGTGCCGGAGCGTCGAGCGACGGGTCCCCCGTGCCGTTCAGGAGTCGGACCGTCGGCCTGCGACCCGGGACCAGCGGAACGGGGAACGGGAACATCCGGACCACGAGGTCGTCGAGCGCCGTGGCATCCACCAGCATCGAGGACCCCTCCAGCATCCAGGGTCCGGCCACGACGCTGACCGGTCCACCGGCCACCGTTGCCAGAAGGTGGACGATGTCCAGTTCCAGGGCGGGGAGGTTCCCCACGGGGTCCCCGGTCCCGACCAGTTCCAACCAGGCACTCCACCAGTCACGCTGCCTGGCGAGGCGTTCCATGCCACCGACGTCGTCAGCGAAGCCCAGGAGCTCGGCCACCTCGGCCGGAGCGATCGCAACCTTCCCGGCGGGGAACCGCACGACCGTCGTGCCATCGGAGGCAGTGGACACGAGGTCTCCGGACAACTCCACCACGGCTGCCGCCGAGGCGCCGGCGAGGCTCTCCCAACGGCTCGGGGTGAGGAGGGCGGTTCCGGTGACCCCCACGTCCAGAAGGCCGGTTACAGATACCCGGACCATCTCCACGCCGCCCTCCCTGTGACGCTCCGACAGGGTGCACGGCTGGACGGCACAGCCGGTCACGGCCACTTCCGGGGGAACCAGCAGCACCGTGCCCCCGCCACCGGTCCGGTCCGCTACGGCCAGGACGGCAACCTGCACGAGCTCGCCGGCGTCATCCTCGGTGGCCACCAGAACGGACCAGGTCTGTTCCACGAACGCCTCGAAGCCTGGTGCCGACGGGTCGGTGACCGCCTCGCGGGTCGTGCCCTGCTCGCTCTCCAGGATCATCTGCAGGCCATCGGCCAGGAGCCAGCCGGAGCACAGCGCCACCAGTACGAGTGCCGCCGGGAAGCCCCACCGCCAGGCGGCCGGCAGGGCCGGTGCAGGCCGGCGCCGCTGGGCGCCCTCCCCGTCCGGCGTCCGGCCGGGGTCCGATTCCACGTCGTTCACCGACCCACCCCGTAGAGGCCGCTCTCGCGGATGATCTCAGCCACGCCGGCCGTCACCTCGTCGCCTATCTGGCCCGTGGCGGCGAAACGGTCCCTCAGGTGGTTGCTGGCGAGGTCCGGGAAGGAACCGTCCAGCACCTGGTGCTCCCAGCCGGTCGGCGGGCGGCCCTGCTCGAATCCGGGGCGCCGCATGACCACGATCGTCGCACGTCGACGTACCTCGTCGGGGCGCACCCACGTGTCCAGGCCCGGTGCGATGTCGCTGCCCAGGAGGACGAACAGTTCGGCACCGGGGTGGACCGCGGCGTAGTGGGCCAGCGTGTCAGCCGTGTAGGAGGGACCACCCCGTCGTATCTCCAGGTCGTCCACGTGGACACCGTCCGTGTCGGCCACGGCTGCCCGGGTCATGGCCAGGCGCACCTCGGCCGGCGAGACCACGTCGGCCTCTCCGGCCCTCGCCTCGGCTGTCTTCTGCCAGGGATCGTTGGCGACCACCAGGACCACCAGGTCAAGGGCCAGCGACCGACGGGCCTCCAGGGCAGCGGCGGTATGCCCCAGATGCGGTGGGTCGAACGTCCCCCCGAGGAGGCCGATCCGGCGCGGAGCGACGGTGGGCTCGGAGCCAGGCACGACTTGATGATACTGACCGTATGGCGGTCCTGACGCCTGCGGGGCCGCCACGACCAGCTGTCACAGCAGCCGGTTACACACCTGTTGACCTGCACGTATGGCCGGAACATGGAGTATGCAACCAATGTATGACAGACGTCATAGCAACCAGGCTTCACTCCGCGTGCCATCTGTGCTTGACTATCCATCAGACAGAGTCATCTGAAAGATCAGATCAAGACCTCAGAAGATACCTCTGCTCCCCCGAAATCCCTTCCCGGTCGCGGCGCGCGTCGTGGGCCAGAACGAATGAGATGTGAACAAAGATGAGTGATTCCGTAGGCCAGTACCTGAACGAGATCGGCATGGTCCCCCTCCTTAACGCCCAGGAGGAGCGTGAGCTGTCCCAGATCATCGAGCGCGGCGCCGAGGCCCGTGCCAAGAAGGAGGCCGGCGAGACCGACCGCCAGATCGAACGGGCCATCAGGGCCGCAGCCCGCGCCAAGGACCGCTTCATCCGGGCCAACCTGCGCCTGGTCGTGAGCGTCGCCCGCCGCTACCCCCTGCCGCCCGGCATGGAGCTGCTGGACCTCATCCAGGAGGGCAACCTGGGACTCGAGCACGCCGTCGACAAGTTCGACTGGCGCAAGGGCTTCAAGTTCTCGACCTACGCCACCTTCTGGATCCGTCAGGCCATCGGTCGGGCCCTCGACCAGAAGGCCAGCCTGGTGCGCCTCCCCGGCGACCGCTCGGCCAGCCTGCGTGCAGCCCTTCGGGCCGTCTCCGGCAACGGCGACGAGCTGGACGAGGAACACGCAAGGCTGCACCGCCTGACCACCCCCACCTCGCTGGACCGGACCATCGGTGACGACGACAGCAACGAGTTGGTGGACCTCCTCCCCGACGCCGCTCCCGGCCCGGAGTTGGAGGTCATGGCGATCGCCGAGAACGAGATGGCCACCCGACTCCTGGACGTCCTGGACTCCCGTGCCCGCTACGCCGTCGAGCAGCGCTTCGGCCTGACCGATGGTCGCAAGCGGAGCTACCGCGAGGTAGGCGAGGAGCTGGGTGTCACAGCCGAGGCGGCCCGCCGCCTGGTCAAGCGTGCGGTCACCACCGTCAGGGACCGGGCCACCGAGGTCATCGACGCAGCCTGAGCGCATCGGTCCACCGCCCGACCGGGCGGGACCATCCAAATGCAACGCTGCCCCGTAACGGGTGGCCCGTAGGCTGGATTCGTGAGCACGAGCACCGACCCGCGCGCCTCCACCGACTGGGATCCCCGATCCTGGCGGGACCGCGTCGCCCTCCAGCAGCCCCACTGGCCGGACGCCGAGGCCCATGCACGGGCACTCAAGGAGCTCGGGGTGCTCCCGCCGCTGGTCTTCGCAGGTGAAGCACGTGAGCTGACCGAGAGCCTCGCCGCCGTGGCGGAGGGAAAGGCCTTCCTCCTGCAGGCCGGCGACTGCGCAGAATCATTCGACACCGTCGCCGACTCGATCCGGGACCGGTTGCGGGTGATCCTCCAGATGGCCGTGGTCCTCACCTACTTCACCGGCGTGCCGGTGGTCAAGGTCGGCCGCATCGCCGGACAGTTCGCCAAGCCGCGCTCCAGCGACACCGAGACAATCGATGGCGTGGAACTACCGGCATTCCGCGGCCACATCGTCAACGACGTCGGCTTCACCGCCGAGGAGCGCCTCGCCGACCCCCAGCGCCTCCTCACCGCCTACAACAGGGCCGCCGCCACCCTGAACCTCCTGCGGGCCTTCACGAAGGGTGGCTTCGCCTCCCTCTCACGGGTCCACCAGTGGAACCGCGAATTCGTGGCCGCCAGCCCCGCCGGCCAGCGCTACGAGGCCCTGGCCAACGAGATCGACAGGGCCGTGCAGTTCATGTCCGCCTGCGGCATCAACAGCGAGACCCTCACCGACCTTCGCCAGGTCGACTTCTACACCAGCCACGAGGCACTCCTGCTCGACTACGAGGAGGCCCTCACACGCCAGGACTCGCTCACCGGCGACTGGTACGACTGCTCGGCCCACATGCTCTGGATCGGTGAGCGGACACGCCAGTTGGACGGAGCCCACGTGGAGTTCCTCCGCGGGGTCCGTAACCCACTGGGTTGCAAGATCGGGCCGACTGCAACCCCCGAGGAGGTCCTGGCCCTCTGCGAGGCCCTCAACCCGGACCGCCAGCCCGGCCGCCTCACGCTCATCACACGAATGGGTGCCACCAAGGTCGTGGACCTCCTCCCTCCCCTGTTGAAGGCGGTCAGCGAGTCCGGCCACCCCGTGGTGTGGGTCTGCGACCCGATGCACGGCAACACCTTCACGGCCGACGACGGACGCAAGACCAGGCACTTCGAGGACGTGCTGGCCGAGGTCTCCGGATTCTTCGCTGCCCACAGGTACACAGGCACCCACCCGGGTGGCGTCCATCTGGAGCTGACCGGCGATGACGTGACCGAGTGCCTGGGCGGGGGGTCTGACCTGGTCACAGCCGACCTGGCCGACCGCTACGAGACGATGTGCGATCCCCGGCTGAACGGCAGCCAGAGCATCGACCTGGCATTCCGCCTGGGCGAGCTGCTGCGCAACGGAAACAACTGACCGACCCGGAACGACGCCACCGTCCGGCGTCCCGGCCCTGCTCAGACCAGGTTCTCGACGAAGCCTTCCAACTGCCGGAGGTTGCGCACCTCGTGCACCCCGTCGCACCAGGTCCCGTACTCCCCCACGATCGAGTCTCCGGTGTCCCAGTAGGCCTTCGGCTCGGGGTTCAGCCAGAAGACCTTGCGTGACCTGTGCTGGAGCTCCTTCAGGATCCACGACTGGGAGGCGTGGTAGTTGTTCCGGGCATCACCCAGGATCAGGACCGTGGTCTTGGGACCGACGTCCTTGCCGTACCGCTCCCAGAAGACACCGAAGGCGTGTCCGTAGTCCGAGTGGCCATCCACCCAGACCACGTCGGCCTCCGTGTTGACCCTGTGGACCGCATGCCCGATGTCCTCCACGCCCTCGAAGAACCCGGTCACCTCGTCCAGGCCATCGATGAACACGAAGGACCTGACCTTCGAGAACTGGCCGCTGAGGGCGTAGACGAGGTGCAGGGTGAAGCGTGCGAAGGCGGCCACCGATCCCGAGATGTCCGCCACCACCATGATCTCCGGCTTGGCCGGGCGGGGAAACTTGAACTTCGGTTCGGCCGGCACGCCGCCGTAGCTCAGCGAATGGCGCATCGTGCTGCGGAAGTCCAGGGCACCCTTCCGACCGTGCCTCCTCTTGCGCGCCAGGCGGACGGCCAGCTTGCGTGTCAGCGGGTAGATGGCCTTCTTCAGGTTGGCCATCTCCTCGCGTGAGGCGTGCATGAAGTCGACATCCTCGGGAAGCGGCTTGCGCAGCGTCCTGGCCATGGCCTCGACCCCCCGGTCCGCCACGAGGCGCCGCCGGATCTCCGCCTCGATCTCGAGCTTCAGGCGGTCCAGACGGTCGCTGAACTCATCCCGCTCGAGGCGCTCCTCCAGATTGGTGAGCTTGGCGGGAGCATCGGCCTGGGCGGCCTCCATGAGGCGCTCCAGCATCTCGTCCAACTCAAGGTTCCGGAGCGTGCGGTACAGGTAGTAGGTGCCGCCCACCGGCCGTCCCGGCTCCATTCCCGCGAAGCGCATCACGGCCTGTCGGGCCAGGGCCCGGAGCATCGCATCGTCACCGTTCATGAGTGCCCGGAAGAGCATCTCGGCCAGCTGTTCCGGCGTGAGGGCCGACATTCCGCCGCCACCGCCGCCCTGCGCCTGGCCCTCGCCCGGCATCGTGGCATCGTCGTCATCCGAGGGGTCGCCCGAAGCGGCTCCGTCCACGATCTCGTACTCGGGGCCCCGAAGGGAGAAGTACACCTCGAACACCACCTCGAAGGCCCGCCAGTGGCTGTGATTCTTGACGAGCGTGGCACCCAGGGCGTACTTGAACGCCTCGCGGTCCTCGATGGGGATGTGGGTGACCGCCTCCATGGCGTCCAGGTTCTCGGTGAGGCTGACCGGTAGCCCCGCGTTGCGGAGCTCCATGATGAAGCCGCTGAGGAGGCCCAGCAACGGCTGGTCCGACGACGGTGCGGCAGTCGAATCGGTGACGGTCACTTCGAGGGCCCGGGCTTCCGGCTCAGGTGTCGGCGTCGGTGCCGGTGCCGGTGCCGGTGCCGGTGCCGGTCAACTCCACCGGATTCTCAGCGAACTCCTTGACCACCTTCTCGATGTCGGTGCGGTACTTGAGGAGCACGTTGGCGGTGTCGATGGCTGTCTTGGCGTCGATCTGCTCGATCCCCAGCAGGACGAGGGTCCTGGCCCAGTCCAGCGTCTCGGACACGGACGGGTTCTTCTTGAGGTCCAGTTGGCGGATTGACCGAACGATGCGGGCCACCTGGTCGGCCAGGTTCTCGTCCACCCCGGGCACCTTCGTCAAGACGATCTCCCGCTCACGCTCCAGGTCCGGGTAGTCGATGTAGAGGTAGAGGCATCGGCGCTTCAGCGCCTCGGAGAGCTCCCTCGTGCCGTTCGACGTGAGGAACACCAGCGGGATCTGACGGGCATGGACCGTGCCGAGTTCCGGGATGGAAACCTGGTAGTCGGAGAGGATCTCAAGGAGCAGGGCCTCGGTCTCCACCTCAACGCGATCCACCTCGTCGATGAGCAGCACCACAGGGTCCTCCGCCCTGATGGCCTCCAACAGGGGCCGGGTCAGCAGGAACTCCTCTGAGAAGAGGTCGTCCTCGACCTCGCTCCAACTGGCACCGTCACCCTCGGTCTGGATGCGAAGCAACTGCTTCTTGTAGTTCCACTCGTAGAGGGCCTTGGACTCGTCGAGGCCCTCGTAGCACTGCAGTCGTATGAGCCTGGCGCCCGTCATCTCGGCCACGCTCTTGGCCAGCTGGGTCTTGCCGGTACCTGCCGGACCCTCCACCAGGACAGGCTTGCCGAGGCGATCGGCCAGGTAGACGACGCCTGCGATCCCGTCGTCAGCGAGGTAGTTGATATCGGCGAGGGAGGTCCGGACCGATTCGAGGTCGGAGAACCGTGGGGGCTGTTCGATCATGCGGCGAGGCTACCGACCGGCCTACTGCGCTCCGGCATCCGGAGCACGGGATCAGGCCCGGATCTGGCCGTCGCCCCTGACCACGTACTTCTGGGTGGTCAGCTGCTCGAGGCCCATCGGGCCACGGGCATGCAGCTTCTGGGTACTGATGCCGATCTCAGCGCCGAAGCCGAACTCCTCGCCGTCCACGAACCTGGTGGAGGCATTGACCAGGACGGCTGCGGCGTCCACCTCGGAGGTGAAGCGGGCGGCGGCCACCTCATCGGTGGTCACGATGGCCTCGCTGTGGCCGGAACCCGTCTCGTTGATGTGGCTGATCGCCTCGTCCAGGTCGTCGACCACCCGCACGGAGAGCTTCAGGTCGCCGTACTCCGTCGACCAGTCGGCATCGGTGGCCACCCCGATGCCGGGTACGACCCCTCGGGCCCGCTCGTCACCCACGAGCTCCACGCCCTCCAGGGCGGCGACAACCATGGGGAGGAACCGCCCGGCCACACCGGCGTGCACGACCAGGCTCTCCGCTGCGTTGCAGACCGATGGCCGCTGCATCTTGGCGTTAGCCAGGATCGACGCCGCCATGTCCAGGTCGGCCGATTCGTCCACGTAGACGTGGCAGTTTCCGTCGCCGTCGATCACGTAGGGCACGGTGGCGTTCTCCAGGATGGAGCGGATCAGGGAGGGGCCGCCCCGGGGAATGAGGCAGTCGATGTGACCGCGCTGCCGCATGAACTCGACGGCCGCCTCACGGCTCACGTCGTCGACGAGCACGAGGGCATCGGCGGGCAGGTCGACATCCACCAGCGCCGCCCGGATGCTGGTGGCGATCGCCGTGTTGGAGGCCAGGGCGGCCGAGGAGCCCCGTAGGAAGGCGACGTTCCCCGACTTGAGGCAGAGGCCGAAGGCATCGCTCGTCACGTTGGGTCGGTTCTCGTAGATGATCGCCACGACGCCGAGCGGAACCCTGACCCGGGTGATCTCCAGCCCGTTGGGGCGGGTCCACGCGTCGGTGACCCGGCCCACGGGATCCGCCAGGCCCGCCACCTGCCTGAGGCCGGCTGCCATGCCGGCGATCCGACCCGGGTCCAGGCACAGGCGGTCCAGGAACCCCTGGGCCATGCCGGCGGCTTCGCCACGGGCCACGTCCTCGGCGTTGGCCTCGAGGAGTTTCGCCATGTCGGCCTCCAGACGGTCGGCCGCCCCGAGGAGGGCAGCGTCCTTCTGGTCGGTAGGCGTGCGAGCCAGGATCGGAGCCACGGAGCTGGCCCGCCGTGACAGCTCTGGTATCGAGGTCGGCGTCCCTGACATGGTCGGCAGGCTACCGAGTGTCCACGAGGCGTCGGTCGGCGGGGCCGGGCCGCGGGTACCGTTGCGTCGGTGGCGCCGGATACCGACGATCAGTCGAACCAACCGGGCGGTAGGGGCTCGTCGGCGGTCGCAGCGGGAATTGCCCTGTCCCGCGTCGCCGGCCTGGTCCGCGAGTCGCTCCTGAGGTCGGTGCTGGGCCTCGGGCCGGCCGCGGATGCCTTCGCCGCCGCCCTCAGGATCCCCAACCTGCTGCAGAACCTGCTCGGCGAGGGTTCGCTCTCGGCGTCGTTCATTCCCGTCTACAGCCGTCTCCTGGGCGAAGGCCGGGACGATGAGGCCGGCCGGGTGGCCGGTGCCGTGGCGGGGCTGCTCACCGCCATGGCAGGCATCCTCGTCGTGGCCTCCATCCTGCTGGCCAGGCCGTTGGCAGTGCTCCTGGCGCCGGGCTTCGAGGGCCATCGGCTGGACCTGACGGTGGACCTGCTGCGAATCACCACCGGCGGCCTGGGGCTCCTCGTGCTCTCCGCCTGGTGCCTGGGCGTCCTGAACAGCCACCGCCGGTTCTTCCTGCCCTACGTGGCACCGGTCCTCTGGAATGCCGCCCAGGTGGCGGTCCTGGCAGCGGCGGCATTCGGCGACTGGTCGCCCCGACGGGCCGCCACGGCCCTCGCATGGGGCCTCGTGGCTGGCGGGTTCCTACAGTTCGGCGTGCAGGCCATCGCCGTCTGGCGTCTCGCACCCGACATCCGTCCCTCCTTCGGCCGGGGCAACGCAGCCGTGGCCGACGTCCGGAGGCGCTTCGGGCCGGCGGTCCTGGGTCGTGGCGTTCTGCAACTCTCCGGCTACCTGGACCTGGTGCTGGCCTCCCTGCTGGTCACGGGAGCCGTCGCCGGCCTGCTGTCCGCCCAGATCCTCTATGCGCTACCGGTGGCCCTGTTCGCCACCAGCGTGGCCGCCGCCGAACTTCCGGAGATGTCCCGCCTGACCTCCACCGCCGGCCTGGCCGACCGTGCCCTGGCCGCCCGCCGTCGGACCGCATTCTTCGTGGCCTTCTGCACGGTCGCATACCTGGTGCTGGGGGAATCCATAGTGGGTGCGCTGTTCGGGTGGGGGGCATTTGACGCCGACGACACACGCATGGTCGCCCTGGTACTGGCCGCCTACTCACTGGGCCTACCTGCCGTAGCCTCGTCGAGGATCTTCCAGAACACCCTCTATGCGGTCGGCGACACCAGCGGCCCCGCCCGCATCGCCGCCCTACGCGTGGGACTCGCAGCCGTAGTCGGGGTCACGCTGATGTTTCCGTTGGACCGGCTGGCGGTCCACGGCGGCGAACTGCTCTCGCTTGACGGCGTCGGCTGGCTGGGACCGCTGGGCAGCGGCATCCGGAGTGGCTCACCGGACCCACACCTGGGTGCGGTCGGCCTGGCCCTCGGCTCGGCCTGTGCCGCATGGCTGGAGTTGGCGTTGCTGAGCCGCCGGTGCCGCCGGTCGATACCCGGAACCTCAGGGCCGACTGCTGTCATGTCCCGCCTGGCACCCGCCACCGGCGCCGCCGTGATCGTGGCCCTCCTGGCCAGGTGGGCCACCGACGGGCTCCCGGCGATAGCCGTGGCGCCGATAGGGCTGGCCCTCGCCGGCGGAACCTACGTCCTGGTGGCTGCAGCCACCGGGGTGGCCGAAGCCAGCCTGGTCACGGACCTGGTACGGCGTCGGCTTCGTCGCTGATTCCGGAGGCCCACGAACGCGGCCATCAGGCCGGAAGCACGACCAGGTCGTCGGCGTGTATCACCTCGTGTGCCATGCCTTCAGGCAGGTCCGGGGTGCGTAGCCCCATGTGTGCACGTAGTAGGGCGGAGTCGTGGCGGACCATGCCCTTGGCGAACACGGCGCCGGATGGGTCGCACACCTCCACCGCCGAGCCGGCCTCCCAGGTGCCGTCCACCTGCACGACGCCGGCCGGGAGCAGTGAAACCCTTCGCTCCTCCAGGGCACGCCGGGCTCCGGCATCCACGACGATGCGTCCAGCCGAGCCGACGGCGAAGGCGATCCAGAGACGCCTCGCCCCCAGGTCGGAGTCCCGTGCGTGGACGACCGTTCCGACACCCGGAGCACCGTCGCAGGAATCGACCATCACGCCGGCCCGACCCGCATCGGCAATCACGGTCCTGACCCCCGACCAGCTGGCGATCTTGGCGGCGGCCAACTTCGATGCCATGCCACCGCTGCCCCGAACCGACCCGGCCGAACCGGCGAGGCCCTCCAGCTCCTTGTCGATCTCGATGATCTCCTCGATCAGCGATGCCTCGGAATCCATCCTCGGGTCCGCTGTGAAGAGACCCGGTGTGTCGGTCAGGAGCACCAGGGTGGCTGCGTCGACCAGGTGGGCGACAAGGGCGGCGAGGCGGTCGTTGTCACCGAACCGGATCTCGTCATCGGCAATGGCGTCGTTCTCGTTGACCACCGGCACCACCCCCAGGTCCAGGAGGCGATTCAGGGTTCCCCGGGCGTGCAGGTACTGGGCACGCACGAAGAAGTCCAACGGAGCCAGCAGCACCTGACCGGCCACCAGCCCGTGACGACCCAGCTCCTCGCGGTAGGTACGTATGAGGGCGCCCTGCCCGACGGCGGACACCGCCTGGAGGGTCACCGGATCCTTGGGGCGCATGGCCCCGCCCATGCCCAGCTCCGGGAGGCCGGCGGCTATCGCCCCCGACGTGACCACCACGACCCGTCGGCCGCTGGAACGCAGGGCGGCCACCTCGTCGCACAACTTGGCGACCATGGAACGATCCACGACACCCTCGGCATCGGTTATCGACGAGGTGCCGATCTTCACGACAGCGGTGTCGCTCCGGCGTGCCATCAGTCCTCTTCGTAGGTGAACTCGAGCCGACCGATCCGCACGGGTTCGCCGTCACGCACCCCGGCCCGCTTGAGTGCCCTGTCGACGCCCATTCGCTTCAGGCGGTCCTGCAGGTAGTAGAGCGCTTCGTGGTTCGTCAGGTCGTTCAGGTTGGCCACCCGCGCCACCCTCCGGTCCGTGACCTCCCAGGTGCCGTCCTCGCCCCGCACCACGTTCACGTCCTCGGTGGCGGGCCTGTGGATCACCACGGCCGGCCCCTCTGGCGGAACCTCCCTGGCCTCCACGACGAGGTCCACCAGACGGTGGACGAGTGGGTCCAGGCCCTCACCGGTCATGGCCGAGATCCTCTCGCCATCGAAGACGACGTCGGCTTCGGCCACGTCGGATCTGGATCCGACGATGAGGCGTGGTCGATCCAGGAGGTCCGGCCTGTATGCACCCAGCTCACCCAGCAGGACCTTCAGCTGACGCTCGGGCGTCTCCATGGCGGTGGGCGCCAGGTCGATCATCACGAGGAGGACGTTGGCGCGTTCGATGTGGCGGAGGAAGCGGTGGCCCAGTCCCCGCCCCTCGCTGGCGCCCTCGATGAGGCCGGGAATGTCGGCCACCACGAACTCGGGTCGCCCGTCCGGCCGGACCACCCCGAGGTTGGGCTCCAGCGTCGTGAAGGGGTAGTCGGCTATCCGAGGCTTGGCCGCCGAGATCCGTGAGATGAGGGTGCTCTTTCCGACGTTCGGGTATCCCACGAGGGCCACGTCGGCCATGAGCCGCAGCTCGAGGCGCAGCCAACGCTCCTCACCCTCCTCTCCCTGCTCGGCGAAGGACGGCGCCCGCCGTCTGTTGCTCAGGAACTTGGCGTTGCCACGGCCGCCATGGCCCGCCTCTGCGGCCAGCCAACGGTCACCGTGGTTGACCAGGTCGGCGAGCAGCTCCCCCGAGTGGAGGTCGTGCACCGTGGTCCCCTCGGGGACCTTCACGATGAGGTCATCTGCGGCCCGCCCGTGACGCTTGGCCCCCGACCCGTGGGTACCGCTACCGGCACGCCTGTGGGGGTGGTCACGGAACGCCAGGAGGGATGCGACGTTGTGGTCCGCCACCATCCAGATGCCGCCGCCGTCGCCGCCGTCGCCGCCGTCCGGGCCGCCCTTGGGGACATGGGCCTCCCGACGGAACGACACGGCTCCCGCCCCTCCGTCGCCGCCGCGTACGTTGAGCCCGCATTCGTCGACGAACTGGGACATGGGGACGAGCCTACTGAGGTCGTTGCTCCGGCCCGCTGGACTTCCAGCCTCCCTAGGGTGGCCCGGTGGAAGACGAAAACACCCCGACCGGTGGGCACGACCGGACCGAGCGGGCGAGGGCATGGGCGTCCACGATGGACGGTCACTCCGCCCACCTCCTACGGACCGCCCACAGCGACAGCCACGCCGCCATCGCAATCGCCCCGCCCGTCGACCGGGGCGCTCGGGAGGGCCCCGACGGCCCGCTCCCGGCCGAGGGAGCCACCCGGGCCCTCGGGGCCGGAGACCGCCATTTCGCCGAGCAAGCAGACGCGTTCCGGACCTGCTTCGAGCGCGACCGCGACCGGATCCTCCACGCCACGGCATTTCGCCGCCTGGCCGGCAAGACCCAGGTCTTCGTATTCCCCGAGGACCACCAGCGGTCCCGGCTGACGCACGCCCTGGAGGTCGCCCAGGTGGCCCGGGCCATCGCCACCAGCCTCGGCCTGAACGTGCCGCTCACCGAGGCGATCGCCCTGGGCCACGACTGCGGACACGGTCCGGGAGGCCATGCCAGCGAGGACGCACTCAGCCCGTACGTGGAGGGTGGCTACGACCACGCCCGTTGGGGAGCCGACGTGACCCTGGCACCCCTCAACCTCTGCAGCGAGACCCTCGACGGCATCCGGAACCATTCCTGGTCACGTCCCGCCCCGTCCACCCCCGAGGGCGAGGTGGTGAGCTGGGCCGACAGGATCGCCTACGTCTGCCATGACTTCGAGGACGCCGAGCACACCGGGATCGTGGCCGCACACGAGCTTCCGGACCTGGTCCGGGAGCGCTGTGGCACCAACCGCCGGGAGCAGTTGGGAGCCTTCATAGGAGGCGTGGTGACGGCGTCGGCCCAGTGCGGTCGCATCGGCATGGACGCCGACACGGCCGATGCCCTCAGCGCCTTCCGGAGCTTCGACTACGAGAGGATCTACCTACGTCCGGAATCGATGGACCAGGCGGCAAGGGTCATCGACCTGCTGAGGGCCCTCGTGGACCACTTCACGGCAAGCCCCACGGACCTGCCATCGGATGCGCTCCCTGAACCGGACGCCTCGGGAAGCGGCCGTCCGACACGTCAGCGGCATGACGGACCGCTACGCCTGCAGGAGCGCCATGCGACTCCTGGACTGGGAGGTTGACCGGCTCCCCGCTGCCCTGGACTTCGGTCCCTAGGGCCGGACGGGCCTACACCAGCGACGCAGTGTCGCCAGTTGAGATCGCTGGGAAAGCAGGGCCTCAGTCGGTGAGGATGTCAACCAGCTTGCGACCGGCCCGGCGACCGAACTTCACGACGCCGTCAGCGGTTGCGAACAGGGTGTCGTCCTTGCCACGGCCCACGTTCGATCCGGGATGGATCTTGGTGCCACGCTGCCGCATGATGATGCTGCCGGCGGTCACCCGACCACCGTCATAGACCTTGACGCCGAGACGCTGTGAGTTGGAATCCCGGCCGTTGCGGGTTGAACCGCCGCCCTTGGTCTTTGACATGTCCTCAGCCCCTCGTGATCCCGGTGATCTCGATCTCGGCCAGGTGCTGGCGGTGTCCCCACCGGCGACGCTGGTTGGTCTTGTTCTTGTAGGTGAAGGCCCTGATCTTGGGGCCCTTCACGTCGGCCACGATGCGGGCCGAGACGTTCGCACCTGCGAGGGCCTCAGGGGTGGCGAGCACCTCGTCACCGTCGACGACCATCACGGTCGTCAACTGGACCTCGGTGTCGACGGCGCCGAGGCGCTCCACGACGACCCGCTGGCCCTCCTCGACCCGATACTGCTTTCCACCTGTGGCGATTACTGCGTACATAGTGTCCTCACGATATCCGGGGCCGCCTGTGGCCCCACCGCCCACCACCAAGCGGAGGTGTGACGGTTGCCCACCGGTCGGAGCCCGGGCCCGATGCCCATCCGTTCAACGCTGACCGGCCCGGCCGGAACCGGCCAGCAGCTCGTCGTCCAGGATCCGACCAAGGCTGGCGCAGTCGGCGCACGCCGTACTGAACGACTCCAACAGGCCCTCGCCGATCCGCTTCCGGGTCATCTCCACGATGCCCAGTTCCGAGATGTCGAACACCTGCGTCCTCGTCTTGTCACGGGCCAGGGCGTCGCGCAATGTGGTCGCCACCGCCTCCCGGTTGGCCCTCACCTCCATGTCCACGAAATCGATCACGATGATGCCGCCGATGTCGCGCAACCTGAGCTGCCGGGCGATCTCCTCGGCGGCCTCCAGGTTGTTCCTGAACACGGTCTCCTCGAGGCTGGACCGACCGACGTTCTTGCCGGTGTTCACGTCGATCACCGTCAGGGCCTCGGTGTGCTCGATGATGAGGGAACCGCCGGAAGGCAGCCAGACCTTGCGATCCAGTGCCTTGCGGAGCTGCTCGTGGACGTGGTGCCTCTCGAACAGCGGAAGCGACTCGGTCTCCGGGTCGTGGTAGGAGATGCGTGACACCAGCGCCGGGTTGACGCTCTCCACGTAGATACGTACCCGTTCGCACATCTCGGCATCGTCGATGACGACTCCACGAAAGTCCTTGTTGAACTCCTCGCGGATGAACCGGAAGGCCATCTCAGGCTCCCTGTAGAGGAGGCTCGGCGCCTGCGAGCGCTTCGCCAGGGCCTCGATCTCGTCCCACTGCGTGAGGAGCCGACGGACATCCCGCTCGACCTCCTCGGCGGTGATGTTCTCCGCAGCCGTACGCACGATGATGCCGTGCTGCTTGGGCTTGACCTTGTCCAGGATCGACCGGAGTCGCTTTCGCTCGGACTCCGGCAGGCGCTTCGAGATCCCGAATGTGGAGCTGTTCGGAACCAGCACTACGAACCTCCCGGGGAGGGAGACCTCCTGGGTCAACCGGGCGCCCTTGTGGGCGATCGGGTTCTTGGTGACCTGGGCGATGATCGTCTGGCGTGCCCTCAGCACCTGCTCGATACGCGGCCTGCCCTTGCCATCGAAGTCTGAATCCGAATACTGGATGTCGCCCCGGTAGAGCACGGCGTTCTTGGGAGTCCCGATGTCAACGAAGGCGGCCTCCATGCCCGGGAGGACGTTCTGGACCTTGGAGAGGTACACGTTGCCGTGGATCTCGCTGACGTCGTCAGCCGGGCGCGACAGGTAGTGCTCTATGAGCTGTCGACCCTCCATCACCGCGATCTGGGTGACGCCGCCGCTCACGCTGACGCACATGAGGTATCGGCCGATTGGCTTCCCGCGGCGTTCGCGACCACGACGACGCCGGAGGGTGTCCTCGTCCAGCTCCATCGGAGCATCGTCGGTTATGGCCTCCACCGGCTGGTTGCCCTGCCCCTGGCGGCGTCTCTGGTCCTGTCGGCCCTCGCCGGAGGACCCGCCCTCGCCACCACCGCCGGAGCGGCCACGACCGCCCCGCCTGCGGCGGCGTTTACGTCCACCACCCGATCCGGGCTGGTCCTGACCGCCATCGCCATCCGCTGCCGGACGGCTGTCACCCGTCTGAGGGGCCGGTCGGCTATCGCCTATCTGCGGCTTCCTGGCGCCCTCCGGTGACGGCCGGCTGTCGCCGACCCTCGGAGCGGAAGGGGCCTCAGCGACCCCTGGACCGGTTGTGTCTGTTC
>DUAC01000117.1:19838-20405 GCA_012961035.1 Acidimicrobiia bacterium
GGCAGGGGCGACCGGGGCCGTCAACGGCTCCTCGCGATCGTCTCCCTGCGACATCCATTGGTGCATCCTGCACACAGTCCCAGCCTTCAACGGCGGATATAGAGCCGTCAGCAACTCGGTGGGCCTGAGTGCGCGGGGTTGGGTCCCCAGGTCGGCCAACAGCCGAACCCCGGTTTCCGTGGCCCCGGTGACGTCCAGCGCCAACACATGGGGCCGGAGGTCTTCGACCACCGGCTTGCCCTTGCGTTCACGCTCGACGACGATCTCGTCGCGGGCCAGCACGTCGGCCACCCACGCATTCATCTGTTCCATGTCCACGCCGTCCACCTCGATCGACCAGGTGCATGACGTGACGGACTGCTGGAGCGAGTCGCCCTTCTCCACCGGAGCGACAGCGACGACGTCCAGCCCCACGGGCAGCGCCTCCGTGAGGCGCTCCGCCAGGTCCACCGTCCGTTCCCTGTCCCAGTCGGCGGCCTCGCCCTCCTCGTCGGAGAGTTCCAGCTCCAGGAACTCGGCCTCCGACTCGTGCCCGGTCGAGAGGGCCAACCCGAACGACATCTTCGG
>DUAC01000118.1 GCA_012961035.1 Acidimicrobiia bacterium
GAGATGGCTCCGTGGCTGCACGAGGTGGCCTGCCCCTGCCTGGTCATGACCGGCGAGTTCGACGGTGGCTGCAACCCGCGGCTGAACCGGTTCATCGCCGACGAGCTCCCTGATGCCGAGTTGGTGATCCTTGCGGGCCTGAAGCACTCGATCCTGATCGAGGCACCGGAACGGGTACTCGGCCCGGTGAAGGACTTCCTGCTGCGTCACCGAGACGGCTGACCCCCGACCAGCGGGTTCAGAGCCTGCGCGCCACCAACCTGATGCCCCCCAGCTTCCCTCCGGAGAAGAGGCGCACCATCGTCTCGTAGAACCCGCACATGGTCTCGAACACCCCAGCGCCGTGGACCCGGAGGTGTCGCTCCTCCTCGGCCCGGTAGGCGTCGAGCCGTTCGCCGGTGAAGACCGTCCAGTCGGCAGTCATGTCGTCGACGTTCACCACCTCGAAACCTGCCTCGGCGAAGTCCTGCCGGTACCGCTCGGGACTGGGGAGGTAACTCGCCGACAGGGCCGACGCCAGCTCCTCCCACTCCGGATCGTCGAACGACCGGAGGGCACAGAGGTCCTCGACGTAGACATGGCCTCCCACGTCCAGCAGCGCCCGACACCGGCCTACGAGGACGTCACGCCGGGGGATGTGGTAGAGCGCCAGCCAGGAGACGACGGCGTCGAACGTCCCGCCATGCCATGGGTGGGTCAGGAAGTCACCGCACACGTGCTTCACCCGGTCGTCGAGGCCACACCGGGCGGTGAGGTCCGCCGCCATGAGGTGGTGGTCCTCCTGGAGTTCCAGCGCGGTTACCACGGCTCCGGTGGTCGACGCCAGGTGTCGGGCCGGCCCACCGAGCCCCGAACCGATCTCCAGAACCCGGCCCCCCGCACCGATCCCGGCCGCACGGACAGCCTCGTCCACCGCTTCTGTGCCGTGGTAGTGGAGCTGGTCGAAGACCGTCAGCTCGTCGGCCCTAAGGGGGTCGGTTGCGTCCTTCCCGAGTTCGCGGAGTTCGTTCAACACCCGGTCGACGTGGTGGTACAGACCCATGCTCTTGATGTCGGCGTCGGGATCATTCATTTCGAAACCTCACCCGCTGACGATTGCTTCCACTGCTGATGGCGCCCCCGGCAGGATTTGAACCTGCGACAAGTGGATTAGAAGGCCACTGCTCTATCCGGGCTGAGCTACGGGGGCTTGCCGACCGAGGCTACCGCTGGCCATCGATCCGTCCGAATGAGGCCCGCCCGTAGAATGTGGGGGTGGATGACGGTGATCGGATCGACGGCGAGACACAGATGGATCCGATCAGCCCGGACCTCCGCACTGTGGCCAACCTCGAGGATGGCGACTGGCAGGCCCTGGGGCCGGGAGAATCCATCCTCCAACTGGACGACTCCCTCCGCATCGGAACCGGCTTCCACGTCTACCGGTTGGAGCCCGGCGCCTCGAGCACCCCGCACGAACACACCTGCGACGAGCACTTCCTCGTCCTGGACGGCGACCTGGTGGATCACGACGGCTTCCGCTACGGCCCCGGCGACCTGGTCATGCTTCGCCGGGGCACCCGCCACAACTCCCGGACCGAGACCGGTTGCACGATCGCCGTCTTCATCGCCACGCCAGAGGTGAACCTGTAGGGGCTACCGGCGACCCCGGAACCGTCCCGGCGCCACCTCGTCCAGCACGAGACCCGCGAACACCGCAGATGGTTCACCACCCAGGGCCAGGTCCGCCGTCAGGCGACCGGCTCCCGGCGACGTCTGGATACCGGAACCGCCCTGCCCCACACACCACACGAACGTCGGATGCTCGGGGTCGGGTCCGATGACCATCGACTCGTCCGGGGAGAACGTGCGTAGGCCGGTCCAGGCCGAGTTCACCGACCGGATGCCGAGCGTGGTGGCCTCGTTGATCCTGTCGATCGCCAGGGCCACGTCCATCTCCTCGGGCTTTGCGTCGCACGGCTCGGACGGGTTCTCCTCGGCCAGCGAACAGAACATCTGCGGCCCGTCGTCCTTGATGTACCAGCCCTCGTCGACACCTTCGGTGAACGCCCAGCCCGTGGTCTCCAGCCCCGGGCCGTTCACCATGAATGCCGTCCGGCGGCGTGGCTGTAGGCCCACAGGTTCCACACCGGCTCCGAGGGCCACCACGTCGCCCCATGCGCCAGCTGCGTTCACCACCAGGTCCGCGCCCAGATCACCATCCGTCGTTTCCAGGCGCCACCCGTCGCCATCGGGGCGGGCGGCATCCACCCTCGTGGAGGTGGCGATACGACCCCCGGCACGACGGAAGCCCCGGACGAAGGCCTGATGCAGGGCGCCGACGTCTATATCGGCGCTGTCGGGCTCCACGATGGTCCGATGAAGGCGTTCCCTGCGGAGCGGAGGGAACAGCCGCAGCGCCTCATCCAGGTCGACCTCGATCGTGGGGGTCGTAGCCGACCTTCCCTCGTCAAGCATCTGGTCCACCTGATCGGACTGCTCCCGGGTCGCCACGTGGAGTACCGGCCTGTGGGCCAGCAACGGAGCGTCCACGAGGTCCCCGGGTGGCTCGCGCAGGAACTGCACGCTCGCCGAGCAGAGCGCCCGGGCGCTGGGTGTCCCGAGGTTCTCCAGCAGCAGCGCCGCCGAGCGCCCCGTGGTGTGGTGCGCCAGGGTGGCCTCCATCTCGAGGAGCACCACGTCGGCATCCGGATACGCCTCGAGGAGGTGGTGGGCGGCGCTGATGCCGGCGATGCCACCACCAATGACAGCGATCCTCGTCGACATCCCAGAATGGTCACACACCAGCACCGTTCCAGACGACCTAGACGCTGTCCGTCGGGAGTCCGAATCGGGGCGGCGCCGACAGGACCGGGCCGTATCATGGCGGCTACTTGGTGACCGTAGCTCAGTTCGGTTAGAGCACCTGGTTGTGGTCCAGGAAGTCGGGGGTTCAAATCCCCTCGGTCACCCCACGAGGCCTGATCCGCCGGTCGTCCGCTCCGGCGGGCGCCGGTAGGATCTGCCTCCGCTGGCGCCTCTAGCTCAATTGGCAGAGCATCGGACTCTTAATCCGCAGGTTCTGGGTTCAAGTCCCAGGGGGCGCACCATCAAACCCAAAACTTGCGGGTGTCCCACTCGCCGTGCAACTTCCGGCGACACAGGGACATCTCAGATCCGGTTGAGTCATTGTTAGTGTGGGCCTGTGATTAGGTCTTCCTGTTGGCGAGCCTTTCGTGGGTTGTTGGCATCTGTTCTTGTGGCGGCGTTGCTGGTTTCAACACCTGGGAGTGCGTGGGCTGGAGGGGTCACCTGGACTCCCCAGTCCGGCGCCGAAGCGAACCACTGGCACGGCCT
>DUAC01000119.1 GCA_012961035.1 Acidimicrobiia bacterium
ACCGTTACCCTCATGGGCATGTCAAAGCGCACCAGCAGGCAGAAGGCCTCGGCCCGTCGCAAGAAGGCCAACCACGGTCGCAAGCCCAACCTGGGCCGCAACAGCTGAACGACTCCCCGGTCCCGCCTCCAAGGGGCCCACAGGAGACCAGCCATGACCGAACCCGTGCTGGGCCGGCCGGATGCGACCCCCGGCGACCAGATCGACACCTTCCGGGTCGAAGGCCCGCTTGACCTCGTCCACTTCCACTCCTCGGAGTTGACCGCGGTGTGCCCGGTCACCGACCAACCGGACTTCTACACGATCGACATTGAGTACGTGCCCGGTTCCCGCTGCATCGAGACGAAGTCGATCAAGCTCTACCTCCGGACCTTTGACAACCGCGGCATCTTCGCCGAGCACCTGGCCAACGCGGTGGGCGTGCCGGTCACGGTCGGTCTGGCCCAGCAGGTCCACGGCGGCATCGTCACCACGGTGACGGCCACCGGCACCCCGACCTGACGCTCTCCAAGGATCCGACATCGCCCGGCCCTTACGTCACCCATCGGCTCCCTGTGCGTTAGGTCACATGATGGGGTACCGTCATCTGTCCTGCGGGTGGCCAAGGGTCGTCACGCGGCGCAATGATTCGACTAGAACCGGAGGGGTTCATGAGTAAGCGATTCAACCGTCTGCTCGCTGTGATGCTGGGGTTTGCCCTGGTTGTCTCGGCGTGCAGTAGCGACAGCGACAGCGACAGCGGGGATGCCGCACCAGCGGCTACGACCGCCGCACCAGCGGCTACGACCGCCGCACCAGCGGCGATGGCCGATCCGGTCAAGGCCGGCATGGTGTTCGACATCGGGGGCCGCGGCGATCAGTCGTTCAACGACTCCGCCTATGAAGGGCTCGAACAAGCACAGAACGAACTCGGAGCGATCATCTCTGACGTGTCGCCCAACTCCGACGGTTCGAACCGGGGCGAGTTGCTACGCCTAATGGCTGACAACAACGACGTCGTGATCGGCGTCGGCTTCCTCTTCGCTGAAGACATGACCGAGGTGGCGGCCGAGTATCCAGACACTTACTTCGGCATCGTCGACGGCTGGGTAGTGGCCGACAACGTCGCCGCGCTGGGCTTCGCCGAGCACGAGGGCTCGTTCCTCGTCGGTGCGGCAGCCGGCCTTAAGACCACGACCGACTTGGTCGGCTTCATCGGTGGCGTGAACATGGACTTGATCGGCAAATTTGAGGCCGGCTTCGTGGCCGGGGTGGCGGCAGCCAACCCGGATGCCGTAGTCATGGTCGAGTACGCATCCGAGATGCCGGACTTCTCCGGCTTCAATGCTCCCGACCGGGGTCGTGAGATCGCCCAGTCGATGTACGAGAAGGGCGCCGACATCGTGTACCACGCTGCCGGCGGCACCGGACTCGGACTCTTCGAAGCGGCCAAGACGTTCTCCGACGAATCGGGATCCAAGGTGTGGGCCATGGGCGTCGACTCCGACCAGTACCTGCTGGTCGACGAGTCGCTGGCCGACCACATCATGACGTCGATGATCAAGCGTATGAACGTGTCGGTCTTCGAGACGATCAAGGCCGTTAATGACGGCACCTTCACCGGTGGTCCGGTCACCTTCGACCTGTCCAACGACGGCGTTGCCTACTCAACCACCGGTGGATTCATCGATGACATCACCGGTGACCTCGATGACTACAAGGCCAAGATCATCAGCGGCGCCATCAGCGTGCCGACGGTGCCAGGCGAGCGTGCCGTGGTCCTTCCGGACCTCGGCGGCCGCGTCATCACGATCGCTGTCGACAACGCGTACCTGCCATTCGCCTACATCCCGGCTGACACCGGTGTGGCTATGGGTTGGGACTACGACGCCATGGACGAGGTCTGTGCCCGGCTCAACTGCGTTCCGAGCTTCCAGGAGTTTGGCTGGGACGCCACGATCATCGCCACAGGCGAGGGCCAGTTCGACATGGCCGGTGGTGGCATCACGATCACCGAGGAGCGTGACAAGGTCGTGGACTTCTCGATCAGCTTCATCAGTACTGATCAGAAGATCCTCGTGGCCAAGGGCGACTCGGAGATTGGCTCGCGGGCCGACCTCGAGGCGGCGGACTGCAACGTCGGTTCGCAGACCGGAACCACCAACTACGACCTTTCAGTGGACGTGGTCGGTGAGGACCGGATCGTGGCATTCGAGTCATTCGCCTTTGCCGTGCAGGCCCTGATCACCGGTGACGTGTGCGCCGTGATCATGGACGACGTGGCCGGCCAGGGCTACCAGGGTGAGAACGAAGACGATGTGGACATGCTCCCCGACTCCCTGCAGTCGGATCCGCTGGGTTGGGCCTTCACCGAGGGCAGCGACCTGGTCGCTCCCTTCAACGAGGCGCTCCAGTCCATGAAGGACGACGGCACCCTGGCGGCACTGAACGGCAGGTACTTCGGTACCGCATTCACGGTCACCTACGACGACATCGGTGACGGCGCCTATGCCGAAGACGAGTCGGCGTTGCCTGGTGATGGTGTGGCGTTGACGATGTGTCGTGCGAACTGGGCGTCTGGTTACATCCAGGCTGAGATCGTGCGTCAGATCATGCAGCAGGCTGGTTTCGATGTGTCTGATCCGTCGACGATCGAGCTTGGTCCGTCCAATGCGTACACGGCTATGGCTGAGGGGTCTTGTGACTTCTGGGCGAACAGCTGGTACCCGGGTCACTTCTCGTGGTTCGAAAACGAGTTGCCTGATGGCAGCCTCGTTGGCGACTATGTAGAGGCTGTTCCGGGCCTGTTCGAGGATTCCGGTGTTCAGGGCTTCTTGATCACGAAGTCGTGGGCTGAGGACAACAACATCTCGACAATGGATCAGATCAACCGTGACGAGTCGTTGTGGTCCCAGTTGGACTCTGATGGCAACGGCAAGGGTGAGATCCTGGGTTGCCCGGAGTCGTGGACGTGTGACGACATCATCGAGAACCAGATCGCCTGGGGTAACGGTGATGAGGCGTGGGACAACCTCGAGGAGACCAAGGCCGGCTATGAAGGCCTGTTCGCCGAGATGGTGAACCGTGTCAACGCTGGCGAGCCTGGGATCTTGTACACGTGGTCGCCTGCTTCGTACCTGACGGTGCTGGTGCCTGGCGTCAACGTGTTGTGGTTGTCTGTCGAGGCTGTCCTCGGTACGCAGAACCCGTTGGGCAAGGTCGGTGGCGAGAACCATCAGCAGGGTGAGGGCTTCACGGCCTTTAG
>DUAC01000120.1 GCA_012961035.1 Acidimicrobiia bacterium
ACGTCCCTGTCGGCTCCGACGTTGACCGTTCCGGACGTCGTGGAACCGCTAGAGAATGCCTCGGCCACGAGCGGGCGACGCCGTGACTCGAAGGACCGACCCACCAGGTCCGCCCGGTAGAGGGTGGTCCCGGTGGTGGGCCGAACGTGCCCCAGGAGGATCAGCGCTGCCTCGGGATCACCGCGCCTACGGCCGTACAGGAGCAGGTCGGCGAAGGAGAGGTCCGCCAGGAGTCCCCAGATGCTGACGAGGTCCTGGAGGTGCGCTACCTCAGCCTCGTCGAGGTCCGTATGCGAACGGGCCAGGTCGGCCAGCGTCGCCACGTTCCGACCCCGCTTTCAGCGGCCAGCGCTCAGCTGAAGCCGACCGGATTGTCAGATCCGGCGGCGCCGATGTCCACGTAGGCGATCCTGGCGGCGGGCACGCCCACCTGGCGACCCCTCACGTCGGTCAGCCAGAGCATCGGGCCACCACCGGCCACGGCTGCGTCCACCTCGGACCGCAGGGCGGCCACGTCGGTGTCGTCGGCCAGCTCGACCTTGATCTCCTTCGGGTTGTCTGTAACACCGATTCGCAGGTCCACGTCACGCTCCTCCGGGGTATCCGGTACTTGTCCGAGCCACCGGCTCAGATGATCCTGAGTTCCTTGTGCCGACGCTTCGTCGGCTTCATGTCCACGTCGATCGTCCTGGCGATCTCTGCGAACAACGCTCCCACCTCGGTCGACGGGTCTGCAGCCACGGGCCGTCCGTTGTCGGAACCATCGCGCAGGGCCGGCACGAGCGGCACCTGACCGATGAGGGGTACCTCCAGGCGGTCAGCCAGGGCCTGGCCGCCACCCGCACCGAACAGCTCGTAGCGGGTGCCGTCGTCGCCGGTGAACCACGACATGTTCTCGATGATTCCGTGGACCTTCAGGTTCACCTTCTCAGCCATGAACGCCGCACGCTGGGCCACCGTCTGCGCCACCGCCTGGGGGGTGGTCACCACGTACATCTCGGCCGTCGGGAGGAAGCCGGCCAACGAGATCGAGATGTCACCGGTGCCGGGTGGCAGGTCCACGATCAGGTAGTCGGGCTCGTCCCAGTAGACGTCGGTCAGGAACTGCTCCAGGGCCTTGTGGAGCATCGGACCCCGCCAGATCACCGGCTGGTCCTCGTCGGCGAAGAAGCCCATGGAGATGCAACGCACGCCGTGGGCCTCCGGCGGAATGAGCATCCCGTCAATGACCGTGGGTGGGCGCGAAACGCCCAGCATCCGCGGGATGGAGAAGCCCCACACGTCGGCATCCACCACCGCCACGTCCAGATCCCGCGCAGCGAGGGCGACAGCCAGGTTGGTGGTCACCGAGGACTTGCCCACACCGCCCTTGCCCGACGCGATCAGAAGCACCCGGGTCCTCGAGTTGGCCTCGGCGAACGGCACGGCACGGCCCTCGGAATGGCCGTAGGTGGAGTTGGTTCCGGCTGTGGCCGACGGATCCCCGTGGAGGCGCTCCCGGAGCTCCCCCATCTGCTCGTCAGTCATCACGGTGAAGTCGACCTTGGCTGCCTCCACCCCGTCCAGGAGCAGGACGGCGCCGCCCACCGCCTGCCGGATCTCCGCCTTCGTCGGACACCCTGGCGACGTCACGGCGATCTGCACCTCGACCCGACCTCCATCGATGTGGATCCCACGGACCATGCCGAGGTCCACGATGCTCCGACGGAGTTCGGGATCCTGGACGGGCCCGAGGGCCTCCATGACCTGTGTTTCGGTGACCGTCATGGGTGCTCCTCGGCTGCGGTGGGACCTGGCCCACCCTCGGTTCTCACCGGCATCCACCGGGGAGCCGGCCTACCGACCGGTACCGCCAGCTGATCCGACCAGATGGCCGGGGAGCCGGGTTCGGTAGAATAGCCGTGTGGACGGAGCCCCCCTCACGGCCACCGAGTTCGCCTCGGCGGTCACTGCCATAACCGGAGCCTTCGGCGACCCGACTCGCCGCAACATCTACCTGCGCGCCCGCGACATCGAGAACGGAGTGACCGCCGTCGACACGGCCGAGGCATTCGACCTCCACCCGAACGTGGCACGCCACCACCTGGACAAACTGGCTGCCGGCGGCTACCTGGAGGTCGTGGTGGAACGCCACAAAGGTGCCTCTGCCGGCCGACCGGCGAAGTCCTACAGGGTGACCGACCCCGGATCCCCACTCGCTGTGCCGGTCCGTCAGGACGCCGTCCTGGTGAGCCTCCTGGGCCGGGCCCTCGCCATGCTGCCGTCCGACCAGGCGGAGGCAATGGCCGAGGAGGTCGGTGCCGAGGTGGGCCGCAGCATGGCCGAGGCCATCGGAGAACACGAGGTGCACCGTTCGTTCCAGTCGGCGCTCCAGGTCGTGGCCGAGGCACTCACCGCACACGGCTTCGCCGCCAGGGCGGAACGCATCGGCGACGACCGCCTGCGAATCGTCTCCGAACACTGTCCCTTCGGAAACGTCGCCATCGAACACCCGGTGATCTGTGCCGTGGACCGTGGACTGGTGACGGGCATGCTGAACGCCCTCTACGGCAAGACGACGGCCAAGATGCGATCGTCACTTCCCATGGGTGATTCCATCTGCAGCACCGACGTGACGATCTGAAACCCAGACCCACCCGAACCCGCCCTACCGTCGTGACCCGTCACTACCTCGACCACGCCTCCACGTCGCCGCTGCGCCCCGAGTCGGCCGCTGCCATGGCCGAGGCGCTCACCGGCATCGTCGGAGATCCGGGACGGATCCACCACGAGGGCATGGTCGCCCGCCACGCCGTGGAGACCGCCCGCCAGCAGGTCACCGACATGCTCGACGCACGTGGCCGCGAGGTGGTCTTCACCTCGGGGGCGACGGAGTCGATCGCCATGGCCTGCTGGGGAGCCTCCCGTCGTGACGGACGGCGCCACAGCGTGATGTCGGCGGTCGAGCACTCGGCGGTGCGCCGGGGGCTACGCCTTGACCCGTTGCTGCTGGGCGGGGAACAGGAACGGGCGAGGCGTGCGGGGCTGGAGAACGTGCCGGCGGTGGTGGGCTTCGGTGCGGCAGCGGCTGCACTGGACCCGGAGAGGTTGGCTGCCGAATCACTCGAGGCGACACGTCGTACCGACCTCCTGCGGTCCGACCGGGACGCCGCCCTGGACGCCCTCCCCGGGATCCTCGCCGACCTCCGGTCCCTGCGATGACGATCCTCCTGGTGCGCCACGGCTCCGCCGGCGACCCCTA
>DUAC01000121.1 GCA_012961035.1 Acidimicrobiia bacterium
CTGGAGCTGAACTTCAACTTCGACCGTGCCGAACTCACGGCCGACCGGCTCACCACCTACCGCCAGATCTGCAAGCAGGTCGGTCGCGAGATGGGTGCCTTCCCGTGCTTCATGCCCAAGCCGTTCATGGGCGTGTCGGCCAACGGCTGCCACCACAACATCTCCCTCTGGACCGGTGAACCGCCATCCCATGGAGGGGATGGCGAGAACAAGTTCATGCCAGAGGGCGACAACCCGCAGATCCCCGGTGCGATCGGCATGCAGGCCATCGGCGGGATCATGAAGCACCTGGATGCGCTGACCTGCCTGGGTTCACCGACCGTCAACTCCTACCGGCGCCTCTGGGACACCGGCTTCTGGGCACCCGTCTACGCCGACTGGGGCTTCCAGAACCGCACCACCGCCCTGCGCATCAGCGCCCCGGGGCGCTTCGAGTACCGATCGGTGGACTCGGCGGTCAACCCGTACCTGACCTTCGCCGCCCTCCTCAAGGCCATGGAGGACGGCCTGGACAACAACCTCGACCCGGGCCCGCCCGAGGAGCGCAACATCTACGAGGCCATGGAGGCAGGTAAGGAGGTCAAGAAGATCCCGATGAACCTTGGCGAGGCCCTAGATGCCCTGCGGGCCGACGATGTTGTCAAGAGCGCCCTCCCCGGCGACATGTTCAGGGTCTTCGAGCACTACAAGCGCGACGAGTGGGAGCGCTTCATGGCCACCGTGACCGACTGGGACATCAAGGAATACCTCGACATCCTCCCGTAGGCCGCGGTTTCCTCCCGGGGCACGATCCTCGGCAGGGCACCACCCGCGGCCAGCAGACCCAGAGAACCAGAGAGCAGGAGACACGCCATGTGCGGCATAGCCGGCATCATCCATCGAGATGGAGCAGCCAGAATCGGCGACGAGCTCACCGCGATGCTCAACTCCATGAAGCACCGGGGCCCCGACTCGACGGGCTACGCCATCTACGGACCGGCAGATGAAATGGTCATCGTCCGGTTCGTGCTGGCCGAGCCCAACGACTTCACCGGCTTCGGCATGGACGAGAAGTTGGAGAGGAACCGGGCCGAGGTGGAGTCCCGTCTGGCCAAGATCGGCGCCGAGGTGGCGACCATCCAGAATGAGACCGGCTACGCCTTCCGGGCCACCATCCGTTACGGCGGTGACCTGAAGCCCCTCGCCGACTACCTGGAGGACATCCCGGGCTGCAAGGTGCTCTCGCTGGGTAGTTCCCTCGAGATCATCAAGGACCTCGGCGACGCCTACACGGTGCATGACCAGTACGGGCTCGCCAAGGTGTCGGGCACGCACGGCATCGGGCACGTCCGGATGGCCACCGAGTCGGACGTGGACCTGGCCAGCGCCCATCCCTACTGGGCATACCCGTTCGCCGACGTGGCGGTCGTGCACAACGGCCAGCTCACCAACTACCACTCGTGGCGGCGTCGCCTGGAGCGGATGGGCCACCGGTTCCAGTCCGAGTGCGACTCCGAGATCATCGCCGTGTACCTGGCCCAGCAGCTTGAGAACGGCCTGCCGTTGGAGACGGCCATGAAGCACAGCCTTGATGACTTCGACGGCGTGTACACCTATCTCGTGGCCACAGGCAGCGAGTTGGGTATCGCCAAGGACGAGATGGCGGCAAAGCCGCTGGTGCTCATGGAGACCGAGAACCTGGTGGCGATGGCCTCCGAGGAGATCGCCATCCGGGCGCTCGTCGGTACCGAGGTCGAGACCAGGGATCCGTTCGAGCGGGAGGTGCTGACGTGGCAGGTATGAACACCAGGAGCGGCGTCGTCTACGACGCCCGGGGTCTCGTAGAGCCGGATCCGGAGCCGCCCATGACGGCGGTGATCGACGGCGACACGGCTGTCATCGACGCCACCGACCTCACGACCCGCAAGATCAACCTGGAGTTGAAGCGCATCGTCTACGACGAGGGCGTCAACGAGGTCACCATCGTGAACCCGGGGTCCAAGCATTCCCTCGGCGTGGGCATCCTGAAGCGCTGCAAGCTGACCTTCGAGGGAAGCCCCGGCTGGTACGCCTGCGGTCTGATCGACGGGCCCGAGGTTCAGATCAACGGCCGGGTCGGCTGGGCACTGGGCGAGAACATGATGTCCGGGTCCATCGTCGTCGAGGGCCCCTCCGGCTCCCTGACAGGGGCCGCCCTGCGAGGCGGCGACCTGGTCATCAAGGGCAACGTCGGTGCCAGGACGGGTATCGACCAGAAGGGCGGCACGATCATCACGATGGGAAGTGCCGGCATCAACACCGGCTTCATGATGCAGCGAGGCCACCAGATCATCTGCGGCGATGCCAGCGACGGCCTGGGCGACTCGATGTACGACGGCTTCATCTACGTGGGCGGGAAGATCGCCTCACTGGGCGTGGACTGCGTACCGGCCGAGATGACCGACGAGGACCACGAGTTCATCAACCGCAAGTTCGCGATATACGACCTCGGTACCCCGCCGGACTTCAACAAGTTCGAGTGCGGCAAGGTGCTCCACAATTACGACGCGCTGGAGCCCTCCGAGCGCAAGCTCGTGCTCTAGGAGGAGTTGACGATGCCAGAAGCAAACGACATCAAAGGGGTCGACACCCCAGCCACCGTCACGAACTCCGCCACCGACGTCCTCGGCAAGAGCAAGATCTTCACCCGGGAGGTCATCAACGACATCCACGTGAAGGCCGAGCTGGGCCGGTACCGGATGCGTGGGTTCTCGATATTCAAGAAGATCCCGCACTGGGACGAGCTGGTGTTCCTGCCCGGAACGCTGACCCGCTTCGTCATCGAGGGCTACAGGGAGAAGTGCGAGACCAGGACGGTCATTGGTGCCCGGTTCGCACACAAGCCGCTGGAGTTGGACATCCCCGTCTACATCACCGGCATGAGCTTCGGTGCGCTCTCGATCGAGGCCAAGTCGGCCCTCGCCAAGGGCGCCTCGATGGCCGGCACGGCCACGTGTTCCGGTGAGGGCGGCATGATTCCGCCTGAGCGGGACCTCTCGACGAGGTGGTTCTACCAGGTCATCCAGAGCCGCTACGGCTTCAACCCGCACCACCTCATGCTGGCCGATGCCGTCGAGTTCTTCATCGGCCAGGGCTGCAAGGTCGGCCTGGGCGGCCACCTCATGGGCCAGAAGGTCACCGAGCAGGTGGCCGAGATGCGCTCCCTGCCCGCCGGCATCGACCAGCGGTCGCCG
>DUAC01000122.1 GCA_012961035.1 Acidimicrobiia bacterium
GTCGGTGTTCGGCAGGGCCGGGAACCGGGTGGAGAAGATCTCGTTCGAGTTCCCATTGTCCGCCAGCGTGGACGAGGCCCACTACAGCCTCACCGCTCCCGGGCTGGTAATCGAGGAGGGAAGCGTGTCGGGTTCCGACACGGTCACCGTCGTAGTCGACCAACAGGACCTCTACGAGGCCGGGTTCACCCAGATCATCCTGGGCGCCGACACGCTGCAACTCTCGATTGCCTACGAGACCCCGGACGGCTGGGAGGCCCAGATCCTCAACCAGCGAGGCTTCTCACCTCTCGGGGGTCGAGCCACGGGCTGCACGGCTCCATCATGTCGCCCGGAGACCGCCCGCTCCCGGTCGGATACTGTCTGGACATGAAGTTGCTGGCGGCTCTGGTCTCCGTGACCCTTCTGGCCGCGTCCTGTGGTGGCGATGGTGGCGGCGGCACAGAGGACGCCGGCGGCGGCTGTGCTGGCGGATACCACCGGGTGTGGGACGTTATCGATGGGCGGGACGGCGAACTCGACATCAACGATGCCGAGGTGCTGGCCGCGTTCGACCTGACGATCAGGTGCATACGAGTCGACATCGACGAGGCCCACGTCGGCGTTGATGAACTCCGGGGTGACCTGGACGACCTACGCGACGACGTGGAGACGGTCTTCGCCGACCGATACATCGACGGTCCGGTTCGCGACTCCCTGTTGGAACGTGTGGACGTCCTTGAGCGCCTGCTTGCCGGTGAATCGACCGAGGCCGCCACGGTCCCACCTACCACCACGGCCCCGCCGACCACCACGGCCCCGCCGACCACCACGGCCCCGCCGACCACCACGGTTGCAACGCCCACTACTGAGGCCCCGGAACCAGAGGTAATCGGTCCGATCGTCATCGGAGCGTTGGCTACCGCAGATTCCGACGAGGGTCGGGGCTATCTGACCTGGCTGGACTGGCTGAACAGTGAACGGGGCGGTATCGACCTCGGCGGAGAGGAACTCCTCCAGATCGAGTTGATCTTCATCGACGAGGAGAGTTCCACCCTGTACCCGCCCCCCGGCAATCCACAGGGAGCGTCGGACGCCGCCGAGGAGATGATCGTCGTCAAGGACGTCGACTTCCTGATGGGACCGTCGGGCGACTACGCCAACAGCGGCCTCACCGAGGCAGCGGCCAAGGTCGCCGACTTCTACGACGTGGTCATTATCACGCCCAGCAGCGACGCCGAAGCGGTCTTCGACCACGGGTACGGGAACCTGTTCGGCGTTCTGACCCCGGCCGGCCTCTACGCCGAATCCATCCTGGAGATGCTCGCCGAACGGGGAGCCGAGACGGTGGTCATCGCCTACGCGGAGACCGACGTGGCGCACCAGCACTTCTCGGGCGGGTTCCACACCGCGGTCGGCGAGGGAGCCGCCGAGTCGGCGTTCCTAATCGGCCTCGACGTCCTGGCCATCGAGTCCTATCCCGCTGGTACCGCCGACGTGTCCGACATCGTCTCCCGCTTCCGGGACCTCGACCCCGACGTCTTCATCGGGAGCGGGCACAACGAGGATCCCCTCATGTTCGCCCTGGCCGCCGCCGACCTCGGCTTCAGCCCTGATGCGATGGTCTTCTCGGACTCGTTCGGTGCCTGGCAGGTGAAAAACGAGTTTGGGCACCAGGCCCGTACCGTCATCGACCTGGAGCAGTGGTCAGACGAGGTCAAGTGGCGCGGTCAGTGGATCGGGAACACCGCCGAGTTCAACACCCGCTACGAGGACATGTGGGGCGACAATCCGTCATATCAGGCGGCTGGTGCGGCGGCAGCGTCGCTGGCCCTGACCATCGCAATCGAGGCCGCAGGTTCGCTGGACACCGAGGCCGTACGAAATGCGCTGCTCGACCTTGACGTGGTCACGTTCTATGGCCCGATCGACTTCGACGAGAAGGGGCGCAACATCGCCAAGCCGATGTCCGCCTTCCAGTACCAGGGCGGCGAACCCGGGTCCGACATGACCACCCGCTTCCTGGTCGGACCAGCCGAGGCGACCTGGAACGAACTCGTCTACCCGGCTCCGTCCTGGGGCGAGCGGTAGGACAAGTACCCCTCCTGACGGGATCGAAGATGACCTTGCCGAGCGATCAGTCATTGGAACGATCGGCGGATCGCACTATGGGTCGCCGATGAGGTGGCCGGCGATCGCCCTCGGGACGGCGCTGCTCGTCGCTTCCTGCGGCGGCGGTGGAGAGGCAGCGGAGCCGTCTACGACACGGGGTTTACCCGAGGCGTCGAGGACCACCGGCGTGACTGCCGAGGGCCAGACCACCACGTCGGAGCCGATTGCCGGAACGGGTGCGACCACCACCCAGCCGGCAGGTGCCGATGCCGGTACGACCAGTCGTCCGCCCGAGGTCCGGGAAGACACGCCGTCCGAACCCCTCGAGGGCACGTTGACCACCACGACCAAGCCTGAGGTGGTGGACGCCAGGACGGCCAAGAAGGAGCTGCTCGCCGCGTACGGGGGTGACCTCGAGCGGACCATGGCGGCCTGGGGGGACCGCGAGAGCATCAACCGGGAAGAACTTGACACGCTCCTCGCATCCGTCTCGACGCAGGCAGGGAAGGGCAACGCGGTCGGATCGGAACTGGTCGACATGGACACTGTCAGGCGTGAGCTGATGGCTGCCTTCGACGGAGACACGGGCAGGATCGGTGAGGCGTGGGGGGACCGTGAAAGCATCACCCGGGCCGAGTTGGACGCGCTGGTCGCGTCCGCCACAGGGCAGTCGGCGTCGCCTGATGGTTCGGGTGGGTCAGGGGGCGACTCGGCTACGAAGTCCGACGGTGATTCCATGGCCGGGTCGGTGGGTGACGCGGCTACGAAGTCCAATGACGACGAAGGGGCCGGAAAGGCGTCGGAGGACCGTGGGCAGACCACGCCCGACGTGATGCCGAGCATCTCCAGCGGCATCATGGCCTACGGGAACCTGAGACTCGGGTCGGCCGAACGGAAGAACGACCGGTCCACCGCACCCATCGCCTCCCGGATCCAGGTTTCAACTCCGGATGGAAGCGGCATGGTCACGGTCACCGGCTCGCCGGGAGCCGTGCCGTATGGGCAGCCCGATCGGCGATGGAGCTTCGTCGACGTCATCGCGGTCGAATGGGGCACCCAGGACTGTGTCGAGCGGCGGTCGGACGGTTCGTTCAGTGC
>DUAC01000123.1 GCA_012961035.1 Acidimicrobiia bacterium
CGCTCACCCGGGTCGACGGCTCCACCACCGAAATATCCCTGGTGACCAGGCGTTAGGGCTCAGGGGCCGAGGACGCTGTCCAGGTAGTCGTTGGTGAAGCGGCGACGTGGGTCGAGGCGTTCCCTTGCGGCCTGGAAGCGGTCCCAGCCGGGATAGCGGCCGGCCAGCGTGTCGGCGGTCTGGAAGTGGAGCTTCCCCCAGTGGGGACGGCCGTCGTAGTCGTCCATGATCGCCTCCACGCCCCGGAAGTAGTCCCCGTACGGCGTCCCCCGGAACACGTGGACTGCAATGAAGCAGGAGTCCCGTCCCGATGCCGTGGAGAGCGGTATGTCGTCGCCGCCCAGGATCCGGAACTCGATCGGGAAGCTGATCGGACGATCCAGGGTGTCGATCAGCGCCTGCACCCTTCGGAACGCCTCCAGGCCGTGCTGGCGGGGCACGGCGTACTCCATCTCGTAGAAGCGGACCCGCCGGGGCGAGGCGAACACGTCGTACGAGGTCGTCAGGTACTCGGCCCTCCCCGCACCGGTCAGGACCTGGCCGTTCAGCCTCGGGATGAGCGACGGCCGGAGGCGGCCCAGGTGGTTGAGCGCCCCGAAGGCCACGTTCTCGAGCAGTTCCTTGTTCTTGAACCGGTTCCAGCGGCGCTTCATGGCGTGGCGGGCATTGCGGGCCGGAGGGGGCGCCTCGGTGGTCCGGGTGTTTCGCTTCAGCAGGGCATTGGAGGTGTGGGGCATCCAGAAGAACTCGGTGTGGTCGGTGTCTTCGGCGAAGGCATCGAAGCCCGCCAGCACCTCGTCGATCGGCAGGATCTCCTCGACGGCGTGGAGGTTGAAGGCCGGCACGCACTGCAGCGTCACCTCGGTGACCACGCCGAGCGCACCCAGGCCGACGCGCGCCACATCGCGCAGGTCCGGATCGTGGTCGTCGTCCAGGACCAGCACCGCTCCGTCGGCGGTCACCAACCGCAGGCCGACCACGTCGGCGGCGATCGACCGGAAGCCCAGGCCCGTGCCGTGGGTGGACGTCGAGATGGCGCCGGCCACCGACTGGTAGGCGATGTCGCCGAGGTTCGACATGGCCAGGCCCATGGCGTCCAGCTGCGGGTTCAGGTCGCAGAGCCGGGTACCGGCACGCACCCGTACACGCCCTGTCGCCTCGTCGACGGCCACGATCCCGGTCATGTCATCCAGGGTGACGAGCACGTCGTCGGTCCTGGCAATGGCGGTGAACGAGTGGCCGGCACCCACCACCCGAACCCCCAGGCCATCGGTGGCGGCCTCCCGGACCAGGGCCACGACGTCGGGCTCCGAGGTGGGTCGGGCGATGCGCACCGGTCTGCTGCGCTGGTTGCCCGCCCAGTTCCGCCAGGAACCGTCGCTGCGTATGCCGCTCACCTGCTCACCAGCCCCGCAGGTCTACCGACCACGACTCGAGGACCTCGGCGTCGCCACCGGCCGCGGCATCGTCAACGAGGTGCAGGGCCTCGTGCTTGGCGATCGTCGGATCTATGTAGGCCGACCCGGTCCCCCACCGCCCACGACGCACCGCCGACGGTCGTGTGCTCGTCGGAGCAGAACCGCACCTCGCCACCGCCCACCAGCGAAGGGTCGCCACTGTCCATGGCCAACGCCTTGAGGCCCCCGTCCAGCACCGCGTGGCCCCGGGAGCTGACCGACACCACCGTGGTCAGGAGCACCAGGCCCTCCCGGAACGGAAGGTCCAGGCGTGCGTAGTCGCCATCCATGAGGACGAAGGATCCGGCCTGCAGCTCGGTCACCACGTGGTTGCAGTCCCACGAACCGGTACCGCCACCGGACACCACCCCGCCACCGACGTCGGCATGCGCCCTCGTCAGGTCCTCCATGGCCCTGGCCACACGACGTTCCCGACGCTGGCGGTCCACCTCGTGCTGGACGTGGCCCTCGTAGCCCATGACGCCCCGGACCTCCAGGCCGGCGGCACGGGCCTCGTCGGCGAGGCGCCCGGCATCGGCCGGATCGCAGCCGCACCGGGGCATACCCACGTCCACGTCCACCAGGACCTCGCGTACCCCACCGGCCACCGCTGCGGCGATGGTGGCCGACGAATCCACCGCCACGGTCACCCTGGCGGTACCTGCCCGGACCAGGGCCCCCAGCCGACTGGCGTCGACGACCTCGTTGGCCAGGAGCAGGTCATCGCCCAGGCCGGCGGCGGCCATGCCCTCAACCTCCCGGGTCGTGGCGCAGCAGAAGCCGGTGTGGCCGGCCGCGGCGAGGCGGGCGGCCAGGGCGGTGGTCTTGAAGGCCTTCACATGGGGCCGTAGCGCCGGTCCCGGGCGAGCGGCCGACATCGTGGCCAGGTTCTGGTCCAGGACGGCCACGTCGGCCAGCAGCGCCGGGGTGGTGAGGTCGCCAGCCTTCATCGGCAGAGGCCTACGCGCCCTGCGGCGCCCTGGCCTCGGACCAGGACAGTCCCCGCTGGGCATCGGGTTCGCGCGGTAGGCCCAGAACCCGCTCGGCGATGATGTTGCGCTGCACCGCGAACGTGCCGCCACCCAGGGTCAGGGCCGGCGAGAAGACGTAGCCGTAATGCCAGATCGACGACACGCCCGGAAACTGCCCGGTCGTCAGGCGGTTCTCGGTGGTTCCCTCCTCCTTGGACGCATCCAGGCGACCCACCGGACCGGATCCCACCAGCATCCCGGAGGTACCGCTGACCTCCTTGGCCAACGCCATGACGTGCTGCCCGTGGTCGTCGGCCATGGCCTTCTGGATGTTCGCCTCCGACCCTGGTTCCCGCCCCGCCAGTTGGGCGCTGAGGGTTCGCAGCCGGTTCAGGCGGAGCACCTCGGCCTCGCAGTAGAGGGCGGCGAGACGCTGGCGCAGCACCGGATCCGATGTCCCTCCGGCCTGTCGGACAAGCTCCAGCAGGTCGTCGGCCGACGGCCCGTCGCCCCACAACGAGCCGGCCGAGGACAACGAGACCCGCTCGTTGGCCAGCGTCACGCGGGCCAGCCGCCAGCCATCGCCCTCCTCGCCGACCAGCAGGCTGGCAGGGATGCGGACGTCGTCGAAGAAGACCTGGTTGAACGAGTGGGCGCTGGTCATGTCGACGATCGGCGACATCGTGATGCCCGGCAGGTCGGTCG
>DUAC01000124.1 GCA_012961035.1 Acidimicrobiia bacterium
CGTCGTGCCCGCAGCGGGCCAGCTCGTGGACCAGCGCCAGGCCGTTGAACTGCGTGCCGCCCATCACCAGCATTCTCATGGTGTTGCTCCCCATGTCGAGAATCCCCGTGCCGTGTCAGCCCCTTCCACGGTTGGCGACCTGCTCATCTGACCAGGTCCTCCCAGAGGCGGCGTTCGTCGGCCTCCGGGTCGTCCATCAGCCCGCACTCGTCGTCCAGGTCCATGACGGCCCGGCGCAGCGGATCGTAGGTGGGCCATTCGCCGAGGGCGGCCGTGGACGGGTCGCCGTCCCGGATGAAGGCGATCCAGGCATCGTGGATGGTCTCGGCCAGGGCGGTGGGCGTATCGCCGGGACCCAGGAAGACGTCCACACCCGGGCGGTCGATCGTGTTGAAGGCGAAGGGGATCTCCAGGGCGTGGGCGGCACCGAACTGGCCGTCGAAGGCCCGTGAGTCCCACGAGAACCGGTACATCCAGGTGTCCGCGCCGTTGGCGTGGCGGGCATCGGCCAGTCGGACGGCGGGGATCCTGAAGACCTGGTCGGTACCGATCGCACATGCCAGCCAGCCGGGGTCGACGCCGTCCAGGCGCCTCCGGTAGGTGGCCTCCATGCCGGCCGGGTCCCCGGTCAGCTTGGCGAGCATCGAGTCGAGGCCGTTGGCCGACATGCTGGTCACGCCCCAGAGGGCCATCTCGTCCTCGTTGGTGCCGGTCAGCAGGGCGACGTCGGCTCCGGACCCGTCGGCTATCAGTTCCCGTGGGTCCCGGGGAAGCGCCTCGTGGCCCCACACCGGGTAGAAGGGCTCCTGGCTGCGGCCGGTCAGGTTGCTGCGGTCCGTCGCCACCTGCTCCTGTGCCTCCAGGAGCACAGCCACGTCCATGGCCATGAGCCCCTCGACGGACGGGTCACCCAGCTGGCGGAGGAACTCAGCGGCTATCCCGGAGCCCTCCTCGGGGTCGAAGGTGTGGTGGGCCGCTCCACTCTCGGCAATGGCCCGGTGGAACAGGCCGTCCGTGGACGGCATGGCCAGCATGTTGCAGACGCTGAACGCCCCGGCGGACTCGCCGCCGATGGTGATCCGGTCGGGGTCACCGCCGAATCCGGCGATGTTCCGGTGTACCCAGGTCAGGGCGGCCACCTGGTCCAGCGTGCCGTTGATGCCGCAGGTGGCGAAGTCGTCGCCCAGGTGGCTGCCCAGGTTGCAGAACCCGAGCGCCCCCAGCCGGTAGTTGATGGTCACCACGACGATGTCGCCCCGTGTGGCGAACGACGTGCCGTCGTACCAGGGTGTTGCACCTTGGCCGTGCTTGTAGGCGCCGCCGTGGATCCAGACATAGACGGGCCGCAGGGCATCGTCGCATGCCGGGGTCACGACGTTCAGCGTGAGGCAGTCCTCGTCCCACGGGATCGGGATCCGACTGGTGAGGCCCTCGCCCGGAAGCTGCGGGGCGGCCGGGCCGAACCGGCGGGCATCCCGCTCGCCCTCCCACGATTCGTGCGGCTCGGGTGCGCGGAATCGCAGCGGGCCGACGGGGGGAGCGGCGTAACCGATGCCGGCGAAGATCTGGACGCCCCGACGATGCCGGCCCCGCAGGAGGCCCTGCTCACAGCGCGCCACGGGATCCGTTCCCGCCTGGTCCGGGTTCAGGACCGGCTCCGTGTCGGCCGGATCGGTGCCTTCAGGACCCACGCCGGCAGGCCTCATGCCCCTACTACCTTCAGGATGAGGGCCTCGCCCTGGCCGCCGCCGCCGCAGAGGGCGGCGGCTCCCATGCCCCCACCCCGGCGCTTCAGCTCGTAGGCCAGCGTCAGGGCCACCCGGGTACCCGACATGCCGATCGGGTGGCCGAGGGCGATGGCCCCGCCGTTCACGTTCACCATCTGGTCGGATACCCCCAGGGCGTCCATCGAGGCCAGGGCCACGGCGGCGAATGCCTCGTTGATCTCCAGCAGGTCCAGGTCGGCGACGGTCATGCCGGCCTTCTCGAGGGCCAGGGCGATGGCGTTGCTGGGCTGGTGGAGGAGGCTGGCGTCGGGCCCGGCCACCTGGCCGTGGGAGACCAGCTCGGCGAGGGGCTCCACGCCGAGGGCCTCGGCCCGCTCCAGGGTGGTGACGATGCATGCGGCCGCCCCGTCCGAGATCTGCGAGGCGTTGCCGGCGGTGATGTTGCCGTCGGCGACGAAGGCGGCCCGAAGCCGTGCCAGGGAGGCGGCGTCCACGTCGGACCGGATGCCCTCGTCGTCGGTGAGCTGGATGGGCTCGCCGCGACGCTGGGGGATGCTGACGGGCACGATCTCCTCGGCCAGCAGGCCATCCTTCTGGGCCCTGGCGGCCCGCTCGTGGGACTGGGCGGAGAAGGCATCCTGCGGCTCCCGGGCCAGGCCCATCTCGGCGGCGTAGCGCTCGGTGGCCTCGCCCATCGCACAGCCCTCGAGCGTGCAGGTCAGGCCATCGGACATCATCGAGTCGACGACGGCTCCGTCGCCGATCCGGTAGCCACCACGGGCCTTGGTGAGCAGGTAGGGGGCGTTGGTCATGGATTCCATGCCGCCGGCCACCACCGTGTCCGCCTCGCCCAGGCGGATCATCTGGGATGCCAGGTGGATGGCGTGCATCCCGGACAGGCAGGCCCGGTTCAGGAGGGTGGACGGCACGGTCAGCGGGATGCCGGCGTCTGCGGCGGCCCGTCGGGCCGGAACCTGTCCGGTGCCGGCGGCCACCACGTTCCCGAGGTAGGCGAAGTCCACATCGCTTCCGGTGATGCCGGCCCGATCCAGGGCACCGCTGATCGCAGCGGCACCCAGGTCGGTGGCCGTCAGCGGGGAGAGCCCGCCCTGGAAGCGGCCCATCGGAGTGCGTGCTCCGGCGAGGATGACTATCGGGGATGCTGCTGAGGGCATGGGGCTCCGGTACAGGTGCTCCGGGGCCGACGATCGACCCCGGTTCTGCTGGCCGAAAGGTACCGCCCGCCGGGCGCGCCGGCCGGGTCCGGCCCGGTCAGTCGGTCAGGTCGACCAGAGGGACAGCCCGGGCGTCGTCCCGCACGAGGCCCTCCCAGAGGTCGGCGTAGAGGCCGCCGGCGTCGCGGAGTTGGGCGTGGCGACCCCGTTCCACGATCCGTCCGTCGTCCAGCACCACGATCTCGTCTGCCTCGACCACCGTGGAGAGCCGGTGGGCAATCACGATGGAGGTGCGCCCGGAGAGGACGACCGCCAGGGCATCCAGCACGGCGGCTTCGTTCTCGGTGTCCAGGTGGCTCGTGGCCTCGTCCAGGATCACTATTGCCGGGTCCTTCAGGATCAGGCGGGCAATGGCCAGCCTCTGCTTCTCGCCTCCCGACATCCGGTAGCCGCGCTCTCCGACCATCGTGTCGAAGCCACCCGGGAGTGCCCGTACGACGTCCAGGATGCGGGCGGAACGGCATGCGTCCTCGAGTTGGGCGTCGGTGGCGTCGGGTCGGGCGTAACGGAGGTTGGCGCCCACCGTGTCGTGGAACAGGTGCGGGTCCTGGGTGACGACGCCGATCCGGGCTCGCAGGTCGTCCTGGCGCAGCGAGCGGAGGTCCCGGCCGTCCAGGGTTATCGACCCTTCCGTCACGTCGTAGAGCCTCGGGATGAGCGAGGCCAGGGTGCTCTTGCCGGAACCGGAGGGTCCGACGACGGCGAGCATCCGGCCGGGGCCCACCTCCAGGTCCAGGTCGTGGAGCACGATGCGACCGGGCTCGCCGGGCGCCGTGTCGGTCTCCAGGGAGGCGACCGAGGTCTCGTTGGCCGCCGGATACCGGAACGACACCCCCTTCAGCGCCAGGTGCCCCTGGACGGGGTGCGGGTCCACGGCGTCGGGGGCGTCGGCAACCGGGTTGGGGGCGTCCAGCACCTCGAAGACGCGCTCGAAGGACACGAATGCGGACATGACGTCCACCCGTGCGTTGGTGAGCTGGGCCAGCGGCCCGTAGAGCAGGGCGACGAGGACACCCATGGAGGCCAGGGTGCCGATGGTGATGGTGCCGTTGATCGCCAGCGAGCCGCCCACCCAGTAGACGACGGCGGTGCCGATGGCGCCCAGCAGCGTGAGGGCGATCACGAAGGTGCGGCTGAAGAGGGCGTTTCGGATGCCGATGTCGCGGACCCGTCCGGCGTTGCCGGCGAAGCCGTCCCGCTCCTCGTCCGGCCGCCCGAAGAGCTTGACCAGCCAGGCTCCGGAGACATTGAACCGTTCGGTCATCGTGGCGTTCATCGTGGCGTTCAGGTTCATGCCCTCGCGGGTGATCCCGGCGACGGTCCTGCCCACCCGGCGGGCCGGGAGGATGAACAGTGGCAGCAGGACCATGGCCAGCAGGGTTATGTGCCACTCCAGCAGGAAGAGGGTGACGAGGGTGGTCAGCGCCGTGATGGTGTTGGCGACCACCGTGCCGAGCGTCCCGGTGAGTGCCCGCTGGGCGCCGATCACGTCGTTGTTGAGGCGGCTCACGAGGGCGCCCGTGCGGGTGCGTGTGAAGAACGAGACCGGGAGTCGTTGCACGTGGTCGAACAGGGCCACGCGGAGGTCGAAGATGAGGCCTTCTCCGACCGTCGCCGAGGCCCACCGTTCGAAGAACGAGAGGACGGCCTGGGCAAGGGCGGCTCCCACCACGAGCAGCCCTAGGACGGTGAGCTGCCCCCGGTCTCCATTGGCGATGGCCCCGTCGATGATCTCCCGGAACAGCAGCGGTGGAACCACCCCCAGCACGGAGGAGGCGGTGACCACGCCCAGGAAGCCGATGATGAGGGTCCGGTAGGGGCGGGCGAACGTCCAGACCCGTCTGCGGGTCTCGGGACCGATACGCGGCGGCGTGTCCGACTGGTGGGACATGACGTGCAGGAGGTGCATTGGGTTGGCCACGGGCCGAGCCTACGGACGGCCCGCGGGAGCCCCCGCCGGGCTAGAATCTGACGGACCGTCAGATGTGGCGGACGAACCCGCACGGCGGGAGACTGGCCCACATGACCACAACCACGCCCCCTGCCAACCGGCCACTGGCCGGCCTGAAGGTCGTCGAGAGCTCGCTCCTCGGCCCCGGCCTGGCAGCCACCTTCCTCTCCGACCTGGGAGCCGACGTGGTCAAGGTGGAGCCGCCCGCCGGCGACTACATCCGTCGGATGACGTGGCCGATCGTGGAGGGAACCTCGCTCCTCCACCTCCACACACACCGGGGCAAGCGCAGCATCGCCATCGACCTCAAGACCGAGGAAGGCCTGGAGATCTACCGCGATCTGGTCCGTGGGGCCGACGTGGTGCTGGAGGCGATGCGTCCGGGTTCCCTGGCGAAGCTGGGCCTCGGCTTCGACGAGCTCATAAGGGTCAACCCCCGTCTGGTGTTCTGCACCCTGTCGGGCTACGGCGCCACCGGCCCGTACCGCGATATGCCCAGCCACGGCATCGCCTACGACACCTGGGCCGGCCTGATCGAACCTGCGCTGGACGACGACGGCTTCACCCGCATCCCCACCCTGCCCAACATCGGGATCAACGTGGGGCCCATGATCGCCGCCCTGGGCATCCTGGCCGCCGTCATCCGGGCCCGCGAGACCGGTGAGGGCACCTGCCTGGAGGTGGCCCAGTCGGATGCGGCCGCCTACATGGACTGGTACCGGATCGAGACGTACCGTGCCTATGAGCGGCCGACCGACGTGGTGACGGGCAACGCCTCGGACGACCACGAGCGCCGGGAACCGGGCCTGGCCGGCATGTGGGAGGGCGTCCGCTACCAGATCTACGAGGCGTCCGACGGCCACGTCCTGTTCATGGCCTCGGAGCAGGCCTTCTGGCGGAACTTCTGCGAGGGCGTCGGGCGACCCGAGCTGTTCGAGCGTTGGCCGGGATCGCAGTACGCGGACCATGCCCGTCACAACACCGAGCTTCAGGTTGAGCTGAAGGCCATCTTCGCCACCAGGACGTGCTCCGAATGGCTGGCCTTCTCCGACGAGGCCAACACGCCCATCGCCCCGGTGAACACCCCGAAGACAGCGCCGGACGACCCGCAGTTCGCCCATCGGCTCCCGTTCTACGGCATCCGGGACGTGGGAGCCGAGCAGTTGCCGTTGCCCGTCTACATGGAGGGCGACCTGCCGCCCACGCCGTCGATGGCACCGACGGTGGGTGAGCAGACCGACGAGGTGCTGGCGGATCTGGGCTTCTCGGCGGAACGCATCGCCGAACTCCGGGCCTCAGGTGTTGTCGGGCCCAGGGACTGAGACCAGCTGGCCGGATGCCGGGTGGGCCGGATGGCGGATGGGTCGGATGACGGGTGGGCCGGGGCGCTCCCGGTAGTGCCCGGACGGGCGCCCTCTCAGGCGTCCAGCCCGAGTACCCGGATGGCGTTCTCCCTCAGGAACTTCGGCCACACCTCAGCCTTGAAGGGCACGTCCCGCAGCTCGGTGAAGATCCTGTCCAGGGAGAGCCCCATCGGGAAGTAGCCCGCGTAGATGACCTTGTCGGCACCCCGGCTGTTGGCGTAGTCGATGATGGCCTTCGGATAGTGCTTCGGTGCGAACGCCGAGGTGGAGTAGTAGAGGTTCGGCCACTTCAGCATCAGCTTCACCATGAGGTCCTGCCAGGGCTCGCAGCCGTGACGGGTCACGAACACCAGGTCGGGGAAGTCGTACATGACCTGGTCGATGAGCTCGACGCGTTGCGGGGCGAACGGCACCCGGGGACCGGGAATCCCGGCGCAGCAGAAGATGGGGATCCCCAGCTCGCAGCAGAGTTCGTACAGCTCGTACATCTTCGGGTCGTCGATGGGGACCTGCGGGTCGCGACCTGACGGGAAGGCGGTGACCGCCTTCAGCCCGGCGTCGCGGTGGAGCCGGCGGACGGTCCGGAGCATCCCGGGGACGTCGTTGGGATCCGGTTCGTGGCAGCCGAAGAACCGGTCGGGGTGCGCCTCGACCATGGACCGGCCCTCGCCCTTCTCGGGACCGATGCCGATCATCGCCATCTGGACGTTGTTGCGGTCCATGAAGGGCAGGCACAGCTCGGCACCCTGGGGCGGGTCCAGGGGCTCGCCGTCGGCGCCCCGGGCCTGGTCCGAGAACGGGACGTCCTTGAACATGTACTGGGCCGGGAAGTTCATGGACTTGGAGTCGGCGTCCCTGATCCCGGTCAGGTTGGCGTAGTTGAGCTTGGCGTTGGGCCCGGCCCGGGTGCCCATCATCGTGTCGATGGCGGCCACGTCATCTGGGAAGGTCGAGGCGGTCATGTTGTCCCTGAGGGGTCCATCATGGATCCATCATGGGATCTGACGGTCCATCAGGCAAACACCGGGGGACCTGTCCGGGTTCTCCGCGGGCCACCGCCAACGGCCATCCCGGCCGGGACCCACCGGCTCCGGCGGGGTACGGGCCAAAATGCCACGCGAGACTCGGGCCATGGACGAGCACTCCGACCACACCAGCGAAGCGCCACCGCCCGCCCGGTTGAGCCGTCTCAGCCGGTCGGTGGCCGGCCACGTCGTGCTGGTCACCGGGGCCGGTTCCGGGATCGGGCGGGCCACGGCGCACCTGTTCGCCGATGAGGGAGCGATCGTGGCCGTGACCGACAGGGACGCCGGGCGGGTGGCCGACGTGGTGGCCGAGATCGAAGGTGTCGGCGGTCGGGCGCGGGGCTGGACGCTGGACGTGGCCGACCGGGCGGCCATCGAAGCCGTGGTGGCCGAGGTCGCCGTCTGGGGCGGTGGGCTGGACGTGCTGGTCAACAACGCCGGGGTGTCGATCGGTGCCCCGATAGACGGTCCCGGATACGAGGACGCCTGGCTGGTCTCCATGGACGTGATGCTGACCGCCCAGGCCCGGACCATCCGTGCGGCGTTGCCGCACCTCCGGGCCTCGGCGGCCGGCCGCATCGTCAACGTCTCGTCCACGGAGGGCGTGGGGGGCTCGGCCGGCGTCTCGCCCTACACGGCGGCCAAGCACGGGGTGGTCGGCCTGACCCGCTCGCTGTCCGTGGAGCTGGGCGACACCGGCATCACGGTCAACGCCGTGGGGCCGGGCCCGATCAAAACGGGGATGACGGAGGCCATCCCCGACGAGGACAGGCGGAAGTTCGCCCGCCGACGGGTTCCGCTGAGGCGCTACGGCGTCCCGGAGGAGGTGGCGCACGGAATCCTCCACCTGGCGCTGCCTGCGTCCGGCTACATCACCGGCCACCTGCTCATGGTGGACGGCGGCATGACGATCAAGAACAACTGAGCTCCGGCCCAGACCTCCGCTGGAGGGGCGGCCGTGCCCCCGGGAAGAGGCCGGCTAGCCCTGGTAGAGGCTCAGGGCGTCGTACAGCACGGCCGGCACGTCGTCGTTGCCGACCACGTGGATGGCCACCTGTGTTGACACGAGCGTGCCCTTCTTGTGCTCCCGGATGTCGGTCATCCGGTTCCGGGCATGCAGCGTGGAGCCGACGGGGACCGGGGCCAGCAGGCGGAGGCCGTCCGCTCCGTAGTTGACGACGTTCTGCTGCCCGGTGATCTTCACGTGGCCGGTGCGGTTCAGGGTCGGCAGGAGGGCGAGGGTGAAGAAGCCGTGGGCGATCGGGCCCCCGAACGGGCCGGCGGTGGCGCGCTCCACGTCCACGTGGATCCACTGGTGGTCGCCGGTCAGTTCGGCGAACTGGTTCACCTTCTCCTGGGTGATCTCGTACTCGGGACCCCAGGCACTCCACTCCTCGGTGATGGCCCCACGTAGGCCCTCCAGGTCGTCGTAGGCGATTTCCGGCTTGTCGCTCATGTGGTCCTGGTCCTGGCTCTCTCGGGTATGTGGCTCGGCGACATTGTGGCGCCACAGCGCCCACCGGTCCGAACCGGGCGGCCCGTGGCAGGCCACACGGCCGGGCGGACCTAGTGTCGAGACCCGTCGGGCCCGGCGAAGGTACCGGCAGTTGACAGGTGTCGGTAGTGGGCTGCACCGCCAGACCGCCAGACCGCCAGACCGCCTTCGGAGGGTGAACACATGGACCAGCACTATCGGGCGGCGTGGGAGGCCCTCACGGCACCCGGAGCTCCCTTCGCATGGTCGGTCACCGACGTGAGGGGCGTGCCGACCCGCACCTACGATGCCGCGCCGCCGAACCTGGCCCTCCTCTGGGCTGGATCGGTGGCACACGGCGATGCCGACTACCTCGTCTACCAGGACGAGCGCATGTCGTATGCCGAGGCCCATGCCCAGGTGGACGCCATCGCCTCGCACCTGGCGGCCATCGGGGTGGGTCACGGCGACCGGGTGGCCCTCGCCATGCGCAACTACCCGGAATGGGTACTCGGCTACTGGGCCACGTTGAAGTTGGGAGCCGCCGTCGTGGGCCTGAACGCCTGGTGGACCGGACCCGAGATGGAGTTCGGCCTGGTGGATTCCTCTCCAAGGGCACTGCTCTGCGACGCCGAGAGGCTCGAGCGCGTCGCCCCCTACCTGGAAGCCCTGCGGTCCGATGGGCCCATGCACGTGGTCGGCGTCCGTCTCGGCCCCGATGCCGGATTGCCCGTCGACGCCGTCCGGTGGGAGGACGCCGTGGCCGGTGCGGAGGGCCTGCCGGTCGCACCCATGGCCGACATCGGACCGGAGGACGACCTCTGCATCTTCTACACCTCGGGCACGACCGGGCGCCCGAAGGGAGCCGTGCTGACCCACCGTGGCGCCGCCTCCAACCTCTTGAACCTGGCCTTCTGGCAGACGATGGCCGGAGCAGCCCAGGACATGGCCATCGCGGCGGGTGATCCGCCGCCGGGTTCGGACAAGAAGCCCGGTGAGTCATATCCAGGCTCGGTCCTGGCCGTGCCGCTGTTCCACGTCACCGGCTGCAACTGCTGCCTGCATCCGGTCACCGCGGTCGGTGGCCGCCTGATCCTCATGCACCGCTGGAACCCAGAGACGGCCCTCGAGCTGATCGAGAGGGAGCGGCCGTCGACCTTCACCGGCGTTCCGACCATGGTCCGGGAGCTGATCAACAGCCCGGACTTCGACCGACGGGACACCTCCAGCCTCGCCCACCTGGGTGGGGGCGGCGCCGCTGTGCAGCCGGACCTGGTGCACAAGATCGAAGAGCGCCTGGAGGGTCGGCCCAGCACCGGCTACGGCCTCACGGAGGTGAACGGCGTCATCTCCATCAACGCCAACCAGTTCTTCGTGGCCAAGCCGGCATCGGCCGGTTCGCCCTGTCCCGTCATGGAGGCCCGGATAGTCGGGGAGGACGGAACGGACCAGCCCACAGGTGGACACGGCGAGCTCTGGGTACGTGGCGGCAACGTGTTCCGCGGCTATCTGAACCGGCCCGAGGCGAACGCCGAGTCCCTCACCGACGGCTGGTTCCACACCGGCGACATCGGCTACCTGGACGAGGACGGCTTCCTGTTCCTGGTGGATCGGGCCAAGGACATGGTCCTGCGCAGCGGTGAGAACATCTACTCTGCGGAGGTGGAGGCCGCCATCTACGAGCACCCGGCGATCGCCGAGGCGGCGGTCTTCGCCGTGCCCGACGAGCGCCACGGTGAGGTGGTGGGCGTGGCGGTGGTGCTGCTCCCGGACGCCGACCTCACCGCGGACGGCCTCAGGGACCACACCCGGGCACTCATCGCCGGCTTCAAGGTGCCTGAGCACGTCTGGTTCCTGGACGATCCGCTGCCCCGCAACGCCAACGGCAAGTTCGTGAAGCGCACACTGCGCGACGAGCTAGTCGGTACACCGACCGACTGACCTGACGGCGATCGTGACCGGCCCGCACGACATGGACGGTTCCGACACGGACCCGTCCGGCATGGATACTTCCGGCACGGACCCTTCAGACACGGCACCGCCTGATCCGGGGGCCGCCGTCATGGCCCTGCTGGCGCCAGGCGCCCCGTTCGAGATGGCCGTCGAGGACGTGCTGGGCGAACCCATGCAGGTCTTCGTGCAGAGGGCCCGGTCACTCCGGGAACTCCTGGCGCAGGCAGGCCGGTTCGGCGATTCCGACTACGCCGTCTTCCACGACGGGGGACGCAGGCGGGTACTCACCTTTGCCGACCACCAGCGACGGGTGGCCTCGGTGGCGGCTGCCATGACCGACCGGGGAGTAGCTGCCGGTGACCGGGTGGCCATCCTGGCCGCCAACTGCCCGGAGTGGATCGTCGCGTTCTGGGCGACGGTGTCGCTCGGAGCGGTGGCGGTGGCGTGCAACGGCTGGTGGACCCGCGATGAGATCCAGCACGCCCTCGTCCACACCGCCCCAAAGTTGCTGGTGGCCGACGTCAAGCGCCTGGCCCGTCTGGAGGGTGAAGATCCCGGCATGCCCGTCGTCGTCATCGAGGAGGACTTCGCCGACTTGGAGGCATTCGTCCCGGACGCTGCCCTGCCTGACGTCGAGATCGACGAAGACCAGCCGGCCCTGCTGCAGTTCACCTCCGGGACCACCGGTCGACCGAAGGCGGCGATGCTCAGCCATCGCAACGTGGTGGGCTTCGTCCAGGTGGTGAGCTTCCTCGGCGCAGCCCAGACGGCCTCCGTCGGGCTGCCCTCCACGGGACCCAGTCGCCCCCGCCTGGCGGTGTTCCCCATGTTCCACATCTCCGGACTGCAGAGCGCCAGCATCACGCCGATGGCCACCGGGGCCGGCAACGTCTGGCCGATGGGGAGGTTCGATCCTGCCACGGTGATCCGGCTCACCACCGAGGAGGGCATCTACGCCTGGAACGGGACTGCCACCCACATGTTCCACCTCCTCCAGGATCCGACGATCGGGACCCTCGACGTATCGCTGGTCCAGACGGTCGGCATAGGTGGCTCGGCCACCACTCCCGAGCTGGTACGGGCCACCGAGGAACGCTTCCCCCACCTGGTCGACACGTTCACCTCCGGGTACGGCCTTACCGAGGCTGGTGGCATGGTCAGCCACGCCAGCAACGCCATGCTGAAGGCCAACGCCGACAGCGTGGGCATGGCGATGCCCACCGTCGGTATACGGATCGTGGACGAGGACGGCCTGGAGGTTCCCGAGGGCGTGAACGGCTCGATCTGCGTACGTAGCCCGCTGGTGATGCTCGGCTACTGGGGGGATTCGAAGGCCAGCAGCGAGGCGTTCCTGCCGGGTGGGTGGCTGGTGACCGGCGACTACGGCCGGCTGGTCGGTGGTGAGTTGTTCCTGGCGTCCCGGCTACGGGACCTCATCCTGCGAGGTGGTGAGAACGTGTATCCCATGGAGGTCGAGTCCCGCCTGGAGCAGCACCCGGCGGTTGCCGAGTGCGCGGTGTACGGCGTGGAACATCCGATGCTCGGCCAGGAGGTCAAGGCGGTCGTGGTCCTGCGCGCCGGCGAATCACTGGACCTCGACGCGGCGCGTTCCTTCTGCGGCGAGGCGTTGGCGGGCTACAAGCTGCCTGAGTACCTCGAGGTGTGGAACGGTCCGCTGCCGCGCAATGCCTCCGGCAAGGTTGTCAAGGCCGTCCTGAGAGGCGAGGCCGACCAGACGTTCATCGAGGAGTAGCCGCGCAGGCTCAGACCGAGTTGGCGGCCTCGCAGAGCACCCGCAGCTTGGCGACGGCCAGGTCCCGGCCCAGGTAGCCCAGCCCGCAGTCCGGCGCAGCGACCAGGCGCTCCCGATCGATGTGGCGAAGTGCCTCGGTGAGTCGGTCCCGCACCTCGACCACCGTCTCGATCCGGCTCCGGGCTATGGCAACGCAGCCGAGGATGATGGTGGTCTCCCGGAACCGGGGCAGCAGGGCCGCCAGGTCGTTGGGGCGGTGGGCGTCCTCCAGGCTGAACTGGTCTATCGGGGCGGCGTCGATCGCCTCGGCGAGGTCCAGGTAGGTCTCGGGCGGGGCCTTCTCGTAGGAGTCGTCGTCCAGATGCCTTGGATAGCCGCAGCAGCAGTGGACCGTGCGCACCACATTGTCCGGGACGCCCTCGAAGCAGGTGGCCAGGGCGTCCACCCCGAAGGAGAGGGCGTCGTCGAGGCGTCGTGCGAAGACCGGCTCGTCGACCTGGATGTGGGTGCAGCCGGCATCGGCCAGCGCCCGGACCTCGGAGTTCACGGCCGTTGCCAGGTCGGCCACGAGGGCAGCCCGGTCGCCGTAGTGGTGGTCGACGGTGCTGTCGGTGATCGTCAGCGGGCCGGGGATGGTGACCTTCACAGGATGGTTGGTGGCGGCCTGGGCGGTCTTCCAGTCGTGGACGAGGAACGCCTCGCCGGCCGCCACCCGGCCCGTGATGGTGGGCAGGGTGCTGGTCAGCACGCCCCGTAGGGTCGATTCGGAACGGTCCTCGAAGTCGAACCCGCTGAGGTGGCGGCAGTGGTAGTGGATGTAGTTCTCGCGTCGAACCTCGCCATCGGTGACCACGTCGACACCCGCAGCCACCTGGTCGGCGATCACCTCGGCGGCTGCCCGTACGAACGAAGCCTCGGCGTCCTCGCCGGCTGCCTCCATCTCGTCAGCCCAGCGTCCCGCGTAGTCGCGGTCCGGTAGGTCGAACCAGTCCGAGACCGGTACGTAACCGGGCTTGGGGTAGGCGCCGATGACGGTGGTGGGGAGGCCGGGGCCGGAAGCGGTTGCCATTGGCGTGGACGGTAGTCCGCCTCGGGTGCACGCTCCCGTGCGGATGCCTCCGGGCCGTGCGTCCGGGTGCCTGCATGCCGGGCGTATGCAGGCCAGGTGCATGCCTGCGGGGCCTGTCTGCCGGGTGCGCCCTGCTGGGCCACCGGGACCCGTGTGGGAGGCTCCCGTCATGATCGACGAGACAGTTTCCCGGAACGGCGACCCCGTGGGCAGCGCCGGTGGCGGTCCGTACCCGGCGGCCACCGGTTACCTGGAGGGGAGCATGGCTCCGGTGGTCGACGAGGTGACCGCCACCGACCTGCCGGTGACGGGGGCCATCCCGGAGGAACTGGAGGGACGTTGGCTTCGCAACGGTCCCAACCCGCTGGGTGCCGTGGATTCGTCCACGCACCACTGGTTCCTGGGCGACGGGATGGTGCACGGCGTACGCCTCCGGGCCGGACGGGCCGAGTGGTACCGGAACCGCTGGGTGAGGGGCCCACGGGTTGCCGCGGCCCTCGGCGGACCGGCGCCTTCCGGCACGTCGTTCGGCGGTCGGGACTTCGGCCCCAACACCTCCGTGGGGGGCTTTGCCGGGCGGACCTGGGCCATGGTCGAGGCGGGCGCCACGCCGATGACGCTCACCTACGAACTGGACACCATCGGTTTCGACGGGTTCGGTGGCACCCTTCCGGCGGCGTTCACCGCCCACCCGAAGTACGACCCGGCCACCGGGGAGCTCCACGGGGTCTGTTACGCCTATCCGGAGGCCATGGACCACGTACAGCACGTGGTGGTCGGTCCGGACGGCCGGGTATCGAAGGTGACCGATATTCCCCTCGAGGGGATGCCCATGGTGCATGACATGTCGCTCACCGCCTCGAGCGTGCTCGTCTACGACCTCCCGGTGTGCCTGGACCTGGAGATGGCGATGGGTGGTTCGCCGTTCCCGTTCTCGTGGAACCCGGACCATGCGGCCAGGGTGGGGGTGCTGCCCCGGTCCGGCACTGCGGATGACATCGTCTGGTGCGAGGCGCCGCAGGCCTACGTGTTCCATCCCGTCAACGCCTACGACGCTGACGACGGCACCATCGTCGTCGACGTCTGCAGGTACGACACGATGTTCGACCGTGATCGGCTGGGGCCGGCCGGCGACTCGACGCCCATGCTGGCCCGCTGGACCGTCGACCCGGCGGCGGGTCGGGTCACCGAGACGCCCCTGGTCGATGGTGCCCATGAGTTCCCGACCCATGATCCGCGGGTGGGGACCAGACGTCATCGCTACGCCTTCACCGCGGCAGGCCTGGGCCTGGGACCGACCGCCAGGGTGGACGTGGAGACGGGCGAGACGGTCCTCCACGAGCATGGGCCCGGCAGGTTCGGTGCCGAGCCGATAGTGGTCCCGAAGGCCGGGTCCAGCCTGGAGGGCGACGCCTGGATCCTGGTGTGCGTCAACGACCGGGCGGGCGGACCCGCGGACCTGGTGATCCTGGATGGAGCCGACCTGGCTGGGCCGGCGGTGGCCAGCGTGCACCTTCCGCGGAGGGTGCCGGACGGGTTCCACGGATCCTGGGTGCCCGATACCTCCGTATCACCTCCATCAGACGGGCCGGCATGAGCGCCGGCAGGAGCGCTCAGCTGGCCCAGGCCGAGCGTGCCTCCCTCTGCGACCTGCTGCTCGAGGTAGGGCCGGATGCAGCCACGTTGTGCGGGGGCTGGACCGCTGCGCACATGGCGGCCCACCTGGTGCTCCGCGAGCGTCGGCCCGACGTGAGCCTTGGCCTCGTGCTGCCGGGCCCGTTCGCCCGCCACACAGCGCGGGCGACCGAGCGGGCGGCTGAACGGGCGGTCGAGCGGGTTGCCTTCGAGCGTCTGGTGGAGCGGATCCGCTCAGGCCCGCCGCGGCTCCTCAGGCTGGTCGACGGTCCGTTCAACCTCGTCGAGTTCTTCGTGCACCTGGAGGACGTGAGGCGGGCCACGGACGGCTGGGAGCCCCGGACCGGGCTGGACGACCTCCAGGACGCCCTGTGGCCGTTCCAGAAGTCGGGCACGAAGCTCCGCACGCGACGGGTCCGGGACGTGGAACTGTGGATCTCCCGTCCGGGTGGCGAGCCGGTTGCCGTTCGCAACGGTGGCCGACGGGTGACCGCCACCGGCGATCCCGGCGAGCTGACGATGTTCTTCTTCGGGCGCCGCGAGCAGTCCCATGTCGAGCTGACCGGAGACCCCGACGGAATCGCCGAGGTGCGTAGCGCGCCCATCGGCTTCTAGATGAAGGTGAGTGGTCCGCACCATGACGCCGCCGGCGGCGTGCATCGACTTCCGGTGCCACATGGCGTGTCCGGTGCGCTGCTGGCCTGCGCCTTCGACGTGGTGGGTCCAGACCCGGATGCCGTCATGGTCGAGTTCGCGGTGGACACCGTTGTCTGCCTGGTGGAGTCCGACGAGGTCGACCGACGGTTCCCGACCTACGCCGGCTGGTTGGTGGCGGCTGGGCCGGACCGGGCTGTGCATTCACCAGCGCCGGACCACGGCGTGGTCGCAGATGGCGTCGCCGCAGCGGTTGCTGCCGATGTGGTGGTCCGCCTGGAGGCGGGCATGACCGTGCTCCTCCACTGCGGTGGCGGCTACGGTCGAACCGGGGTGGTAGCCGTCCAGGCCCTGGTCGCCCTGGGCAGGGGCTTCGAGGACTCGCTGGTGGCCGTACGTGCCGCCCGCCCGGCATGTGGGCCCCAGAGCGACGCCCAGGACGAGCAGCTTCGGCGCCTTGTGGGTGGTGCCGGTGGCACGGGAGGAACGGGCGGCCCGGGCATCATCGACGGCACTGGCGGCACTGGCGGCACTGGCGGCACTGGTGGCACACGCATCCATGGCGATACGGCGGGAGCCGTCCTGTGAGCAAGCGGAGGGCTGCCACCCATCCGTGCCTCGTGGTCTGCCCACCCGGTCTGGAATCGGTGGTCTCCGACGAGCTGGCCGATCTTGGAATTCGAACCCTGCGGTCCTCCAAGGGAGCGGTGTCGGCCGACATGACCACGAGGCAGCTCTATGCGGCCAACGTGTTCCTGCGTTGCGCCACCCGGATCCTGGTCCGCGTGGCCGGCTTCACGGTGCGGACCTTCGCGGACCTGGAGCGTCGTATAGCCGAGGTGGACTGGGACGACTGGATCGGTGCCGGGGACTCTCCGCGGTTCCGGGTCACCAGCCGTAACTCAGAGCTCTGGCACGACGGTGCGGTGACGCAGCGCTTCGAGGCTGCGTTGGGCACACCGGTCGAGGGCGCCCGGGAGCAACTGGTCGTGGTGCGGGCCGTGAACGACCGATTCACGGTGAGCGTCGACTCGTCGGGTGCACCGCTCCACGAGCGGGGCTGGAGGCAGGCGATCGCAAAGGCACCCCTCAGGGAGTCGGTGGCTGCAGGGCTCCTCGTGGCGGCGGGATGGGATCCGACCACGCCGCTGGTGGACCCGATGTGCGGTTCCGGGACGATCGCCATCGAGGCTGCCCTCCTGGCTGGCGGTGTCGCTCCCGCTGCCGGCCGTGAGCTGGCGTTCCGGTTCTGGCCAGGCTTCGAGCCCGGCACGTGGGCCAGCGTCGCCGTCGAGATCCAGAAGCGACGGACCGATGCCGGCGACCCGCCGCCCATCATGGCGGTGGATCGGGATGCCGGTGCTGTGGATTCGGCGCGGGCCAACGCCGAGAGGGCCGGGGTGGCCGACCTCATCGAGTGGCGTACCGCGCCGATCGCCGAGCTGGCACGGCCGGACGGGACGGATGGACGCCCCGGCCTGCTGGTGGCCAATCCGCCATGGGGCGGCCGGCTGGCGGGTGGTGACCTGCGGAACCTCTACGCCACGTTGGGCCGGGTGGCCTCCGAGGGGTTCGCCGGATGGTCGTTGGGCGTGCTGGTGGCCGACAGGACGTTGGCCCGTCAGGTCAGGCCGGGCCTCACGGAGGCCCTGCAGCTGGAGTTGGGTGGCCGTCAGGCCTGGTACCTGACGGGCCGACTCCGCTGAGAGCCTGTAGTCGGCCTCGCCCTCGGTCGACGATCAGCCGGTAGCCGATCGTGGCTCCTCAGCCCACGATCACGGTGGCCGTCATGTCGGGATGCAGGGCGCAGTAGATGTTGAACGTGCCGGCCGTCGAGGTGTCCAGCAGGTAGTTGTCTCCCGGGTTCAGGAGCCCGGATCCGAAGGAGTCCGGGTCCGGGTCGTCCTCGGTGCCGGCGCTGACCGTGTGCGGGACCGAGTCGCTGTTGTTGAAGTACACGCCCTGGCCGATGGCCACACGGATCACCCTCTCGAAGGCGAAGTTGGCGATCAGGGACTGGTGGGCCCCCTCCGGGAAGTCGCTGCCGCGTACCCCCTTCTGGTCCCGGATGGAAGACGGTTCCGCGGTGGGGGCGATCGTCGGGTTCCACATCGAGAAGACCCCGAGTTGGTTGTCGTATCCCGGAGCCACCCAGGCGTGGAGCATCCAGCCGATGGCGTCATGCCAGTTGCCGCCGGCGGCTTCGCACTCGGCCATGGTCACGAAGCTGTCGGTGCCGCTGGCGTTGCCACGACAGATGTTGAAGTGCGAGTGCCAGTTGTCCAGGTTTCCGGTGAACGCCGCGGGATGCTCGACGCCGATCACGGCCGGCGGCACCAGGAACGCGGTGCCCACCAGGACGAGGTCCGGTCCGTGCCAGCCGTCAGCGTCGCAGTAGCCGAGCGGTCCGGTCGTGAGGGACCCGTCGGACGGGGCGTAGAGGAGGATCTCGGGGCGGTCCGGGCGGAAGGCATCACCGAACCAGTCGGTCCGGTAGAAGTGGGAGCCCATGTTGGAGGACTGGATGGCATCGGAGATGAAGCCCTCGGTACATGCCGTGTCCACGTCGGCGTGGAGTGCGGCGAACCCGGCCACCTGGTCCAGCTCCGACACCAGGGTGGTGAGCTGTCCAGGTGTCAGGTCCAGCTCGGGTGGGATCGGTTCTCCCGAGGCGAGGAGTTCCACCAGGTCGCTGTAGGAGCACGGCAGCTCCGGTTCCTGACAGCGGGTCTGTGGACCCAGGGGGCCCTCCACCAGTGTCGATACGACGCCATCGGAGGTCTCGCGGAACACGTAGCGGGTATATCCGGGGGCGCCGCCGGCGCTCGGATCCAGGTTGAGGGGGAGCAGCAGGGCTGCTTCGGCCTGGGTGAAGGCTGCAGCCTCGGCGATCAGGATCCTGAGGTTCTCGGCGCGTCGACCGGTGTCGGGCTCGGTGC
>DUAC01000125.1 GCA_012961035.1 Acidimicrobiia bacterium
AATGGATCAGACAGGTCGGCACCGACGCTGCCGATTGGGGTCAGGGCTCGAGCCTGGCGCCTGACGGAGGCCTGTACTTCACCGGCTACACCGAAGGCGTCTTGGGCGATGCCCACTCGGGCCGAAAGGACGCCTTTGTCGTTCGCATGAGTCCGTCTGGCGATGTCGTCTGGATTCGCCAGTTCGGTACGCCAGAACTCGATTGGCCCCAGGGCGTTGGTACGACCGCCGATGGTGGGGTCCTGCTCGCCGGATCGACTGAGGGCGATCTCGACGGCCCGAACGCAGGGTTGCGCGATGCGTTCATCGCGTCGTTCGACGCCGACGGCAACGAACGGTTCATCACCCAGTTTGGCACCGCCGGAGCCGACTCGGCCTTCGAGGTGCGGGCGGTCGCCGGTTGGGTCGTGGCTACCGGAAGCACCGAAGGCGACCTCGGCGGTGCATCTGGTGAACGCGACGGTCTGCTCGTTTGGCTCGACGCCGATGGCAACGTGGCCGCGTTTGACCAGTTCGGCTCTTCGGGGGTCGACGATCTCACCGGGCTTGCGGTTTCCTCGAGTGGCAATGTGTTCTACAGCGGTGGAACCTTCGCCGATCTCTTCGCCACCAACGAGGGCGACTCAGATGTCGTGCTCGGTAGCGCCACGGGACCCGACGATGGCTGAAGAGGCGGCGGGCAAACAGGTGGTGGGCAAGCGCGGCCGGATAGCGGTGATCGCCCCGTCGACCAACACGGTCGTCGAACACGACCTGGCGATGATTCGCCCCGAGGGCGTTACGTTTCACACCGGCCGGATGTACATCGAGAACCCAAGCCTCGACAGCGACGTCGCGTTCGAAAGACTGCTCGACGAAATTCGCCAATCGATCACCAATGCCATCCGCGACGTCATCACCTGTGAGCCCACGTATCTCTTAATGGGGATGAGCGCCGAAACCTTCTGGGGCGGCGTGGCCGGCAATATCGCCTTCGAGGACCGGGTCCGGCGCCGGAGCAACGGACTCGGCGTCTCTACCGGCGCGAGCGCTTGCCGCGATGCGCTCCGGGCATTTGGCGCCGAGCGGATCTCGGTGTTTAGCCCCTACCAGCCGGTCGCCGACCAGCATGTGTCCACCTTCTTCACCGAAGCCGGATTTGAAGTAGCGTCCGTCACCGGCCTGCGATGCCCGTCGGCTACCGCGATCGCCAAGGTCACCCCCGAGATGCTGACGCCGGTCGTCGAGTCGCTCGATGGCCCCGACGTCGACGCCATCGTTCAGGTCGGCACCAATCTTTCCTTTGTCCACCAAGCGGCACAGCTCGAACACGAGTTGGGCAAGCCAGTCCTGGCGATCAATGTCGCTACGCTCTGGCACGCCCTACGGGCGACTGGGATCGATGATCAAATCACCGGCTTCGGGAGGATTCTTGCCGAACACTGACTCCCATACCTCTCCTCGCGGTGGGGTGCTCATCGAGGACCTGACCGAGGCCGAACTCGAGCGCGCCCACCGAGTCGATTCAGTACTTCCGGCGCTGGCCGCTCGAGCCGTCGAAGCCGACCGATCCGGCGAGTTTCCGATCGAACATGTCCAGACGATCTCCGAGGCCGGACTGCTCGGCCTTACCGTGCCGGTCGAGTACGGCGGACTCGGGGGAGGCCTACGTGACTTAGCGGCTGCGACCTTCGCTATGGCGACCGAGTGCGCATCGACATCGCTCGCCTACTTCTTCCAATGCAGCGGCTCGTCTCGCGGTCTGTTGCCTCTCGCAGCGATCGACGCCGGCCTTTTTCTCGATGACGACATTCCGATAGTTCGGGCCTTCGGCGAAAGGGTGCTTCGGCGGATGGGCGACGAAGGTCGCTGGGTCGCCAACTTTGCCAGCGAGTCGGTGCGCACCAAAGGCGCCGCGGTGACCATCGCTACCGAGGCATCACGTTCCGACGGCGGCTGGGTGATCAACGGGGTGAAGTCCTTCGGCTGCGCCACCGGAATCGCCGACGATTATCTCGTGACAGCGAAACTCGACACCGGCGACACCGTCGCCGACCTCGCCGTCTTTCTCATCCCCCGGGATACCCCTGGTGTTGGTGAACGCACCAAATGGGATGCGGTCGGAATGCGCGCCACTGCCACGCATGGAATCACCCTCGAAAACGTCTTTGTACCGGACGACGATTCGCTGACCGTGCACGATTCTTTTGTGAACATGACCCTTGTCAGCCGTGGAAGTTTCGTCGGCAACCAGGTGGCGCTCTCCTCGGTGTACGTCGGCGCCGCCCAAGCGATCTACGACTTCGCGATGAACTATCTGACCATCACGAAATACGCGGACTCTGACGACCCCATCGGGAGCAGCGATGTTCACCGACAACTCATCGGAAAGATGCGCAGCCACCTCGACACGGCATTCCTGTGGGCTCGGCGCCAAATAGCGCTCGAGACCGCCGACCCCGGCATTCTCGCCAAAGGCGACGTCGTTGCGAACTGGCGCATCGCCAAGGGCGAAATAGCGGACAATTGTTTCCAGGTTGCGGTGCACGCCATGAAGGCGTGCGGTACGTCGAACACCGGAATGGAAGGGCCGATCTCTCGCGGGCTTCGCGATCTCTCGATGGCCTTGGTGCAGGGATTTCCTGCCGAACGTGGTCGACTTGAGGCTGCGTCGTACCTGGTTTCGGGATCCGAAGGGGCCCAGTTCGGAACGCTGAAGTCATGAATAGACTCGCTGGCCGACCATGGTTTGGTCCAGGTCTCGGGGTGATCCTGTATCTCGTTGGCTTTAACGGCGCGCTGCTGAACGGGATCGGCATTGGCTGGCTCAGACTCGGCCGCATCGCACAAACCGCCATCGTGTTGGTGGTCGTGGGTTTGATGGCTTACCTGACGAGCGATTATCTCAACGAACGCAGATCGGCGTATCGCACAGCGGTGCGGGCCGCTGGGGTGAACGACGGCAACGCGGGTACGTTCGAAACAACCGTTGAAGAACCGTTTGGAGGC
>DUAC01000126.1 GCA_012961035.1 Acidimicrobiia bacterium
GAGCCGGGTCTCCTACGTGATGATGAACCCGGGTGGCGAGGTGGCCCTGACCAACGCCGTGCGCGAGGTCCTGGACGGCCTGCTGGGCGACCTCTGCGAGCAGGCGGGTGCAGATCGCGACGAGGTACTCGAGCTGGTGCTCGTGGGCAATCCGGTCATGCACCACCTGTTCCTGGGCTACGACCCCACCCCCCTGGGCGGTGCGCCGTTCGCACTGGCCGTCGACGGGGCACTCGACCTGATGGCCGATGACCTGGACCTGGACGCCCACGCCTCCACCCGCGTCCACGTACTGCCGTGCATAGCCGGTCACGTCGGGGCCGACACCGCCGCTGTGATCCTGGCCACCCGGCCACACGAGGCGGACGACGTGTACCTGGTGGTGGACGTCGGCACCAACGCAGAGATCGTGCTGGCGGGCGGTGGTCGGGTCCTGGCCGCCTCCAGTCCCACCGGACCGGCATTCGAGGGAGCCCAGATCAGCGCCGGACAGCGGGCCACGGTGGGGGCCATCGAGCGGGTCCGGATCGATCCGGCCACCGGCGAACCCAGGATCCGCGTGATCGGCGTGGAGGCGTGGTCCGACGAGGAGGGCTTCACCGAGGGGGTTGCCTCCACCGGGGTTACGGGCATCTGCGGATCAGGCATCATCGAGGTCGTGGCCGAGCTCTGGCTGGCCGGCCTGATGACCGCGGACGGCGTGATCGGCGGGGACGGCACCATGCCGTCTGACCGGATAGAAGCCGACGGACGGACGTTCTCCTACCTGCTCCACGACCCGGGCGACGGGGGTGAGCGGCTCCTCGTGACCCAGAACGACATCCGGGCGATCCAGTTGGCGAAGGCCGCCCTCTACGCCGGGATCCGACTGCTGATGGACCACCTGGCCATCGACCGGATCGACCGGATCGGGTTGGCGGGCGCCTTCGGCAGCCATATAGACACGGTCCGCGCCACGGTGCTGGGCCTGGTGCCGGACTGCGATCCCGACCGTGTCACCAGCGTGGGCAACGCTGCCGGAGCCGGCGCGGTGATGGCCCTCCTCTCGCGAATGGCTCGAACCGGAATCCAGGACGTGGTGGGCCGGATCGAGAAGATCGAGACAGCACTCGAACCCTCGTTCCAGGCACACTTCGTGGACGCCATGGCCATCCCCCACCGCACCGCCGAATACCCCGGGCTGTCGAGCCGCATCACGCTCCCGGAACGACCCGCCATATCCACAACCGGACCTGAACGGTCCGGACGACGCCGTCGCAGAGCAGCCACGGGAGAGGAATCCAACGCATGAGCGATGCACCACGAGGCCGCCGTAGCGGCGGTCGCTCAGCCCGGCAGGCACTCAGGGCCAAGGCCTCGACCGAGATCCGTACGTTCCTGACCCGGACCATGACCCCGTTCGAGGTGCTCTCGGTAGAGGGACTCGAGACCATCGAACACAATGCCGACACGATCCTCGCCGAGATGGGCATCGACTTCCGCGACTACCCGTCGGCCCTGACCCTGCTGGCCGACGCCGGAGCGGACGTGGACGGCGAGCGGGTGCGGTTCCCCCGCGGCATGTGCCGCCAGATAATCCAGGCCTCGGCCCCGGCCATCTACACACAGCACGCCCGCAACCCGGAACGCAGCGTGCAGGTGGGTGGCAACGCCACCGTGCTGGTCCCCGCATACGGCTCGCCGTTCGTACGCAGCCTCGACGAGGGCCGCCGGTACGCCACGATCCAGGACTTCCGCAACTTCGTGAAGTTGGCCTACCTGAGCCCGGGGCTCCACCACTCCGGCGGCACGATCGTCGAACCGGTTGACATACCCGTGTCCAAGAGGCACCTGGACATGGTGTATTCCCACCTGCGCTACAGCGACAAGGCGTTCATGGGATCGGTCACCGCCGCCGAGCGGGCCCAGGACTCCATCGACCTGGCCGGCTTCGTCTTCGGCGAGGACTTCGTGCAGCAGAACACCGTGATGACCAGCCTCATCAACGCCTCCTCGCCCATGGCCTGGGACGCCACCATGCTGGGAGCCGCCGAGGCGTACGCCCGGTCCAACCAGGCCACCATGATCAGCCCCTTCATCCTGGCCGGGGCCATGGCACCCGTGACGGTGGCGGGCGTTGCGGCACAGACCCTGGCCGAGGCCCTGGCGGGCATGACGTTCGTGCAGCTCGTGAACCCCGGGGCGCCGGTGGTGTTCGGTTCGTTCGCCAGCTCGATGTCGATGCAGACCGGTGCTCCGACGTTCGGAACACCGGAACCGGCCCTGGTCCTCTACACGGTCGCAGCCCTGGCACGTCGTCTCGGTGTGCCGTTCCGTTCGGGCGGGAACCTCTGTGCCTCCAAGGTGGCCGACGCCCAGGCGGCTTCGGAGTCGATGGCCACCTTCATCCCGGCCCTCATGGCCGGCGTGAACTTCATGCTCCACTCGGCCGGCTGGCTGGAGGGAGGCCTCACCATGGGCTACGAGAAGTTCATCATCGACGCCGACCAGTGCAGTCTGGCCGCCACGTTCGTGGACGGTGTGGACATGTCGGAGAACGGGCAGGCCATGGATGCCATCGGCGAGGTGAGTCCCGGCGGGCACTTCCTGGGGACAGCCCACACGCTGGCCAACTTCGAGACGGCCTTCGCCCGATCCGAGGTGGCCAACAACGACTCCTTCGAACAGTGGGAGGAGGACGGGAGCCTCGACGCCGCCCAACGGGCCAACGGGATCTGGAAGAAGATGCTGGACGACTACGAGGCACCACCACTCGACGAGTCGATCGACGAGGCGATGCTGGACTTCATCGCCCGCCGCAAGGAGGTCATTCCCGACGAGTTCGGGTGAGCGGAGGGCCCAGCCGATGGATCCACTGGGATTGGTGATTCTTTCCGCACAGTAGACCCGTACCCCGCGACTGACTACACTCGCATGGTCCACGGGCCTGTCATTGCGCCGAACACCGACACCCGGGTGATCGACCAATATCCATTCCGGAAAAG
>DUAC01000127.1 GCA_012961035.1 Acidimicrobiia bacterium
TCAACGATGCCGCGGCGTCCGCAACGAAGCCAACTGATGAGCGCTTCGAATTGCCAAACGTAGAGAAATTGGTTGGTGCTGTTCACGCTGCGATCACGTCAGGAGATGTTGTGCGAGACCCGTTGGTACGCCTTCAGGCTGCCGGGGCAATCTCGTTGACACCGGCGTCCCCACTGCTGTTCGATTCCACCTCCTGGGCACCTCCGCCTCCGGCCAGCAAGTTGAGGCCCTCGTCGTCTGAGGCGTGCTCCTCGGACCCGTCCGCATCCTCCACTAAGCCCGACGCAGCAGTCGTAAGTACCCCTAGGGCCTCTTCAAGCTCACGGTCCGCTTGATCGCATTTCGCGTCCAGGCGTTTCCGAGCCGCCAGGTGGCGCTCGTAGGCCAGATGCGCCTTCCCGGTCGGGTAGTCGTCCACCCCACCGACTCCCGACGGTGGATCGACCGGTGTGGTGAACCCCATCGCCCGATCACCGGCTTCCAGATTGGCGTTGAGTCGTTCATTGGAGGCGTCGTGGAGGTCGCAGTCGGCCAGGCGTTCGGCCTCGACGGCCAACGTCTGCTTCCGGTGGAGCACCTCGGCCCACCGGCGAGCGTTTGCGTAGCATCGGGCGCCGTCCAGTACCTCAGCATCGGTAGATGGCTTCCGGGACTCGGGGGGATACGGCATGGACCTTCTTCGGGTTCTGGTGGTGGGGGGAAGTCGATGTTAGAGAACTCGCACCACCGCGCGCGCGGACCCACGAAGCCGCCGAAGTGACCTTGGAGAACTACGCCGTTCTGGCAGGGGTCTTGGCCGGCTCGTAGCGTGGTTGTCGTGGAGGTCAACGGCTACACGATCGAACCGGGGGCGAACCTCTTGGTGGCGGACCTCACCGGGGTGGACCTCAGAGGGGCGAACCTCGTCCGAACCGTCCTCAATGGAGCAACTGCATCTCCTCTCACAGGATGGCCGGATGGGTTCAATCCGGAAGCCGCCAAAGTGATCTTCGGCTAGGCCGTTCTGGCAGGGCTAGCCGACTCTTGACCAGAAGTCCGGGCCATACCGCCAGAACCGGTCAGCGGGATTCACGCCCGGCGAGGAGCGGAGAAATACGCACCGTTCCAACGATGTTAGGCGAACGGCCGAGAGGGCAATTCTTTCCAATCGCTTGCATTTCCGTGCTCTTCCGGTGCTCTTTGGAAAGAAGTTGGAAAGCCCACCGGCCAGCAGGGCGACCCCCGCACCCACGCTCATAGGTGCCGGTTCGGCCAAACCAGTCTCAGGCCAGCGTGGGCCATCGAGGACTACCGTGGGGTCATGGACATCGAAGAAGTCAGGGCCTACCTGGCCAAGGAGAACGGTCTCGCCACAGTCAGCACAACCCAAGCCGATGGACGCGTCCTGTCCAGCGTCACCAACTGCGGGGTGATCGACCATCCCATCACCGGTGCGCCTTGCGTGGCCCTTGTCTCAGTCGGTGGCGCTGCCCGGCTGGGCCATGTCCGTCGCGGCTCCCAGGTAACCATCGCGATCCGTCGCGACTGGACGTGGCGGTCGGTAACCGGCCCAGCCGACCTCATCGGACCCGACGATCTACCTGACGGCATCGACGCCGGAGCCCTTCGGCTGTTGCTGCGCGAAGTGTTCCAAGCAGCAAGCGGCACCCACGACGACTTCGACGAATACGACCGGGTCATGGCTGACGAAGGCCGAGTAGCAGTCTTCGTTGCTCCAGAGCGGATCCTGGGCAACTACTGACGACCGACGAAGTGACCTCTGGACCGGTTCGGCCAAACCAGTTCAGACGTCTGGATGTGAGATTCGCCGCATGGTCGACCAGGGTGGGTTCTGCACCGAGTGTGGTGCGGTGGTGTCGTCGACGGACTGGAAAGAAGTTGGAAAGCCGGTCGGTCCGGAATAGGTCGGCCCTAATTGCATCTAGGTTCCTGGCATGCTGGGACTCAGGGCGGCTGCTTGGTCAGTGGCGGGAGCAGCGGTTCGCTGGACGGCAGCCATTGCCAGCCGGGCCGCCGCAGTGGGTCCCAACCACCGGCCGGCCCGAAACTTCGGCGGGTTCGGCGACGGCAGCATCCTTGGGTGGCCGACCGGTCCGGTGTTCGGCGAGCGGTGGATTTGGATCGGCAGTGACACTCTGATTGCCCCGCACGTGACGCTGTCGGCCGGAATGGCGAATTGGGAGGACACCCGTATCGAGCCGGTGGTTCGCATCGGTGACCGTTGTCTCATCGGACGGGGTACGGCGATCGTCGGGCACCTGGCCATCGACATCGGCGATGACGTGTACACCGGAATGAATGTCTACATCACCGACCAGAATCACGGCTACGAGGACCTAAACCTCCCGATCGGGGTGCAGGCGCCCTCGGAAAAGCCGGTAACCATTGGCCCGGGAAGTTGGATCGGGTCCGGCGCGGTGGTCCTTCCAGGGGCGCGAATCGGTGCTCATGTCGTCGTCGGGGCCAACTCGGTGGTCCGCGGTGAAATACCCGACTACTCAGTGGTGGTCGGCGTCCCCGGCCGAGTGGTGCGCCGCCACGACGGCACTGGGTGGCGGCGCGTCGGTGAAGCCCTCGACCTCTAGCGGACCTCTCCGGTGCGGACCTAGGCACGGCGGACCTTTCCGGGGCGGACCTCGAAGGGGCGAACCTCAGAGGGGCGGACCTCTCCGGGGCGTACCTCACCGGGGCGATAGCCGACGAGGACACCAGATGGCCGAAGGGGTTCGATCCGGTAGCCGCCGGAGTGATCTTCGACTAGGCCGTTCTGGCAGGGCTCTGGTCGGCCAAACGCGTCGAGGGGGTGGACAGGGTGCAGATCCCCTACAAAAGAGGTTGGATACACCCCGTCAACTTCCTTGAAATGAAGGGCGTTGGGGGTTTTGAGAGGTTCTACAGCAGGGTCGGGATTGGGGTACAGATTCGGCCCAAAACGGCCCTAATCGGGCACTCCAGGGGTAGATGCAGCTTGAACGCTCC
>DUAC01000128.1 GCA_012961035.1 Acidimicrobiia bacterium
GGGTGCCGACCCGTGCGGTGAGGTGGTGGCGGTCGGTGAGGCGGTGGGCCCAGGCCTGATGGGCCGTCGGGTGCTGGCCGACGGCTGGATCCGTGACGCCGTCGACCCGGCCGACCGTTCGAAGGCCGGCTACCTGGGCTCGGAGCGCGACGGCGGCTACGCCCAGTTCTGTGCAATCCCGGCCCGCAACGTCTACCCGGTCGAGAGCGACCTGACCGATGTCGAGCTGGCCTCGTTCCCCTGTTCGTGGGCCACCGCCGAGCACATGCTCACCAGGCCGGCCCTCGTCGCCGGAGAGACGGTGGTGGTGACCGGAGCGTCGGGTGGCGTCGGTTCGGCGCTGGTGCAGCTGGCGAAGCTTCGGGGTGCCCGGGTCGTGGCGGTGACCAGCGCGGCGAAGTTCGCCGATGTCTCGGCCTGCGGGGCCGACGTGTGCGTGGACCGGGCATCGGCGGACCTGGCGGACGCTGTCGTCGAGGCAGCCGGAGGCACTGTGGACGTCCTGGCCGACGTCGTGGGCGGCACCGACTTCGCCCCGCTCCTGGATGCCGTGCGCCGGGGAGGCCGGTACACGACTGCGGGGGCCATCGCCGGACCGATCGTGGACCTGGACCTCCGGACGCTCTACCTGAACGACCTGGAGCTCTACGGCTGCACGGTGTACGAGCCGGCCGTCTTCGAGGCCCTCGTCGGCTACATCCAGCGTGGCGAGGTGCGACCGGTGGTGGCCGCCACCTGGCCGCTCACGGAGTTCAGGGAAGCCCAGGAGGCCTTCGTGGCCAAGGCCCACACTGGTGCCATGGTCATCACCATCGACTGACCGTCGGGCCGGAGGTCGGTCGGCCTAGCCGTCTGCCGGAGCCCTCCGAGGTCAGCTCAGGAGATGGGCGGCTCGTCTACGTGGAGGGGTGCGTAGAAGTCCAGGTTCTCCCGGAGCAGGTCGAACACGGTCATGTCGGTGTCTGGCAGTTCGCCGACGTGGATTCCGACCGGCTCCGTCCTGTCACCCCACTTCAGGGCTATTGAACCCCACGTCACGCCACCGCCGAAGGCTGTCAGAATGATGGTGTCGCCGGGCTGTACCCGCCCGGCGTCCAGTGCATCGCTGATGGCCATCGGGATCGATGCCGCAGCCGTGTTGCCCAACTCGGCGATGTTCATGAAGACCCGATCCGCTTCGATCCCGAGGCGTCGGGTGGCCGACTCGATGATCCTGGCGTTGGCCTGGTGGGGGACCACCAGGTCCACATCGTCGGCGGTCAGGCCCGCCAGTTCCAGGACCCGACGGGCTGAGGCCGAGATGCTCTGCACCGCCATCTTGAATACGGCCTGACCCTCGAAGTGGAGTCTGAACGTCTCCGGGTCGTTGGTGGGCCCCGGCTCGCCCTGTGAGCCCATGGACCTGATGACCATCGTGGAGCCCTTGCCACCGTCGGCGCCGAGGTCCACGGCCAGCACGCCCGCGCCGTCCTCGGAGGGTTCGAACACGGCGGCGCCGGCCCCGTCACCGAACAGGATGCTGGTGCTCCGGTCGCGGTAGTCCATGGCGAAGTGGAGCTTCTCGGCACCGATGAGGAGCACCTTCTCGGCGAACCCCGCCTGGATCAGCCCGGCCACCACCGAGGTGCCGTAGACGAAGCCGGAGCAGGCGGCGTTCAGGTCGAAGGCGGCCGAGCCGATAGCGCCGATCCGGTCCTGGACCGTGGCCGCGGTGCTGGGACAGAGCAGTTCGGGTGTGCAGGTGGCGACCACGATCAGGTCCAGGTCGGAGGCCTCCATGCCCGCGCATGCCAGAGCGCGTCGGGCCGCCAGCTCCGCCAGGTCCGTCGCCTCGACGTGTGAGAGTCGCCGGTTCCGGATGCCGGTCCGCTGGACGATCCACTCATCATCGGTGTCCGCAAGCCGTTCCAGGTCGGCATTGGACAACGTCACCGGCGGCACGCAACGGCCCCATCCGGTGATCACGGCTCGTCTCGGCATCGAATGCTTCCTACCACGCCAGCCCCGTCGGCCCCATAGGCGAGTGCTCCATCGGGGGGAGCGTCGCGGTGTCGGACCACCGGTGGCTGTAGGTTCGGTGGCCTTGTCCGTAGAGCAGATGTCCCTCTTCACCGCCCTGCTGGCGCTGGTGGCAATGGCCGTCACGATCGGTGTGGTCGCCCTCGGAGCCACGAGTGCTGGCCGCCGGCGCCTCCGAGGGTTGCGGACCGACACGCTTCGCCTGGCCTTCTCTGTGGTCGCCGTGTCGACCGCCGCCAGCCTCTGGTTCTCGGAGGTGGGCGGTTTCGTGCCATGTGAGCTCTGCTGGTACCAGCGCATCGCCATGTATCCGCTCGTCGTGATCCTGGGCGTCGCCACGTGGAGGAGCGACCCGGATCCGCGCTGGCGGGTGCTGCCATTCTCGGTGACCGGACTCCTCGTGTCCGCCTACCACTACCAGCTGCAGTTGTTCCCGGAGCAGGGTTCATCGTGCGACGTCGCCGCTCCCTGTACACGGCAGTGGGTCGACCAGTTCGGGTTCGTCTCGATCCCGTTCATGGCGTTCTGCGGGTTCGCCGCCGTGACCGCACTGGTGCTGGCCGCTGGTGCCGCGGACCGTGACATGACTCCGTCGACCCGCGAGGATGCCCGACCATGAGACAGTCCCGATGACCGACGAACCCACCCAGGAGTCGACCGGCCGGTCAGGTCCGGGCCGCACGATCCTCCTTGCACTCGTCGGGGCCGTCGTCCTGGCCCTGGTGGCTTCCCTCACCCTCGGTGGTGGTGATCCCCCTGGCGATCCGGGCGGCCAGGAGACAGGTGCGGTCGCCGTGTTCGGCGAGGGACTGCCGGCGTTCGCGGGGACAGACGGCGATGCTGCTGTCGGCCATCTGGCTCCCGACTTCGACGCCACCACCTTCAACGGGGACACGGTGCAGGTCCGTCCGGGCGATGGCACCGGCTACGTGATCGCCTTCTTCGCCCACT
>DUAC01000129.1:0-1600 GCA_012961035.1 Acidimicrobiia bacterium
TACCGCCAGCACCTCTCCGAGCTCCTGCATGGCGGGCTGTGCGGCCGATCGGTAGAGGCCCAGGATGCAGTGGGCCATGCCGGCGTCCATGGCATCGACTGTCGCCGCAGCGGCTTGCCTGCTCATGCCGAGGGCGACCATGCCGGCGGCGTTCTCCTCACGATCGGCCGATCGCATGGCCTCCACCACCTGCTCGCCGATCTCCGGTGCCTGCCAGGCCAGCGCCATGTCATGCCATACGTAGTCCGGGTGCAGCAGCCCGACGCAGTCGGTGGACCAGGTCCGGAACAGGTCCGGGCGTGCGGCCAGGGCTCCGAAGACGTGGCCTGCGCCCCAGTCGTGGCCCACGACGTCCGCGGGGCCGCTGGACTCCACGATCGACTCCAGTTCCCGCACCAGCCAGTCGCGGTACTCGGATCTGGTGGCGCCCCAGCCGTCCGGGACGGGTGCACCGAACCCCGGGGGCGTCAGGAGGACCACCCCGTCCACGCCCCGATCGGCCAGCTCGCCTACGAGCTCGGACCAGATCGCATCTGTCTCCGGGTTTCCGTGTACGAACACGATCGTCATCGCGGCTCCGTTTGTCGTGGCCGGGTCGTTGTATCAGGTCTGGGTCGGCCTGTCCGGGCCGGCCCGCGCATGTGGGGTGGTTCTTCTCAGCCCCGGTCGGGTAGGTCGTATTCAGCCATGAAGTAGGGGGTGTCGGGATCGAATGTCGTGAGGGTCACCGGATTGGCGACCCGGCCGACCGGGCGTACCCCTGTTCCGGCAACGTCGGAGGCGTCGTCTCCCAGATCCAGCCTGGCGGCGTGGATGAGGGCGAGTAGTTCGGCCACCACCCCGGGATGCTCGTCGACCACGTCGTTCCGCTCGCCGATGTCGGCCTCCAGGTCGTAGAGCCTCACCCGTTCCTCGTTCCACTTGCGGACGTGGAGCTTCCAGCGCCCCAGGCGCACGGCCTCGATGTTGCCCCCCAGGATGTAGAAGAACGGGTTCGCTCCGGGACCATCTCCGCCGGAGAGCAGCCCACCCAGGTCCCGTCCGTCCAGGGTCCGGTCGTCGGGTACGTCCACGGAGCACCATCCGGCGATCGTCGGGTACAGGTCCATGGCGTTGGCGACGTCGGAAACCACCCGGGCCGGCGGCACCGTGCCGGGCCATCTGACGATGCAGGGGACCCGCTGGCCGCCCTCCCACGTAGTGCCCTTGGAGGCCCGCAGCGGACCGTTGCTCCCGCCTCCTTCACGGATCAGGGCACCGTTGTCGCTGGTGAAGATGACCACGGTGTCCTCGTCGAGGCCGAGGGTCCTGAGCTCGGCCAACAGCACCTCGGTCGACCAGTCGATGCAGTGCACGGCAGCGCCGTAGCGGCCGTTGCTGGAGTCCCGGACGAAGCGGTCCTGCACGTAGATCGGCAGGTGGACGTACATGTGGGCCAGGTATAGGAAGAACGGCTTGTCCCGGTTGGTCCGGATGAAGGCGACGGCGTCCTCCACGTAGCGCTCGGTCAGGGCAGCCTGGTCGGGCTGCTGTTCGACCACGTCGGCATCCAGCATCAGGGGCAGTGGCGGCCGCTCTGCGAGCATCGGGGAATCCTTCG
>DUAC01000129.1:1623-17846 GCA_012961035.1 Acidimicrobiia bacterium
CCGAGTCGGGCCATGATCTCCCGGTAGGAGAGCCCATCCTCGGGCCGTGCCTGGCGACCCATGTCGTTGCTGTACGGCAGCCCGAACCAGCCATCGAAGCCGTGCCGGGTGGGTAGGAACCCGGGCTGGTCGCCGCAATGCCACTTGCCGATCAGCCGGGTGGCGTAGCCGGCGTCCTGGAGGAGCCGCGCGATGGTGATCTCCTCGGGGTGCAGCCCCTGGGCCTGGCCGGGGAACAGCACCGGTGCGTTGTCGATGCTCCGGCCTCCGAAGCCGACGCGCAGCGGGTAGCTCCCGGTGAGCATCGCGGCCCGGCTGGGCGAGCAGACCGGTGACGCCATGTAGAAGTCGGTGAACCTGACCCCCTCATCGGCCATCCGGTCCAGGGCGGGAGTGTGGTGCTGCGTGGACCCGTAGCAACCCAGGTCGCCGTAGCCCAGGTCGTCGCAGTTGATGAGGATGACGTTAGGTCGACGGGACATCGTGCCTCCGGGGTCGAGATGATTGTCGCGGCCGGAGGAGTCGGTAGCCCAGTCGGAACCGGGCCGACAGGACGCTCGCGCTGCCGGGACCTGACGTCGGGTCAGGTCATCGGACCGGGCCGGGAGTACGGTCCTCCCGCATGAGTGATGATTCCCCGCAGGGACCCAGCCAGAAGGTCGAGATGGAGTGGGAGACCCCCTCCCACGAGGAGATCATCCAGATCTCGAGGGGCCACGTCATGGGCCTGGAGATGTCCGACGACGAGGCGGTCTGGTGTGTGGCCGGCATGCACCACGTCCTGCTCCACACCATCGGGCGTCGGTCCGGCAACGAACACAAGGTGGCGTTGCCGTTCTGGCGCGACGCCGAAGGGCACCGCATCGTGGTCGGGTCCTTCGCCGGGGCGACCCGGGATCCGTCATGGGTCCTGAACCTGCGGGACGGCCAACCCCAGGGTCCGGGTTCGGATCCAGGGAGGCATGTTCTGGTCGGAGCAGGAGGTCCTGGACGCCGGGCCGGAGCGCGACGCCCTGTGGGCAGCGATGCTGGAGGACCGGGCCTGGTACGCCGACTACCAGGCGAAGACCGAACGGGTGATACCCCTCGTGCGGTTGGCTGAGACCGAGGCCATCACCGACTGAGGCCGACTGCTCGGGACCGGGGGAGTCGCCGACCGGTTCCGGCTGCTCGGGACGGCTTGCCGAAAGAGGTGGACCCACCTGCCCGGGACGGGTTCCCCGAGGTGGCGGGCCCTTTCAGGCCAGGCGCCCGATTGACATTCGCAGCGGCGACGGCGGTGGGTCGTCGCCCTCGGGGTCGAAGAACGGACGGTCACCCTGCACCGTCACCCGGTGGCCGCAGCGCTCGTCCGGCCAGTAGTCCCAGATGGCGAAGTGCTGGACCCGACGGTTGTCCCACAGCGCCACGTCGTTGCGGTTCCAGCGAAGCCGGATCTGGAACTCCGGTCGAGCGCAGTGGGCGTGCAGTCGCGACAGCAGGTCGTTGCCCTCTCCTTCGTCCAGGCCCTCGATGCCGACGGTGAACGACGGGTTCACGAAGAGGCACCGCCGGCCCGTCTCCGGATGGGTTCGGACCACGGGGTGGACCGTCTCGGGATAGGTGGTGCCCTCGTCCTCGGCACCCCGATCCGCATAGCGCCCGCGGTAGACGTGCTCCGAGGCGTGGTGGGCCGAGAGGCCGCAGAGGCGGTGCCGCAACTCCGGTTCGAGGGTGGCGTAGGCGGCCTCCATGTCGGCGAAGAGGGTGTCTCCGCCGCCTCCCTCCGGAAGCACGTGGACCTGTAGCAGGGTCGCCGATGGTGGCCGCTCGTCGCAGGAGACGTCGGAGTGCCAACCGTTGCCGTTGGAGATCGGGGAGTCGCGGTGGGTCCTGATGAGGAACACCGCTGGGTTCTCGTGCTCGGCCGGCGCCGCCGGATGCCCGTGGAGTGGCCCCAGCCGAAGGGCGAAGTCAACCTGGACGTCGAGAGCCATAGCGCCCTGCTCCCGGAACACCAGGACACCATGGTCCAGGAACGCCTCGTGGAGGATGGCGAACGTGGAGTCGTCCATGCCCTCGGACAGGTCGACTCCGTGCACCTCGGCACCCAGGATCGGGGTGATGGGCGTGATCGTGATCCTGCGGGTCATGGGAGCCCGGCTCCGGCGTGCTCCACGGTGGTGGTCCAGATGCAGCCCTCACCGGTGCCGGCCCGGTCGGCTCCTGCGCCCGGTGCGGTGAGGATGAACAGGGTCCGACCGTCGTCGCCTCCCAGCATGCAGGCGTAGGCAGGTTGGGGCGTGGGCAGGCGGTCGGTGATGGTGCCGCCCTCCAGGACCCGTATGACGCCGGAGCCGGCAGCGTCGGCGAACCAGATGCCTCCGGCGGAGTCGAGGGTGCAACCGTCGGGGGCGGTGCCCGGTACGTCCGCCCATTCCCTGCGGTTACCGGGTCGCCCATCGGGGCCAAGGTCGAACGCCGTGTACCTGGCGCCGAACGTCTCGCCGACTATGAGGGTGCCGCCATCGGGCGTGATGACCGAGCCGTTCGGGAAGAGGAGGTCCCCGGGTCCGGCCTCCACCGAGCCGTCCGGCCGGACGATGGCGAGGGTCGCAGCCATGGGGTGCCCACGGTCGTGTTCGATGTCCCAGCCGAAATTGCCCACGTAGGCGGTTCCATCGGCGGCTACGACCATGTCGTTGCAGTGCCAGCTGGCGATCTCCGAGAGGTCCGCGTGGACCGTGGCCTCGCCGTTGTCGAAGCGCAGCACCTGCCGGGCGATCATGGCTACGACCAGGAGCGATCCATCCGGCATCCAGCCCAGGCCGGACGGCTGCTCGTCACCCAGCTCGTGCATGGTCTGGCGCTCACCTTCCGCCGATACCGCGTAGATGCGGTGCTGGTAGAAGTCCGAGTACCAGAGACGACCGTCGTGCCAGCGGGGCCCTTCCCCGAAGTCGAGGCCGTCTACCAGCAGTTCGAGTCCTGACACCGTGACCTCCGGGTAGCTCAGCGTTGACGCGACCCGTGCAGGTCGGCTGTAGCAACGTTACGGGCCGTGGCTGTGGTGGGAGAAGGTGGGCCCGACGATCAGATGTCCAGGCCGAGGCGCCGGCGGTCCCTCGTCGAGAGGTATCCGATGATCCCGCCGATGTCGGCAAGGGCCACGACCGTTTCTGCATCGTCGACTATGGAGTCGGGCCTGAGCCCGGCTATCCCACCGTCCAGGAGCCTGGAGCCACGACCCTGGGTGTTGTGGCTGAAGACGGCGCGGACCGTCACCGTGTGTGGGCCGACCGAGACGATGGCGACGGGTCGACGCTTGGCCTCGGTGCCTGCGTCCGTCCCACCGGGGCGATCGGTGAACCGGACCCGGGCGATGGCGACGGTTCCGGGCTCCAGGTCGCGGTCGGGCGGCGGCTCGAACGGCTCCCCGTTGAGGAGGAGGGGAGCGGGCTCGGGTTCGACAGATCGGACCGGGGCGACGAGGCGATGGCCACCCGGAGTCCGCTGGACCGGTCGGAGCAGGACCGCACCGTTCTCCCACTCGGGGTCGACGAGGTCGGCAGGTGCCGTGGAGTATCCACCCGAACCGTCCTTCAGCCTCCAGTGCCAGCGACCTTCCGGGTCGGGCCCCGACACGACTATCTCGACAAGGGTGGCTGCCATGTTCCAAGTGTCCCACCGCCGTGTGACGGTCGCTCGGCGCATGCGCCTAACGTCCACCCGAATGGGCTTCAGGTCGCTCTCGCCGCACGTCTGGCCGATCTACGCGCCATGGATGGCGGCCAGCCTCGGCATGAGCATCCTGCTCGTGGCGCTTCCCATATGGCTGCTGAGCGGGGGCCACGGCTATGTGGTGACCAGCGTGGTGGCCGGAGCCGGCGGCGCCGGTGCGGCCGGCGGCGCACTCATCGTCGGACGACTGGTGGATCGGTCCGGTCCGGCCCGGGTGGCGTGCGGCTCCCTCCTCCTCATGATCCTGGCCTCGGCCACCATGGCCATCCTCGGGGACGTGGTGGCCCTGGGACTCGGGCACATGGCCTTCGGCGTGGGCTCGATCGGCGTGATGCTCTCCCGGCAGGCCGACCTGACCCGACGCGTTCCCGTCTGGCTGCGTGGCCGGGCGATGTCGATGATGGGTGGCTCCATGCGCCTCTCGGTCCTGGTCGGCACCGCCTGCGGTGGGGTCCTGGTCGATGTGGTGGGAGGCCGGTGGACGATCGCAACAGCCGGCCTCGGCGCGGCCATCGGACTTCCAGCCGTCATCCCGACCGTCCGTAGGCCGGAGCGGGAGGTGGCGCCGAGAGGTGTGGGTGGTCCGGGTCTGGGGTCCGTGGTCCGCACGCATCGTCGACCCCTGATGGCCGTCGGAGTGTTCGGAGCACTTGCGATGGCGGCACGGGAGGGGCGGATGGTCCTCCTCCCGCTGGTCGGGGTGGGCCTCGGCCTGCGGCCCTCGGCTGTAGGCGTCCTGGTGGCTGCCGGGTACGCGGCTGACCTGCTGCTCTTTCCGGTGTCGGGGTACGTGATGGACCGCCTCGGGCGTCTTGCTGCCATGGTTCCCGCGTACGGCCTGTTGGCGATCGGGTTCCTCCTCCTTTCCGCGGCGGATTCCCCGACCGCCGTGCTGGTGGCCGGTCTGGTCATGGGGGTGGGAAACGGCCTCAGCTCGGGCTCCCTGTTCACCCTCGGTAGCGATGTGGCGCCGGAGGAGGGAACCGCCTCGTTCCTGGCAGCCATCTCGCTCCTGACCGACTCTGGTCGGATCGTGGGCCCCCTGCTGGTCGGCGTGGTCGCCGGTGCCGGTGGTCTGGGACCGGCGGCGGTGGCCCTGGCGGTGGTGATGGCCGCTGGCGTGACCTGGCTCCTGCTGGTGGTCGGCGAGACGTCCGATCGTGCGATGGATGCCGGAGCGGATCACCGGGGGCCTAGGTTCCGACCCGTGACGCGAGCCACCACGCCCGATCAGGGTGCCTGAGCGATGACAACCGGTGCCTTCACCGCGACGGGCGGGGTCTGAGCATGGGTCCGGTCCTGGTGGCGGGCGGTGGCATTGGTGGTTTGAGCGCTGCCCTGTGCCTGCACCGGGCGGGCCACGAGGTGACGGTGTTCGAGACGGTGTCGGAGCCCCGAGAGCTGGGTGTCGGCATCAACCTGCTGCCCCATTCGGTCCGGGTGCTCCATGATCTGGGCCTGGAGGCTGAGCTGGCTGCGGCCGCGGTGGCCACCTCGGAGCTGCGGTTCTGCTCCGACGATGGCGTCATGATCTGGTCCGAGCCTCGGGGGTTGGCCGCCGGAAACCCCTGGCCGCAGTACTCGATGCACCGCGGTCGCCTCCAGATGGTGCTCCTAGAGGCGGTCCGCCGGGCCCTGGGATCCGATCGGGTCCTGACCGGCCACCATCTGGATGGCTTCGAGCAGGATGCTGACCGGGTGGTGGCGCGCTTCGTGGACCGCCGATCGGGGACGGCGGTGGGGGAGTACGAGGGGGAGGTCCTTGTAGGTGCTGACGGCCTCCACTCAGTGCTCCGGCGATCGTTCGTGCATGACGAGGGGCCGCCCCGCTACTCAGGCCTGGTCCTGTGGCGGGGTGCCGTGGAGGCCCCACCCTTCCTGGACGGTCGAACCATGTTCATGGCCGGCCACGACCTTCAGAAGGCTGTCGTGTATCCGATCCGTGGGCCGCTGGAGCCGGGTGGCACGGTGCTTACGAACTGGGTGGCGGAGCGGCCCGTGGACCTCGACGTGGCCACCGCCGACTGGAACGCAGCGGTGGACCCTGGCGAGATCGCCCCGTGGTTCGCCGACTGGGACTTCGGCTGGATCCATGTAGGCGAGCTCCTGGCGTCGACGGAGGTGGCCTACGAGTTCCCGATGGTGGACCGTGACCCGCTGGACCGGTGGTCGGACGGGCGCGTGACCCTGTTGGGTGACGCAGCCCATCCGATGCGCCCCAACGGGAGCAACGGCGCCAGCCAGGCCATTCTGGACGGCGAGGCACTGGCCGATGCCCTGTCGGCCGACATGGGGGTTCCAGCCGCCCTGGAGGCCTATGAGGCGGCCCGCCTGGAGTCGACCAGCAGGCTCGTCCTGGCCAACAGGCAGGCGGGACCCGAGCGCGTCATGCAGTGGGTGGAGGATCGTTGTGACCGCACCTGCCGGGGTCAACACACCTGTGTGCCCACCGGCGACCTGGAGCGCGAGGCGAACGCCTACAAACAGTTGGCAGGCTTCGACCTGGCCACCCTGCAGGCCCTCTCCCGTGACCAGCAGGATGCCTGAGCCGCCATCCGGCGACCACCCGGGAGCACTTCGAGGATCTGGATCACGGTCTCCTGCACCGCCTGGAGCCTGACCAGCACCACCTACCCAGCCACTACAACGGGAGCTGACCATGCCGTACGTGATCCACGCCCTGGACCGGAGCGATGCCGGAGACCTCCGGGCCCGCACCAGATCGGAGCACCTCGCCTACGTCGGGGGCTTCGACCTCCTCTATGGGGGACCGCTGCTGGACGACGACGGCGCCATGTGCGGGTCGCTCATAGTCCTTGATGTCGAGTCCCGGGAGGCTGCCGAGGAGTTCGCTGCGGGGGACCCCTATGCCCTGGCAGGGCTGTTCGAGAGGGTCGCGATCACGGGCTTCAGGCCCGTCCTGGGAACCTGAGGCTCGTCCTGGGAACCAGGGCCCGGCGTGGGCACCTGAGGCCAGCCGGGTCGGGTTCGTAGGTCAGTCGAGGCCGGCCAGGAACTCCAGCATGGCCGGGTTTACCAGATCGGGTGCCTCGAGGTTGCTGGAGTGGCCAGCGCCCGGAACCACCACGAAGGTGGACGGCCCCGACATCGAGTCCGAGACCCGCTGGCCCCGCTCGACCGGAATCGCCACGTCGGCGTCACCGTGGAACACGATGCTGGGGCACGTGATCTCGCCGAGGCGATCCAGGATGTCGTCCCGCTCGAAGAGGCACTCCTTGGCCCCAAGCCAGGCGCCGATCGGCTTGGCGGTCCACTTGCCCCTCCAGTAGCGGACATCGGCGAAGCCCGGACCGAACAGGGTCATCGCGAGCACGTCGCCGACCTCGCCGGTCAGGCCCATTGCGATGGCGGCGTCGAACAGCGCCTGGAACTGCGCCCGGTCCTCGTCGGAATAGACCTCGGCCTCGGTGTCCACCAGGACCATGGCCCGCACCCGCTCCGGCGTGGCGAGGGCGGCCCTCATGGAGAGGAAGCCCCCCTGGGACATTCCGCCGAGGACCGCCTGGTCGATACCCAGATGGTCCATCAGGGCGACCACGTCAGCGGCCAGGTCCCAGTAGTCAAAGGGCTCTGTGTGGGTGGTCTGGCCCCAGGAACGCTCGTCGTAGGTGACGACCCGCCAACCGGCCCCGACCAGCGGGTCGATCTGGTGGATCCACATCTCATGACCCATTCCGAACCCGTGGCTGAGGATGATGGCCGGCCCGTCGCCTCCGGTGTCCTGGTAGTGGATGTTCTGGCCGTTCACTTCGGCGAAGGGCATGGGGCTCTCCTGTTGTTGGGTGTGGGCGTGGGTCGGGATGTGCCGGGGACGGTAGTGCCGGTGGCCCCCGCAGGGGAATCGGACGGGGGAGCGCTCAATTCCCATGTACCTTGCCAGCAAGATAGAATTGAGTTAGCCTCAGACCATGGCCACAGCGACCCTCGGGCTCCTTCTGACACGCCTCGGGCGATTGAACGAGCAGTTCCTCGCCGACCACCACCGTCGGCACCACTGCACCTCTGCGGAGGCAGCCGTCCTGATGCTCCTGGCCAACCACGACGCCGATGCCATCAGCCCGACCCTGATCGGGGAGTGGATCGTCCAGACCTCGGGTGGCCTCACCGCCACGTTGCGACGCCTCGAGCGCCGGGGCTGGATCGAACGACGGCCCGACCCGACCGATGGACGAGGTCGCCTCGTGGCCCTCACAGTGGCCGGAGCCAGCGCCCACGACGCCCAGTTCGAGGACCTCCTGGGCCGCTACGAGCTGGTCTTCGCCGGGGTGGACGATGACGCCGGCCTCTCCGCGGTGCGTGACCTCATGCGGGGCTTTGAGCGACTGGAGGGCATCGGCTCGAGCGCATGGTGGCGGCACCGCACCGACCGGAGCGCGACGGGTATCGGCACGACCACCATGACGGATGCCGCTAAAGAGCCGGAGAAGGCGAGACCATGACCGACACCACGACCACCCGGCTACGACTCCGACGGCTGTCGGGACGCATCGGCGTCGAGGTCATGGACGCCGACCTGGGGCTCCTGCTGGACGATGAGGCTGCCCGCGCTGAACTCCATGCTGCGATGCTCGACCACCATGTGGTGGTCATGAGGAACCTCCATCCGACCCCGGAGCAGCACGTCTCCCTGGCTGGTGCGTTCGGCGAGCCGATCCAACCGGAGGACCACCTGCCGAAGCGCCCCGACCACCCCCTCATCTGCCGCTTCGACAGCGCCGGTGGCTACAAGGCCGACAAGTGGCACACCGACGGGACCTTCCGGGACGTCATTCCCAGTGCCGCCGTGCTCTGCATGCGGACCTCGCCGGACAACGGTGGTGACACACTCTGGACGAACTGCTGTGCCGCCTACGAGGACCTCTCCAACGGCATGAAGGGGCTCCTCGAGGGCCGCAGGGCACTCCACGACCAGGGGCCTGACGCCAAGGCGGTGCATCCGGTGGTCGTGACGCATCCGGAGACCGGGCGCCGGATCCTCTTCGTGAACGACATCTTCACCCGTGGAATCATGAACCTTCCGCCCGAGGAGAGCCTGGCCATCCTCCCCTTTCTGCTCCGACACGTGACCCGACCGGAGTTCACCTACCGGCACAGTTGGGCCGAAGGCGACGTGGTGGCCTGGGACAACCGCAGCACCCAGCACTACGCCCTGTTCGACTTCGACGGCCAGCGGGTGGTCGAGCGCGTCCACCTGGCCGGCGGGCCGATGGCCGCCTGAGTCGGCCTGGAGCCCGGAGGAACCATGACCGTCGGCTATCACAACCCCTATCTGGCCGACAGCCAGAACCCGATCGCCCACGGCCGCTGTGACCAGCAGGACTGCACGACCATCGCCGGAGCGCTGCCCTCTGGCGGCCCCCATGCGGGGGAGGCCCTGGCATTCGAGGACGTACAGCACACATGGCTGGGTCCCGGGCACTTCGGCGGGCTCATATCGGGCGTGTACCCGGACGGGAGGCGGGTGATCTGGAGCAATGGTCGCGAACGGCTGGTGAAGCTGGACTACGACACCCTCGAGGTGCTGGCCACCCTTGACGTGGGAGGCGGGGAGCCTTCCACGAGGGAGGACTGGGAGGCGGGCGTCGCCGGACTGGACGACCTCTCCGGGGATGAGGCGGTCGGCCACGCCGTGGACCTGGCCAGCCGCTTCATGACCGGCCTGGACGGCGTCTACGCCCTCCTGGATGTGAACCAGACCTTGTTCCTGGGCCGTAAGACCTGTGCAGTCGCCTACGCCGAGGTGGATCCGTCGGACCGCGGCTCTGCCATTGTCGAGGTGGCCCGCTGGGAGAAGCCTCCCGAGGTGGAGGGGTTCTTCGTCGGGGTGAACATCACCCCCGACGGTCGCCTGGTGCTCTCCACGGACCATGGGTGGCTGGTCAGCCTGGCCCGGGACTTCTCCGACCACGTGGCCATCCGGATACCGGGGGCCGCCGAACAGGCCGCCGGACACTGCGCCCGCATGGAGGCCGAGCGGGGCAACACCGGCTACGGCTGGGTCCGGACCAGCCTCTGCTGCGACGACTCCGGCGGGATCTACATCAGTTCGGTCGACCACACCCACCGGGTGGTCTGGACCGGTGATCGGTTCTCCCTGGACGAGGCCGATGGAGCATGGAGCGCCTCCTACAGCAACGGCACCGGGCGGGGCTCGGGCACCACACCGTCGCTCATGGGCTTCGGCCCCGACGAGGACAGGTTCGTCGTGATCGGCGATGGCGACGAGGTCGTGAACATCACGTTGTTCTGGCGCGATTCGATTCCTGAGGACTGGGAGCAGCTGCCCGGTGCTCCGTCGCGTCGCATCGCCGGAATGGGCCCGGCCAACATGGGCGATCCGAGCCTGCCTGCCATCCAGACCGAGCAGTCGATAACCGTGTCCGGCTACGGGGCCATGACCGTGAACAACGAGCCCGGCTCCCTCCCCGACTGGCTTCCGGCCCGCGGGGCCCGTCTGCTCTGCTTCTTCCTCGGCCACCACGGGCGCTACACGCCGTTCGGCCTGCACAAGTACGAGTGGGATCCGGAGGCCCGGGAGTTCCGGGAGGCCTGGGTGAACACCGAGGTGAGCTCGCCAAACTCGGTGCCGTACGTCAGCCAGGGCGCCGACACCGTCTACACGTGCGGCACGCGCCACGGCCTCTGGACCATCGAGGCGCTGGACTGGACCACCGGCGAGGCCCGTGGACACTGGGTCCTCGGGGACTCCAGGTTCAACACCCTCGGAGGCGGCGTCCACCTGGACGAGGAGGGACGGATCGTCTTCGGCAGCATCTTCGGAAAGACCCGGATCCTGCGCGCTCCGTGAGCCGACCCGGACGTTGCCGCACGGGTAGGGAAGCATCCGCTGACCCGTCAGGGCCCCGGCTGTATGGGTCGCCGGCATGGCCCGACGCCCCGGTAGGGGAATCACCCTGACTAGCTTGATCTGGCTGCCACGATCAGAGAGGTTCCCATGAGCATTCGATCCAGCTTCCTGCGCAACACCCTGCGGTGGTTCGTCCTGGGGCCGGACAACTCCCTGGAGAAGATGCGTACCGGCCTGGAGAGGTTCGGGCGGTTCACCAGGCGCAACGTGGCCGACTGGTCGGAGGTGACGGTCGGTGGTGTCCCCGCCATCCGGGTCACCCCGAGGTCTGAACCGTCCGGGCTGCACATCCTCTACCTGCACGGCGGCGCCTACAACATGGGCTCGCCGATGAGCCACCTGGGGCTGGTCTCCCAGATCGTCAGCCGCCTCGGTGCGACGGCCACGGTGATCGACTACCGGCTGGCGCCGGAGCACCCGTACCCGGCGGCTATCCAGGACTGCCTGGCCGCCTACCGGGCACTCCTGGCGGAGGTGGAGCCGAGCTCACTTGTCGTGGCGGGGGACTCGGCCGGCGGTGGTGCCACGTTGGCCACCATGGTCGCCGCCCGGGAGGCCGGAGATCCGCTCCCGGCCTGCCTCTACCTGCTCTCGCCGTGGACCGACCTGACGCTCTCCGGGGAGTCACATGAGACGAAGAGGTCGGTCGACCCGCTCATTCCCCGGGCCGGCATCGAGGGACACCTCAAGTTGATGGACGACATGGTCGACGGCTACAGGGGAACCCAGGACGCCGGCCACCCGGGCATCTCACCGCTCTTCGCCGACCTCACCGGCCTGCCGCCGATGCTGGTGCAGGTGGGTGCCGACGAGACGCTGCTGTCGGACTCGACGATGCTGGCGGATCGCGCCGAGGCGGCCGGGGTGGAGGTGGACCTGGACGTGGCCGAAGGCATGTGGCACGTCTACCAATTCCTGGCCCCGATGCTTCCCGAGTCCCGGACGGCACTGGACCGGGCAGCCGCGTTCATCCTGGGCCGGACGGCCACGGAGAGCCAGCCCGACCCAACGGCGGTGGGCTGACCTGCCTCCGGTGGGCGTGTCCGGTTCGGACGGAAGCCACCCGGGCCTCCTCGGGGTGTCCAGACGGTCCGGAACCGGTTACAACTAGGCCGTGGAACAGGCACCGGACCGGCGAGCCACGGCGCTCGACGCCCTGGATGGCGGAACCTTCGACGCCCTCGTGGTGGGCGGCGGGATCAACGGTGCCGTCTCGGCCCTGGCGCTTTCATCACATGGCCTGCGGGTGGCAATGGTGGAACGCCACGACTTCGCATCGGGGACCAGCCAGGAGTCCTCCTGCATGGTGTGGGGTGGCTTCAAATACCTGGAGAGCCGAGACCTGAAGCTGGTGGCCGACCTCTGCGACTCCCGGAACCGTCTCGCCAAGGCGTTCCCGACCCGGTTGGCCGAGACCCGGTTCCTGGCTGCCATGGACCACGGGGCGCCGTTCCCGCCCTGGTTCGCATCAATGGGGGCAGTTGCCTACTGGGGCCTGGGGAGACTCGCCACACAGCCGCCGCGGCACCGTTCCTCAGTCACCATCGAGCGCCTCGAGCCGGCGGTGGACACCTCGATGGTGCGCGGTGGCATCGAGTACTCCGACTACCTGCTGGTCGACAACGACGCCCGGTTCGTATCCGAGATGGCGCTGCAGTCCACCCGTCACGGGGCGGTCATCGCCAACAGGGTCGAGGTCCTGGCCGCCACGCATGCCACGGACGGCTGGCGGATCGGCCTGCGCGACCTCGTGGGAGGCCGGGACCTGGAGGTCACGGCGACCATGGTCGTGAACGCCGGTGGTCCGTACGTGCCCGATGTCGGACGGTTGACCGGGACGACGACCGAGCATCGCCTGGTGTTCTCCAAGGGAATCCACCTCGTCGTGCCCCAGGTCACCGACTCGGGTCGGATCCTGGCCTTCTTCGACGACCACGAGCGCCTGTTCTACGTGCTGCCAATGGGGAAGAGGTCCGTCATCGGGACGACCGACACGCCGGTGGATGACCCGTCGGTGGCGGTCACCGAAGAGGACAAGGTGTTCCTGCTGGAGCAGATCAACGCACGCCTCGACCTGCCCCGTCCCCTCGGACACGAGGACGTCATCGCCGAGCGGTGCGGGGTCCGGACCCTCGTCGTGGAACCCGGCGCCGCCTCTGAGGGGCGGGACTGGACCGAACTCTCCCGGAAGCACGCCGTGGAGGCACACCGGGGACTCGGCGTGGTCACGATCCTGGGGGGCAAGCTCTCGGACTGCCTGAACGTCGGCGAGGAGGTCGTCGAAGCCGCCAGGTCCTGCGGTCTGAAGCCGATAACGCCTCCCACGCGCTGGTACGGAGAACCCGGACGGACGGCCAGGCGACGCTTCACCGAGCGCTCGGCGAAGCTCGGCATGGATACAGGGGTGGCGGCCACCCTCTGGCGGAGGCAGGGCATGCGGGCCTTCCAGGCCCTGGACCTGGTGGGCGAGGACCGGACCCTCGGAGACCCCATGGGCGGCCTGATGCCGCTCACCGAAGCTGAGGTGAGGGTCATGGCGGACCACGAGCGGATCCTCGAACCCGAGGACTTCCTGAGGCGGCGCACGATGCTGGCCCAGGTGGAACGCGACGATGACCTCGCCGCCGATGATGCCGTGCAGCGGGCCCTGGGGATCCTGGGCGTCGCCTGAGGCTCCTGTAGAAACCTGGGATCCTGTCGACACGTTTGATTCCCCCCCTTCTCCGTGGGACGGTGGACTCCTCGCCGGATCGGCCGGCGACATGACCAGGAGGACGGGATCCGATCATGAAGGTCTGGAATCGAGCCATGACACCCACCCCGGACAGGTTCACCGAGGCGGCTCCGCTGCTCCTCGATGCGCTTGCCCACGTCAACGAGAACTCAGCGTTCTCGTTCAACGCATGGATGTCTGTCCTGGGGCCGGCCGGCCTCGGAGTTTCAGCGCTCTGTGAGGACTTCGGTGCCCTCTCCGACGAGATGGCCCGGCGGGGCCAGGAGGACGAGGTGTTCCGAACCAAGGTGGCAGCCGCCGCCGCGTGCATGGCCGGCGTCCCTGAGGACTCGGTGTGGAACGTGGTGGGCGGAGCAGGTGACATGTCCGGGACGCCGAACATCGTCGGCATCCAGGAGAGCCGGTTCCAGTTCCATCAGCTGGCGGGAGCCGTTGCTTCTACGGTTGAAATGGTGGACTACATCCACAGCCTCGCCGGCACCCCGGCGTCGGTGAGCGTCAGCATCTGGGGGACGGGTCCGGCAGTCCGGGTCACGTTCGGTTACGAGTCGATCTCGGATATGGATCAGCGCGCTGCTGCCGCAGCGAGCGACCCTGGCTTCCATGAGCGGCAGGCCGCATTTGCTGCATCGGTCGGGGATCCGATCGAGAGCAGTTCCTTGGTGCTCCGGCGCATCCTCTGACCATCTCCTGACGATTCGTCGGGTCGGGCACGCCACTGGGCTGGTCCAGCCCGGCGATCGTCGCGTCCGGGACCGTGCTGTGGGCGGCCATGGGCGAGACTGCCGGGGTGCAGCTCTTCCAACGCCGTCGATGGCTACAGGCAGATCATCTCGACGACGGGTTGGCGGCGTTCGTGTGCCAGCTGGCCTGGATCAACGATCAGACGGGGCTGGAGATGGCCGGCTGGCGGCTTGTCGATGAGGGCAGACCGGGCGCCATCCTGGCCACCACCACCTATGTGGACCACGCCTGGTTCCTGGCCGAGGTGGCCCGCCTCCAGACCTTGCCGGGTTACGGGCCGGTCAACGATGCCACAGCGGTGCTGACGGTCGGCGAGGATGCCTTCGAGCGTTGGGACAGCACGGCCGGGTTGCCGACAGGCTGGGCTCCCGGTGCGATGTTCTCCCAGGCCACGGTTCCGGAGGGCACACCGTCACGGTGCGAAGGGGCCACCCGTTGGACCAACGCCGAAGGTTCCGTGGGTCGGCTCGCCTGGGTGCTGGATGGCGAGTGGCCGGATGACTGCCCTACGGTCGACCCGGCTTCGGGGATCAGGTTGGAGGGTTGGGTCCGGATCCACTGACCGACCCGGGCCGTGGGTCGCTCAGGCCCCGATCCTCGTGTCGCCCTCGTACCAGGTGTCGTCGCTGGGCAGGGTGGCCCCGTCAGCCCTCGCCGCCGTCGGTGGGCCACGAGCCGTGGCTGGGATGCCGCTCGTCCACCTCATGGTCATGGTGGTGGTGCCAACCGGCGAGGGGATGCAGTACCCAGCGACCCACCGAGTGGGCGATCTCACCCGAGCGGGCCAGCACAGGCTGGAAGGTGGACTGGCGGTCGACGGGAACGGCCTGGCGGATCCGGGTCCGGTAGGCGAGGTAGAGGGTCAGGACTGCCAGGCAGACGGCCAACGACCAGAAGTAGCCGGCAGCCCCGAAGGCCTCGAGAGCCAGGCCGATGGTCATGGGAGCAGCCATTGCACCGAAGCTGGACGCCAGCACCAGGGTCGAGGCGGCCGCCACGCGCTTCTCGGGTGGTACCCAGTCGTTGGCCAGGGCGATGAACTGCCCGTAGAGCGGGAAGACGAATGCACCGAACGCCATGTTCACGACGAGGACGGCGATGCCCGAGGGTGGGATGATGGCGCCGATGACGGCCAGGCCGCATGACGTGGCGGCCACGATCATGATCACGGCACGGCGCGGGTAGCGGTCCGAGAGGCGTCCTAGGGGGATCTGGAGCGTGATCGCACCGATGACGGCAGCTGAGGTGAACAACGTGATGCGGCCGGCACCCAGACCCGATTCAGTGCCGAACACGGCCGCCATTGATGTGGCGCCAGCCTGCACGAAGGAGCAGAGGATGATGCCCACCACCGCAGCGGGGATGGTCCTGTAGAGCTCCCGGAGGGGCATCGAGTCGCTGCTGGGCACGGGTGCCGCGGTCGATGCCGAGAGCGTCACCGGCACCACTGCCAGCGAGATCAGGACCGATGACAGTACGAACAGCCCGAAGCCGTCGGCGGAGCCGAGGTTCAGGAGGAGCTGCCCGATGGCCGTCCCTCCCATCATGAACATCATGTAGGCGCCCAGGATGCTGCCCCTGGTCTCGTTGGTGGCCCGGTCGTTCAGCCAGCTCTCCAGGATCACCAACACGCCCGCATTGCACACCCCGCTCACGAAGTAGACGACGGCCCAACTGGCCGGCAGCACCAGCACGGCGTTCACGAGCACGGCGGCCGAAGACGTGGATGCCAGGGCTGCGAACACCCGGATGTGGCCGACCGACGCCAGTGCCCTGGTGATGCCCTTGGCGCCGACCAGGTAGCCGGCGAAGTGGACGGCCATGACGATGCCCATGGAGCCGGCGCTGAAACCCTCCGACTCGGCCCGCATCGGCAGCAGGATGCGCTGGAGGCCGTTACCTATCTGCAGGAGTAGGAACGCCAGGAACAGGGCCCAGACGCCGAGCAGCGACGAGATGGTGGAGGTTCGGCCCTTTCCGGCGGCGGCCGCCGAACCCGCGTCGGCCGCTCCACCGGCCGACGGGATGTTCACCGAAGGGTCCTCACGCCACGTCCCACGTGGTCGCCCGGAGAGACCGTGGAGTGGAGGGTGGCGAGGGCCAGTGCCCGTCCCAGCAGGGGTTCGGACATGGCTG
>DUAC01000130.1 GCA_012961035.1 Acidimicrobiia bacterium
AAGACGGTGTCGAGGAACATGTAGCCGGAGCAGTCGCAACCCTTACGAACACCACCAACTATCTAGAGGAAGACGGGCAGGTCCGCTACGGACCCGGCGGATACGTGTGGACCGCCATCACCGGTGACGGGACAGAGGGTGGTGGCGACGTCGGCGACTACCGCTGGTTCATTGCCGACGTGCCGGTCGAGGACCTATCCAGGAATACCCAGCAGTACAAGGTTTCCGTCGACTATGCCGACGCGACCTTCCCGTCCGGCTTCGTTCCGGCCGGGTACACGGTGCAGAACAACGAGGACAACGTCCTCGCCGACGAAACCGACTCGGACGTCGCTCCGGTTGGTGGGAGCATCGGAGTGTCGACACCGTTCGCCCTCGTCGAGGGCCTCAACGAGCACCGAGCTGACGCCGGCGTCGTCGCCGACATCGCCTTCGACCCGACAGCCGAAGTGACGGTCGACTGCGATTCGGGAACCGCGCAGATCACCCTCGACAACACCCTGTCGGCGGTCGACGCCAACTTCACGGTCGACGCGTGGGCCGGAACCCGCAGCGATGCGAACCGGCTTGACGGGTCGGGAGCCCAGGTGGTTATCGGCGGATCAAGTTCCGACTACGACCAGACCATCACGACTCCTGCCGGTCAGGTACTCCTCATCCGGGTCACGGCCATGGCCTGGGAGGACGGACAGGACCTCGGTCTCGGGTCGCCCCAGGTTTGGGACCAGTCAATTTCTGACGCCCCGGCCCGCTTCTGCCCGGCGATTCACGTCATCGCGACGGATTGCCCGCCAACCGTGGTCCTCGACAACACCCAATCTGAAGTCGATGTCGTCTACCTGTTGACCACCGTGATCGACCTCGTCGACGAGGGAGAAGAAAACGAAGTATGGGTAGCGCCCCTCACCGTCAAGCCATACGAGCTTCCGTCGCTTTCGGAAGGCGCAAACTGGTACCTGAAATGGGTGATCACGGATCCGGACGATTCAGGTCGTCGATATGAGGGCACCGTTCCAGCCCAGCAGCCAGGTTCTTCACTCCAGCAGTTCGACGTTGACTGTGAGCCACCCCTGTTTGACCCGATCGTCGAGATTTCTACGGCGTGTTCCTACGTCGACTACGGATATTTCGCCCTGGCGACGGGCGTCATGGAGGTTCGGGTCGACAACAGCAACTCCGACGTTGACGCGGTCGTCCGGATCTTCGTCAACGGGTTCCTTAGAGAATCCACAACTGTTGGCGCCGGTGAGGTCTCCGAAACGCTGACGGCCCCGGGAGCCCACGGTGACGTATTCACAGTGGAGCTTGCCTCGGGCAGCAACACCCACCTCTACAACCTGAAAGCCGAATCTACGACGCTGGATTGCCCAACCGTCTGGGTCCAAGTTGTCTCTGGCGAGATTGACTGCACCTCGAACCCGCCGACCATCACCGTCACCTTCACGAACCGTTCGGACACCGCGATCGACCTGGGATTCCAGACGCAGAAGAATCCCCCAACGGGCTCCGGCGACTTAATCGAGGTCACTCGTAACCAGCGATTGTTTCTCCCTGCGGGAGGGGAGGAGACCCGTACCTTCAACCTGAGGAAGAACTGGACGTTCAACCTCACCTGGTCTGCCGAAACGCTCGGCACCGAGACGGAGTTCACAGCCTCTGGACAGTTCCCGGACTCATCGTTAGGGCCTTCGGTTTATTGCCCGACGGAGGACTCGGTGTTCGAACCAGTCGTTGAGATCACCGCACAATGCACCGCGACCGGCACCACCGTCACCGTCACCGTCGACAACACCGGATCCGAAGTCGACGCTGTCGCCACCTGGACCTATGCGGGGGGCGAAGGCCCCGGTGCCGATGAGGAAATAGTTCCCGCCGGCGACGTGTTTGAACGCGAAGAAGAGGCCGTACACGGCGAAACCTGGATCGTCTCCGTCCGAGCCGACGCTGCCGTGGGCACCTACTCCGGCGAGTCGCCGATCAAGGCCAACGTCAAGGTCGACTGTCCGAGACCGACGCTGTTCCTCTACACGGAGTGCGCCGACGGCAAACTCAATGTCGAGATCGACAACAGCGACCTCGAATTTGACGCCACCCTCACCGTCACCGAGTTCCTCTCCGGGGGCGAAGAAGGGCGAGTCGTCTATGGCCCCGAAACTGTCACAGCCGGTGTGGAAACGACGGTACCCATCGACTTTGCCTCTGGGGCTACCTATACGGCCACTCTGACCGGCCAAGGTGACGCCTCCTATCAGGACGTCAGCGACCAGTACGTCGTCACCTGCCCTGCACCGCCCGTTGAGGTCACCGCATTTGATTGTGTGAACTACCCATCGCTCATCCAGGTCATAGGTGAGACAGGTGTCGGCATGCATGTCAAACAGCTAAGCCTCAAGACCGGCAAGTACACCGCGATCTACTCCCTGCCGTTTGACCGCACACCCGCATTCGAGGGCATGAACGCTGTCGGTATCAACCCGGTGGACTTCATCGCCTACGGGCTGATGAAGATGCCTGGCACAGACGGCTCGAGTTATCTGGTGCGCTTCGACAAGGAGAACGTTGCCTTCCTGGCCCGGGTCCCGGAGCACTCTGCTGCCGGCGCTGTCGACGACGACGGAACCTTCGTCTGGGAGAAGCGCACCAACCTCTACGCGATCTACGGAATCGCCGGAATGGAAGGGTTCGCCAGCCCGGACGACGCCTTGGACCTGTCAGGGATCAGCCCCATTGCCACTCGACCGCCCGGCGGCGACGTTTCAGACATCGCCACCGTCCGGGTTGATCTCGGTGACGGCGAAGGCTCCTACGTGATGGGCGTCACGAACCAACGACAGTTGGGCATCTACCGGTATGACGACCCGACCGGTGCCTGGGTTGTCGACCTCTCCGAAGCCGACGGATCGAACGACAGAATCC
>DUAC01000131.1 GCA_012961035.1 Acidimicrobiia bacterium
GACCAAGGTCGGAGACCTCATTGCCGGCGAAGCCGAAGAGGGTCTTGCGTTGCGTGTCGCCGTCCGTCCGGGTGGCTGCTCCGGCTTCAGTTACGAGATGTACTTCGACAGCGAGAAGGCCGCCGACGATCTGGAGACGGAGTTCGGTGACGTGCGTGTCGTCGTGGATCCCTCCAGCGCACAGCTCCTCGAGGGTGCCACCCTGGACTACAAGGACGGTCTGAACGACGCTGGGTTCTCGATCAACAACCCGAACGCCCAGAGCACCTGCGGTTGCGGCCAGTCTTTCAGCTGACCTGATCGCCCCGGGGCTGCGCCCTTAAGCCACGCTGGACAGGGCGGCGGCCACCTCGGTCGCATCCATGGTGAAGTGCAGGACAGCTGTGATCCTGCCGGTGGCATCCGCCACGACGAGGCTGGGTTCGAACGACAACCCCAGGGCTGCGACCACGGGGGTCGTCGAGAAGTCGTTCTCGAGGGGTGCCACGTAGACCTCGGCGTGGACGGCCGACCACGGCTCGGTCCGCTGGTGGAGGGCATCGGCCAGCAGACCGATCGTCGGTCCGCATACGTCCTGCTGGCAGAACCGGGGAGTCGAGACGAGCAGGGCCGTGGGTCCGGGGCGCCCGAGGGCTTCGGTCACCGTCACCTCGTGGAACTGGCACACACCGGTGGCCTGCGTGCATATCGGGTCGACACCGCGTGCGTCGAGGATGGTCGGGGTGCCGACGGCGGGCAGGAGGTCGCCCACCTGCACGACGTCCAACTGGTCGGCGTTGACCACCCGTAGAGCGTGGGGCTCCGAGATCCCGGGGCCGTCGACCAGATAGTCGCCCGACGAAGGTGGAACGAACACCAGCGGGTAGTACGGAATCGGGTCTCCGTGGTCGTGGTCCTCGTGCCCGTCGTCCCGGCTGGTGCCGTGCCTGGCCACCGTGAAGGTGCCGACAACCTCGCCATCCGGACCCGAATGACTGACTGTCAGGTCGATGGCGTCAGGTCCGCCGCGGTCGACCGGCCAGCCATCGGCTCCCAGCAGGACGTACGGAGCCCTCTGTGGTGACCCGCTGGCCAGCACGGTCGGTGCCGCATAGCCGTCGGCGAACCTAGCGCCAAGCCGGTAGCCGGCTGGTGGGGACGTGGTGGCCGGCGTCGGCGCTGCTGGACGCCTGCCACAGGCGGCCAGCAGAAGGCCCGCTGCACCGGCCGCCATGCCGGCAAGGGCCCGACGGCGGGTCAGGGGAAGGGCGGTATGCGGGGAACGTGCCATCGGTCGGGATGGTACCCACGGGTGGTCGGGCCGACGGGGTCTGGCAGGGCACACTTCGTGCATGGAGATGACCGGGAAGCCCGACCTGCTGCGCCTGACCGTCGACGGTGTCGCTGCCGAGGCGCCCGACGACGGCGGCACCCTTCTGGACCTGCTCCGCGACCGACTCGGCAACCGGTCGGTGAAGGACGGTTGCAGCCCCCAGGGCCAGTGCGGGTGCTGCACGGTGTTGGTCGACGGGCAGCCTCGGGTCTCGTGTGTGACGCCGGCCCGTCGGATGGCCGGTCGGACGGTGACCACCCTGGAGGGCTTGGATCCGGCAGAGACGACCGCATGGGCCGACGCCTTCTGCACCACCGGTGGGAGCCAGTGCGGGTTCTGCACCCCGGGAATCGTGGTGCGGTTCGCCGGTCTGCGGGCATCGGCCCCCGAGGGGTCGCCACCTGATCGGGACAGGGCCGCACGGTCGCTTCACGCCCACCTCTGCAGGTGCACCGGGTGGCAGACCGTTCTCGAGGCATGGGACGCCTACGGGACTGCACCTACCGGAACCGCTGGGAACGAAGCGTCCGGTAGGCGGGCTGCGCTGGAGGGCCGCACCCCCCAGGTCGTCGGCCCCGAGGTGGTGCTCGGTCGCGGAGGGTTCGCCGCCGACACGGCACCCGAAGGTTCGCTCGTGGCGGTTCCCGATGGCGACGGCGGCTGGGTGGTGGGAGCTACCGTCGCCGAGGCGAGGTCCTCGGCCGGCCGGGTCCAGGGTCGTCGTACCACCGTCGGAGCAGTCCCGCCGCTGGAGGCCCCGGATGGGGACTGGGAGGCCGTGCTGCGTACACCGTGGGTCGAACCGGCCTATCTGGAGACCGATGCCGCCTGGTGCGAGCCGGGCGGACGACCGTGCAGCCCGCTGGCCAACGGCGGGGCCTTCGGCGCCAAGCTCGAGTCGGTGGCGCCCTCCGCTGCCCGGGAGCTGGCCGACGAGTACGGACGTCCGGTTCTGGTGGTCCTCTCCAGGGAGGACACGGTCCGGATGGGGGCCAAGCGTCCACCGGTGTCCGGCGGTGCACGGGCCGACGGGACGGGCGTCCTACGGGTGGTACGCACTCCGGGCGTCGTTGAGGCGGTGGCCGCCGTGGCCCCCGGTCTGGTCGTGGAGGAGGTCGACGTGGCCGGCCCTCCCACCTCGTCATCGATTCGGGCCGCCGGGTGGGCCGAAGCCGTGGTGCTGCTGACCGGCGCCGGGGCGATAGATGGGCCGGTGGTATCGCCCGACGGTGCGACGGCCACGGCGGTGGTGGACGACGACGGGATACAGGTTTCGGTCAGGTGCGGCGCTCCGCTGGACGTAACCGTGCTGCGCTCCTACTGCGTGGGAGCCGCTCACATGGCCTGGAGTTGGATCACCTCGGAGGCCCTGTCGGTCGACGCGGACGGCGTCGTGCAGGACCTCACGGTCCGGTCGTTCGGCGTGGTGCGGGCCACCGACACGCCACCCATCTCCGTCGTCATCGAGGACGACGGCGGTGAGCCGGTCAACGGGTCGGACGCCGTCTTCGCAGCGGTGGCCGCGGCCACCTGGCGCCATCGGGGCTGCCCCGAGGATCTTCCCACCGGGTAGCCCCACCGATCGGGGCGTGGCAGACTCCCGCCCGATCCCCGGGTTTCGGATGCTTCCCGTCGGGTCCACCGAAATCCCACCCACGAGCAACGGAGCCCCACCATGACCACGCCGGTCGGTCCCTACACCCCCGTCGTGCGCGCCGGTGACCTGCTCTTCGTTAGCGGCCAGGTCGGCATCGTCGACGGTTCCGTTGTCGACGGCCCTGTCGCCGGGAGCCTGGCGGAGGGCGGCTTCGGAGCCCAGGCGGCCCAGGCCCTGGCCAACCTGCGGACCCAGGTGGAGGCCAACGGGGCGACGCTCGACCAGGTGGTCAAGACCACGGTGTTCCTGACCGACATGGGCAACTTCGCTGCCATGAACGAGATCTACTGTGAGGCCTTCGGCGATCACCGCCCGGCCCGCTCGTGCGTGGCCGTGGCCGCGTTGCCCATCGGGGCGATCTTCGAGGTGGAGGCCATCGTCCACGTCGGCTGAACCGGCGGCGGCTCCACCGGAACGCGAAGGGAGCGGGCGTGCACCGATCCCGGTCCGGATGGCAGACTGCGCCCATGCTCGGCGCCGTCCTGATGGTCATCCTGCTTGTCATCGTGATGCCGGTCGGCATCCTGGTGGGAGGCGCCGTGGTCGCATCGTTGCTCGGAGGGTTGCTGAAGTCCGACGTGGATTCCAGCCACGAAGGGTCTGAGCTGCTCGAGGTGAGCGAGGCGAACCCCTACAACGGTCCCGCCTGAGACTGGTCCAGCCTCAATTACCGGGCGGCCGCGATGCCTGGACGCCCCAACGGGACTGGCCGAACCGGTAGCCCACCGATCGCACCGTGTGGATCAGGCCTGCGTGCTCCTCGCCCAGCTTGGCCCTGAGCCGTCGGATGTGGACGTCCACCGTCCGTGCACCGCCGTAGTAGTCGTAGCCCCACACGCGGCTGAGCAGGGTCTCGCGCGTGAATACCTTGCCCGGATGGGCGGCGAGGAACTTCAGCAGCTCGTACTCCATGTAGGTCAGGTCCAGCGGTTCGCCGTCGACGGCCGCCTGGTAGGTCTCGAGGTTCAGGGCCAGCGGCCCGTACTCGACAAGCTCGGGCCGGGTTCCACGACCGGTCCGGTAGAAGAGGTGCTCGATCCGTGCCTGTAGCTCGGCTGGCCTGACCGGCGTCAGGCAGAAGTCGTCGAACAGGTCGTCCCGCAGCTCCAGGTCGGCCAGCTGCCCGCCGCCGACCAGCAGCAGGAGTGGCGTCAGGGGCATCTCCACCTTCCGGAGTCGACGGCAGAGCGCGAATGCCCCCTCGGGGTCGGTGTCGGCCACCACGATGGCGCCGGACCAACCCTCGTCGGGTTCCTCGGACATGGCGGCGTCAGGATTGGCGACCGACTTCCAGGCCCAGCCATCCAGATCCAGGCACTGGGCCAGTTCAGGCGGGGGTGGGTCCGGGTAGACGAGGAGTGGGTCCATGGTGTGGGCGGGGTCTCCGCCCCTCCAGTCTGCCCGGTCGTATCCGCCCATGCCCCGGTCGGGCGTCCGGCCACCACCCGGACCGGCCACGGGCCGCCTACCAGTTGGGCAGGTAGGTCTCGAGCTCGAACGGCGTTACCTGCCGCTGGTACTCGCTCCACTCCGCCCGTTTGTTGCGCAGGAACCACTCGAAGATGTGGTCGCCCAGGGCGTCGCGCACAAGGGTCGACTCCTCCATCTCGTCCAGTGCCTCGCTGAGGTTCGCCGGTAGTCCGGCCACCCCGAGCTCCCGCTGCTCGACGCGGCTCAGGTCGTACAGGTTCACCCGTGCCTCCGGGCCGAGTTCCAGGCCCTCCTCGACACCGCGCAGGCCCGCCGCCAGGAGGACCGAGAAGGCGAGGTAGGGATTGCACGCCGGATCGACCGCCCGGTACTCGATCCGGGTGGAGTCGACCTTGCCGGGCTTCGGGATCGGGACACGGACCAGCGCCGAGCGGTTGTTCCGGGCCCACGACACATAGCGCGGCGCCTCGTATCCCTCGTTGATCCGCTTGTACGAGTTGACGAGCTGGTTGGTGACAGCGGTGATCTCCCTGGCGTGGTGGAGCAGGCCGGCTATGAACGCCCGGGCGGTCTGGGAGAGCCCGTCCTCGGCGTCCGGGTCATGGAAGGCGTTCGCGCCATCACGGAACAGCGACAGGTGGGTGTGCATTCCCGAGCCCTGCACGCCGTTCAGGGGCTTGGGCATGAACGTGGCGTACACGCCGCGGTCCATGGCGATCTTCTTGACCGCCAGCCGGAGGGTCATGATCGAGTCGGCCATGGACAGTGCGTCGGTGTACTGCAGGTCGATCTCGTGCTGGCTGGGGCTGTCCTCGTGGAACGAGTACTCGACCGGGATGGACAGCGCCTCGAGCATGTGGAGGGTCTGCTTGCGCAGGTCGGAGGCGACGTCGGCGGTCGTGAGGTCGAAGTAGGAGGCCTGGTCCAGGGGAACCGGGGGCGAGGTCGTATCGGAGTTGGCGAAGTAGAAGAACTCCACCTCGGGGGCACAGAACATCTCGAAGCCGGCGGCGCGGGCCTGCTCCACGTTGCGGCGTAGTACCTGTCGCGGGTCTCCGGCGAAGGGCGTTCCGTCCAGGTTGGTGATGTCGCAGAAGATGGTGCCTGACGGCTCATCCGGGTCGGCCCACGGGAGCAGCTCGAAGGTGGCCGCGTCGGGCCGTGCGAGGACGTCGCTCTCCTGGATGCGGCTGAAGCCGTCGATGGCCGAGCCGTCGAACTGGAGCCCCTCTTCGAGCACGGCCTCCAGCTCGGCGGGTGAGATGGCCACCGACTTGTGCCTGCCCAGCACATCGGTGAACCAGAGGCGGATGAGCCTGACGCCGCGTTCCTCCACGGTCCGCAGTACGTAGTCCCTCTGGTCGCGCAGTCGATCCTCGCTCGTCTTCTCCATTCTCCAAGCATGTGGGGAGCGGGTCCGGATCACCAGCCGTGGGGCCGTCGTTCACATTGCGTTCACAGTCAGAAAACGTTCTTGAAACGGCTACCACCGTAGGTTTGTCGTCGACCGGCACAGCCGGGGATCTCATAGGCAACCACGCCGGGCCTACCGGCCGACCGGGAAGAGACCACGATGGCCATCAGGGCTGAGTACATCTGGATCGACGGGACGAAGCCCCTTGCGTACGTCCGCTCCAAGACCAAGATCATCGACGACGCCGAGCACCTCCCCATCTGGGGCTTCGACGGCTCGAGCACCAATCAGGCCCCCGGCGACAACTCCGACTGCGTGCTGAGGCCGGTCTTCTCGTGCCCCGACCCCATCCGTGGTGGCGACGACATCCTCGTGCTCTGCGACGTGTGCCTTCCTGATGGGGAGATGACACCGCACCCGACCAATACCCGCACCATGTGCGTCGAGGTGTACGAGAAGTACGCCGACCAGGAGCCGATCTTCGGCATCGAGCAGGAGTACACGTTCTTCAAGGAGGGGCGCCCGCTGGGTTGGCCCGTCGAGGGCTATCCGGCCCCCCAGGGCCCCTACTACTGCGGCGTGGGATCCATCGAGATCGCCGGTCGCGACATAGTCGAGGCCCACACGAAGGCCTGCATGGATGCCGGCCTGGCGATATCGGGCACCAACGCCGAGGTGATGCTCGGCCAGTGGGAGTTCCAGATCGGGCCGGTGGACACGGTGGCCGTGAGCGACCAGATCTGGATGGCCCGCTACCTGCTGTACCGGGTCGCCGAGGACTTCGGGGTGGACGCCTCGGTGGCGGCCAAGCCCATCAAGGGTGACTGGAACGGTGCCGGTGCACACACCAACTTCTCGACCCGTGCAATGCGCGAGGGCTACGACGCCATCATCACGGCGTGTGAGTCGTTGGGTGCCGAGGGCAAGACCTTGGAGCACCTCGCCGGTTATGGGATCGGCTCCGAGGAGCGTCTCACCGGGGCCCACGAGACCCAGCGGTTCGACCAGTACAACTACGGCGTCTCGGACCGTGGTGCCTCGGTCCGCATCCCGTGGCAGGTCCACCTGGACCAGAAGGGCTACATCGAGGATCGTCGCCCGAACGCCAACATGGATCCGTACGTCGTCACCCGCCTGATCACCAACACCTGCTGTGAGGCCCTCGCCGGCTGACGGAGGACGTGGACGTCGTGCTGTGCCCCGGGCCTCGGCCCGGGGCACCGTCGATTTTCGCCCGCCTTTACAGACGCCGACCTCTCCCGGACCTCATCCGGCCCTAACACTGCGCCTGCACCATGGTCACTGCTCCACAGGAGCATGAACCAGTAGACGAACCCGGCCCGCATCGACGGCCCGGAGCGAGGAGTGATTCCGATGGACGAGTACACGGAGGTGGACACATCGGGCAGGACCAGGAAATGGATCCTGCAGGGAGGGGCAGCGGGCGGCCTGATCCTGGTGGGCTCGGTCCTGCTGGCGTCCTTCTCGCCAATCGGTGCGACGCCCGCCGAGTCGTCGGCCGAATCACAGGCGCGCGAGCACGCCCACCAACGACCCGGCGAGATGCGGCCCCGGTTGGACATGGGCAAGGGCCACGACATGGGTGCGATGGGTTCCATGGGCAAGGGCCACGACATGGGTGCGATGGGTTCCATGGGCAAGGGCCACGACATGGGTGCGAAGGGTGCTCGACCAGCGGCTCGCATGGGCGCCGCCCTCGGTGGACGGGTAGCCGAGTTCCTGGAAATGGATCGTCAGGAGCTGGGTGAGGCCCTGCGGGGTGGCGCCAGCATCGCCGACCTGGCCGGCGACCGCGTCGATGAGTTGGTGGCCGACCTGGTAGCACGGGCCACCGAGAGGATCGAGCAGGCGGTCGCCGATGGGCGGCTGGACCGTGAGCGCGCCGATGGGATCCTGTCCCGCGTCGAGGAGCGCATCACGGCACGCCTCGAGGGTGGGCATCCCGCCGGTTCGTAGGGTTACCCGACAGGTCCCACAACGCGGCCCGCCCGTGGAAACGGTGGCATCCGGGGGCCTCGGTACGCTGGGTCCATGAATCGGGTTCGGCTGGCGCTGGTGCAGGTCAACACCGTCGTGGGCGACCTGGCGGGCAACGTGGAGCGGATCTCGCGCCACCTGGAGGAGATCGCCGACTGCGATCTGGCGCTCTTCCCGGAGATGACGGTGACCGGCTATCCGCTGGAGGACCTGGTGCACAAGCCCGGGTTCGTAGCGGACAGTCGGGCCGCCGTGGCCGAGGTGGCCGCGATGAGCGGCACCTGTGCGCTGGTGGTCGGGTTCGCCGATCCGGGACCCGACGGGGTGGTCCACAATGCCGTGGCCGTCTGCCACGGTGGTCGGATCGTCGGCACCTACCACAAGGAGTGCCTGCCCACCTATGACGTGTTCGACGAGGGTCGGGACTACGAACCCGGCTCCGGCCCCCTCCAGTTGTTCCGGGTGGGTGGCGCCCGGGTGGGGGTGGTCATCTGCGAGGACCTCTGGGTGGCCGGTGGGCCGGTCGGGCGTCTCCTGGACGGTGGAGCCGAGATGATCGTCGCGGTGAACGGTTCGCCGTTCCACCAGGGGAAGCAGGCTGCACGGGAATCGGTGGTGACGGCCACGGCCGCCGCATCGGGTCGTCCGGTGGCCTACCTGAACCTCGTCGGCGGCCAGGACCAGTTGGTATTCGACGGTGGGTCGATGGTGGCCGATCCGGCGGGGCTGGTCGTGGGACGGGCCCCACGATTCCGGGAGGCCTTGGTCATCCTGGACGTGGATGTTCCGACGGTGGAGTCGGGCGACCGGGGCCTTCCGGTGGTGGAGGTGTCAGGCGTCGTGGAACGCGGGGACCGCCTCGTGGCCCCGATCGTGGAGCAGCTGGAGGAGGTGGCCGAGCTCTACGGGGCCCTGGTGGTCGCTACGCGCGACTACGTACGCAAGAGTGGCTTCAGCGACGTCTGCCTCGGCCTCTCGGGCGGTGTGGACTCCGCGCTGGTGGCCACGATCGCCGCTGATGCGCTCGGGCCGGAGCACGTACACGCGGTGCTGATGCCGTCCAGGTACTCGAGCGACCACTCGATCACAGATGCCCTGGCCCTCGCCTCGGCCCAGGGCCTGGATGCCATCACGATGCCGATCGAAGAGGTACACCAGGCGTTCGCGGGAACGCTGGCGTCGACGCCTGAAGGTGGACCACTCGGCCTGACCGACGAGAACCTGCAGTCCCGCATCCGCGGCGTGCTGCTCATGGCCCGTGCGAACGCCAACGGCTGGATGGTGCTCACCACGGGCAACAAGAGCGAGTCGGCGGTCGGCTACACGACCCTCTACGGAGACACGGCCGGGGCCTTCTCCGTGATCAGGGACGTCTACAAGACCAGGGTCTACGAGCTCTGCCGTTGGCGCAATGCCGGGGAGTCGGGGAGCGACGGTCGTCCCGTCATCCCGGAGGGGATCCTCTCGAAGCCTCCGTCGGCCGAGCTCCGGCCCGACCAGCGTGACGACCAGAGCCTTCCGCCCTACGACGTCCTGGACCCGCTGCTGGAGGCATACGTGGAGGGCAATCGGACCAGGACCGGACTGGTGGAGGATGGCCACGACCCCGACCTGGTGGACCGGGTCGTGAGGCTGGTGGACGCGGCGGAGTTCAAGCGCCGACAGACTCCGCTGGGACCGAAGGTGACCATCAGGGGATTCGGTCGGGACCGCCGGCTGCCCATCGTCAACCACTACCGGGGCTGAGGCGACGGAATGGACCTGCACGCCACGCCGGACCCACTCACGACCGCCGAGGGCGTGGCCGAGTTCGTCGTGCTGGCTGAGCTCTCGACGGCGTTGTCCGAACGACTGGGCGGATGGTCGACCGACGGTGCTGATTCGGATTCGTCTGCGACCATGGCGTCGTTGGCCGCCCGGCTGGACGAGCACTCCACCTGGTGGACTGGACGGATTCCCGAGTCGGTGCTCCTCGAGGGAGAGCGGACCGCGGCATCGGGATCGGGGCAGCTCGCCGAGGTGCTCGGCCTCCTCGACGTGGCAGCGTCGGATCGCAGGGCGGCCGTGGAGCCCGTGCTGGACCGCCTGGTGGCCTATCTGGTCGCCCTGGCCGAACGCCTGTCGCCGCTGGGTGACGCCCCTGCGCTCAGGACCATCCGGCTGGTGCTGGCTGATCTGGAGGACCGTCCCCGCTGACCCGTGTGCCCGGTGGACATCGTTCCCGGGCGTCCCCGGTCCATCCCGGACGGTCGCTGATGGTTCGTGACGAAGGTCACGTCTGGGCGTTGTGGTCCCGAGGGCCGTCGATAGGGTGACGCTCGATCGGGGGATTGGACAGCACCTGTCAGGTGGGTCGACTCATCCGGTTGGGTGATCGGACAGGGCGAGCGATTCGGTGAGCACCAGCGAGATCGGTGCTCCCCCGGCTGGAGGAGATCAAGGGTGGCCAAGGAGCGGGTCGAACGGGACGAGGAAGACCTCGTCAGGTTGTATCTCACCGATATCGGGCAGTATCCGCTCCTGACGAAGGAGGGCGAGGTCAGACTCGCCCAACAGATCGAAGCCGGGGTCGAGGCCCGCACGGCGCTCGCCGAACCGGTCGATTCCCTGACGCCGGCCCGTAAGCGTGAGCTGAAGCGGAACCTCAAGCGGGGCGACGATGCCCAGCGCACCTTCGTCCAGTCGAACCTCCGCCTGGTCGTCTCGATCGCCAAGAAGTACCAGGCCTCCGGGCTACCGCTCCTGGACCTCATCCAGGAGGGCAACCTCGGCCTGATGCACGCCGTCGAGAAGTTCGACTGGCGCAAGGGCTTCAAGTTCTCCACCTATGCAACCTGGTGGATCCGACAGGCGATCACCCGCGGCATCGCCAACACCGGCCGGACGATCCGCCTGCCAGTTCACGCCGGCGACACGCTGGCGCGCCTCCAGAAGGCCAGGTCCCGCCTGGAACTCAAGTTCGGTCGACAGGCCACCCTCGCCGAGCTCTCCGCCGAGGTGGAGATGCCGGAGGAGAAGGTGACCGAGGCGCTCCGGTTCGCAGCCGAACCACTCTCCCTGAGCGAGCCGCTGAGGGAGGATGGCGATGCCGAGTTGGGTGACGTTGTCGAGGACCGGTCAGCCGAGTCTCCCTTCGAGGTGGCGGCCACCTCCCTCCTCCCCGAGGAGATCAGCAGACTCCTGGCCCCGCTGGACACCCGCGAGCGCGAGATCCTGAAGCTGCGCTTCGGCCTGGATCGCGGCGAACCCCGGACCCTCGAAGAAGTCGGGGAGCACTTCAACCTGACACGGGAACGCATCCGCCAGATCGAGGCACGTGCCATGTCGAAGCTCCGTCATCCGAGCAGCGACACCGGCGCCCGCGACCTGCTGGCCGTCTAGTCCCGACAGGGCGTTCGTCCGGCTTGGGCGGACGAACGCCAGACCCTTCCACGGGTGGATGGTGTCAGGGCCGGCGGCCCCGGCGCAGACATGCCCGCTCCGGTGGATCGACTGGCGGAGGTGGACGGGAATCGAACCCGCCGGACGGGGATCGCCCGTCCCACCCGCTTTGAAGGCGGGGGAGCCCACCAGGTACTCAGACACCTCCACCGTTGACGGTACGGCCGGAGGCCCCTGGAAACCACACCGTGCAGGGCACCCGGTGTGGTCGTGGTCATAGCGGACGTAGCATCCCGATCATGAGGAAGATCATGATGCTCGGTGCCCTGGCTGCACTCGTGGCCCTGGCGGTCCGGAAGGTCCGCTCGATCTAGACCTGCGGTGCCCGGCGGCGAAGTCGTCGGATGCCGAGAATCGCGCCCAGGACGATCACCGCTGTCAGGGCGCTGGCCGCAATCCAGTTCCGGTCGATGGGAACACGGTCTCCCAGGGGTACCGGATTGTCGAACTCCCGGATCAGCCATCCCCGTTGCTCGGCCTCGCGACGAAGGTCCCGATCGGGGTTCACGGCCACCGGGTGGCCCACCAGCTCCAGCATCGGCAGGTCGGTGGCCGAATCGGAATAGGCCCATGACCCGCTGAGGTCCAGGTCCAGGTCATGGGCGAGGCGGAGGATGGCCTCGGCCTTCTCCGGACCCTGTGCGTAGAACTCGACCTCGCCGGTGTAGCGGCCCTCCGAGTCGATCATCGGCGTGGTGGCCACGAACTCGTCGACCCCCAGGTGGTCGGCCAACGGCGCCACGATCTCGACAGGGGATGCCGACACGAGGACGAGGAGCCGACCCTCGGCACGATGGTGCGCGAACAGGTCGAGTGCCTCGTCGTAGACGATCGGCTCGATTACCTCCGCCAGGTGCTCACGGGCGAAGCGTTGGAGGCTCTCCTGCTCCCATCCGGCGGCGAGGCGAAGGGCGGTGCGGCGGGCACGGTCCATGGTCGCCTCGTCGGCACCGAAGAAGCGGAAGAGCAACTGGCCCCAGGCCGCCCGGAGCAGCATCGGGGCGTTCAGGTATCCGGCTCGACGCAGGGCTGGCCCGTAGGCCGCCATCGAGGCGCGGGCTATGACCGTCTTGTCGAGGTCGAAGAAGGCTGCCTCCACCCGACCGAGCCTAGGTCGGGTGGACCGGGTGACCGGTACGTGTCGGTGACCCGGAGCCCACCGGTATGGTTCGAGCCGTTGCCCACCGGTGACGCCAGCTCCCCTCTATGAGACCCGAACGCTCGGGAGTGGTGATGGTGGTTGTCTGCTGGTCGGTGAAGGGCGGCGTCGGGACCACCGTGGTCGCCGCTGCGTTGGCCCTTGCCGCGGCCCGTCGGGGTAGGGCCGTCCTCCTCGTGGACCTGGCTGGAGACCTGGCGTCGGTCCTGGGTGTCGACGGATCCGGGATCGGAGTGTCGGACTGGTGCTCTGCCTCCGGAGGAGCCGGCATCGAGGCTCTCGATCGGCTGACCGTGGAGGTGGCAGGGGGGACACGGCTGCTGGTGCGGGGTTCCTCTAGGTGGTCTGCGGCCGTCCCCGAGCGTCTCGTCAGCCTCGTTGACGACCTGGCCTCGCGTCCGGGCGTGGTGGTGGTGGACGCCGGCGACCTCTGGACAGCGGCGCCGCCGGTCGGACCACCTGCAGGGCTGGTCGACCCGCTGATGGAGGTGGCCGATCGTTCGCTCCTGGTGACCCGTGCCTGCTATCTGGGGTTGAGACGGCTCTCGCGACAGGAACGACGGCCGACCGAGGTGGCCCTGGTGGTCGAACCGGGGCGGGCCCTGGACCGCCATGACGTGGAGGCGGTGGTTGGTGCGCCGGTGACCATCCGAGTCCCGATGGACCCTGCCGTGGCCCGATCGGTCGACGCCGGCCTGCTCGCCCGGCGGGTGCCGCGTTCGCTGATCCGTGCCGTGGAACTGCCATGAACGGGACCGTGCAGGGCCACGAGGTGGTTGCTGCGGTACACGCCGAGGTACTCGACCTCCTCGACGGAGCGGACGAAGCGGGGGTGGCCTCGGCCGTGGAGGCGGCCGTGGCACGGCGGGAGCCCCTGCTGGGCCCGGCCGCACGCGGCTCGCTCGTCCAGGCGGTCCTGTCCAGGATCTCAGGCATGGGCTCGCTCGAGGCGTTGTTCGCCGATGGCAGCGTGACCGAGGTGATGGTCAACGGACCGGGCATCGTGTTCGTGGAGCGGCATGGCCGCCTCGAGGCGACCGACGTCCGGATCGATGCCGTCGAGCTGGACCGTCTCGTGGAACGCATGGTTGCGCCGACCGGGCGCCGTGTGGACCGGTCCAGCCCATGGGCTGACGGGCGTCTCCCGGATGGTTCCCGGGTGAACGTGGTGGTGCAACCGATCGCCCTGGACGGGCCCTATCTCACGGTCCGCCGATTCGGTGAGCGACGGTTCACCATCCAGGACCTCTCGGAGCCTCCCGTGGCAGAGGTCCTGCAGCGCGTCGTCAGCGACAGGTGCAACGTGGTCGTCACCGGCGCTACCGGTTCCGGGAAGACGACCCTGTTGGGGGCCATGGCCTCGGCGGTCAGGCCCCACGAACGTCTGGTGACCGTGGAGGATGCCGCCGAGCTGAACATCGACAGGGTCCACGTGGTGCGGATGGAGGCCCGACCGCCCAACTGCGAGGGAGTCGGCGAGGTAACGGTCCGGGACCTGGTCCGCAATGCACTGCGAATGAGACCAGATCGGATCGTGGTCGGCGAGGTCCGGGGGGCCGAGGCGTTCGACATGTTGCAGGCCCTCAACACCGGCCATGACGGCTCGCTCTCGACCTGCCATGCGAATGGTCCCGGAGATGCCCTCCGGAGGTTGGCGACCATGGTCCTCATGGCCTCTCCCGGGCTGTCGGTGGAGGTGGCCGACGCGCTGGTGGCCGGGAGCGTGGACGTCGTCGTGCACATGGTCCGTGCCGGTGCCGCCCGTCGGGTGTCGGAGGTGCTGGAGGTCCGCCCGCCCGGGTCGGATCCCCCGGTGCGGGCCCTCGTGGTCGGGGGGTGCGTGCTCCCGGCTGCGCTCGCCACTGGTGGTGCCGATGGGATGGACGGGTCGCGGTGGGGAAGGTGATCGCCACCCTGTTGTCGGTTGCGACCGTGGCCTCGGTGGCCTTCGCAATCGTGTCGCCGTCCGCCTCCGGCCGGCGGCCGGTGTCGGAGGGACGCAGTCCCGTGTCCGTGCGCATTGCTGAGCGTCTTGGTCGAACCCCGCGGCGCATCGATGCGGCCCTACCCGGGCTCGTGGACGAGCTGGTCCGGTCGCTCCAGTCGGGAGCCACCCTCTCGGGGGCCCTCGTGGAGGCCGCTTCGGTCGGCGGCCCGTTATCCGAGGACCTCTCCTCGGTGGCCGATGACCTGGATTCCGGGGCCCAGATAGGCGTGGCACTGGGCAGGTGGGAGGAGCGTCGCCCCGGAACACGGGTGGGCCAGCTGGTGGCAGCCGTGGGCCTGGCGCTCACCACCGGTGGCGAACCGGCTCGCCTCCTGGGAGTGGTCGCCGAGTCGATCCGGGACGAACTGGAGGTGGCCGATGAGGCTCGGGCGCTGGCCACGCAGGCGAGGGCGTCGGCCGCCGTGGTGGCGCTCGCACCCGTCGGGTTCGCGGTGTTCGTGGCACCCGTGCGGGCAGGGGGGTTCCTGGGTTCGGGTGCCGGCATCCTGATCATGGTGGTCGGCCTGCTGCTCGATGCCCTCGGCCTGTGGTGGATGTGGCGGCTGTCGGGACCCTCGAGGTGAGGGCGGTGCCCTGGGCCTGGGGCCTGGTCGTCCTGGTCGGTGCTGCACGATTGGCCAACGTCACCCATCCACCCGATCGGCGACTGGCCAGCCGTGATCGCTCCCCGGGGCCGGTGGATCGCCTCGGTCGGGTGGTTCGTCGGAGGCTGGGGCGTCCGGCGGACGCGGAGGGTGACCGTAGGGCCGGATGGGCGGTCCTGGCTGGCCCGGTGCTGTTGCTCGTCCATCCGGTGGTCGCCGTCCTGGCCGTGGGTGCACTCCTGGGCGTTCCGATCTGGTGCCGGTGGTCGTCGGAACGATCGGCCCGCGAGGAACTCGTGGCCGAGCTTCCCTGGCTGGCCGGTCTGGTCCGTCTCGGAGTTGGCGCCGGCCTGCCGGTCGGTCGGGCCCTGCATGAGGCGGCCTCCCGGACGAGCGGGCCGGCCTCCGAAGCGTTGGCCGATGCCCTGGCACGTACCCGGAGAGGCGCCTCCCTGGTGGACGCGATCGAAGGCCTCCGCCCGGTGCTCGGCGAGGAGGGTCGTCCCCTGGTGGCGGCATTGATCGCATCGGTGCGGCACGGGGCTCCGGTCGGCCCGGCTCTGGAGGCGGCTGCCGTGGACCTGCGTACCCGGGCCCGACGGCGCGCCGAGGTACGGGCCCGCAAGGTGCCGATCCGGATGCTCTTCCCGCTGGTGACCTGCATCCTCCCGGCTTTCATCCTCCTTTCGGTGGTTCCGATGGTGGGCGGCGCCCTCCGGGAACTCGGGCCGGGCATCTGAGGATCGTCCAGATCACCCAATAGCGGTCGCCGGCTCGGCACCGCTCACGGATCGCGGTCGCCGACCCATCTCCGCCGTACATCTCCTCCAGGAGGCTCCACATGCGAAGAATCCAGATCCGACTGTTCGTGCTGGCCCAGGTCCGGCTCGCCACCCTCGACGAGCGTGGTCAGACGACTGCCGAGTACGTGCTCCTGATCCTGGGGGCGGCCACGATCGCCATCCTCGTGACCAGTTGGGCCTCGGGCACCGACAAGGTCGGGCGCCTGTTCGACCGGGTCCTGAATTCCCTGATCACCAAGGTCGGGTGACCCGCCGTAGGGACAGGTCGGGCCGGCGGGAGGACCTGGGTCAGGCCACCGTCGAGCTGGCCCTGGTGCTCCCCGTGCTCGTCGTCCTGGCAATGGCACTCGTGCAGGTGGGCCTGGTTGCGCGTACCACGGTGCTGGTCCACCACGCGGCCCGGGAGGGGGCGCGGGTCGCAGCGGTCGGTGGAACGATGCGGGAGGTGGAGGATGCGGTGATCGGATCCAGTGGCCTGCTCCTGCCGGACACCGACGTCGTGCGGATCGTGGAGGGCGAGGTGGTCACCGTGACGGTGCGTCACCTGGCTCGGACGGATACGCCGCTCGTAGGCCCGCTCCTGCCTGACGTGGTGCTGTCGGCCACCGTTTCGATGCGGCGCGAGCGCCGGGGTGGTCGACGACGACGTCGGGTCCACCCGATGGTCGTCTACCGTTGGGGTCGTCCAGAGGTAGACGGAGGGTGCGGGAGACAAGGTGCAGCTCGACGTCCAGCGTTACGCACGCGACACGTGCGTGGTGCTGGCCGTGCTGGGTGAGCTGGATCTGGCCGGTGCCCCCCGGCTGCGTCAGTCGGTGGTCTCCGAGACCGCTACCGGTATCCGCCACCTGGTGCTGGACCTGACTGCGGTCGACTTCATCGACTCCACCGGACTGGGGGTGGTGGTCGGCGCCCTCAGGCGATTGAGGGCACATGATGCCGAGCTCTCGGTCGTCTGCCCGGAGCAGAGGATCCGTCGCGTCTTCGAGATGTGCGACCTGGATCGCGTGTTCACCCTGCATGAGACCGTGGATGATGCGGTGTCCGCACGGGAGTCGGTGTGAGCAGCAACGCCCGCCCGGTGGGTTCCGTGGAGTTCGCCGTGCCTCCCATGCCCGAGTACCTGCAGTTCGTCCGGGCGATCGTGGGAGCGACCGCCGCCCTGGATGACCGGCTCCAGCCCGGTCGGGTGGCTGACGTCCGTCTGGTGGTCTCAGAGGCCGCCACCAATGCGATCAGGGCACAGGCGGCGATCCAGGTGACTACCCCGATCCTCGTGCGGTGTGACCTGACGGGTGACCGGATCGTCGTGGAGGTAGCTGACCACGGCCCGGGATTCGATCCATCCGCAGTACCAGCCCTGCCGGAGGTGGAGACGCCGGAGCGCCTTCGGCACGAGTCGGGCCTGGGCGTGTCGCTGATGCGTCAACTGGCCGATTCCGCCGAGTTGGAGAGTGGGTCGGATGGCACGGTGGTGAAGCTCACGTTCGTCGTGGCGGATGCCTGAGGTAGGCCTCCGGACGTCGATCG
>DUAC01000132.1 GCA_012961035.1 Acidimicrobiia bacterium
TGGCGACTCTTCAGCGGATTGGTGCGCCGGAGTGTCGGCGCCCGCGAGATGCCGGCGGCGATGCCACGCATGATCGACCGCGGCACGAGGGCGTCCTGCGTCCTGCCCGACTCGGCACGAATCACCTCGAACCGGGCGGTGACCGTGTCGAACTCCGCCGGGCTGGTCATACGAATAACGGTACCGCGCCTGCTCGGATGCCTGTGGACAGGACCCGAACGCGACGGCGATCGTGCCGGTCGTGTACGTCTGGAACGAACTCGAAGCTCATGTACTCCCCGGGACGATCCCCCAGCGGATCCGCGCCCAGTAGCGCTCGTGGAAGAAATAGAGCACCAGCTTCGTGAAGATTTCGAACCCGCCGATCGAGATGGCGGTCGCCAGGCTGCCGGTGAAGACGAACCCGAGCACCATGGTGTCCACGCTTGCGATCAGCCGCCAGGTCGCCGTCTTGGTGGCCGAGCGCCGCCGACCGTCCCGGTGGTGGCCCTCCTCGTCCAGGGAGCGGTCCCAGTGCAACCGGGACCAGAAACGCTCATGCAGGTAGTAGAGCGTCATCTTGGTCGCCACCTCGGTCAGGGCGATGGAGGCGGCGATCTTCGCCCTGTCGGCGGCATTCACCTCCTCCAGGCCGAAGAACGGACCCAGGAGGCTCAGGACCACGAAGGACAGGAGCAGCGTGTCGAGCGTCCCCACCGTCCGCCAGGAGATCGCCTTGACGATCGAGCGCACCGGCCGGATCTCCGGCGGGTTCGGAGGATCGAGGCGCGGGTCCTCAGGTCCGAAGATCGGGCGTTCTGGTTGCTCCCTGGTCACGGTGGGAGTCTGCCACCCCTCGCGTGGGGGTCCGGTGGGCCGTGGGGATTCGACTCACAGGAATCTGTCCGAGACGTCCGCCTGGACCGCTCCAACCCGTGGAATCAGGCCCGTGTGTCTGTCGGGTAGGTCTGTGTCCGTCCGGTGGTGTGCATTCTGTGACACGGGTTGTGACATGCGCAGAGCCGACCAGAAGGGACGGCGTGCCTAGTCCTCGGAGATCACTCAGGCGGTTTCCAGATCGAATGAAAAGCAGACGGCTAGATAAGTCGACGCAATAGGTTCGTCTCCAAGTTCACCGGCTGACCAGGTTCGGCACCAGCAGCAAACCGCTCATTGAAACCGGCATCTTCCTGGGCCGCCTCGATCCGTTCCTGGAACGACTGGACCGAGTCGCAACCGAAGATCATTCTCGCCGAGTTGGGACGACCCCAGGCACTAGCGCCCACCGCTGAGACCGCACCGTGCTGTTCTCCGAGATGAGTAGTCAGATCAACCGCCCAGGCCAAGACGGCTGCGACCTTGCCCCGAAGGTCTCGTCCGCCCTGCCGCGCTGGGCCATCTCATCTGAAACCGGGCCGAAGTCTGGACAAAGAGCAGACACGCCGAACTGACTGGTCTGTCCGAGGACTGATGCCCAGGGCGAGAAGTCGTAGGCAGAAACGGAGTTCACGTACTCGACCGCATCAACAAGAGCGGGCGCAACTTCAGTGAACTCCGCAGGACTCGCCATTAGAAGCCGATTCCAGAGGTACATGCAGATTTCCCCCAATACCCGGGTTGCCGCACCGATACGGCAACTGGGAGGACCATGGCCCTGCTAAAGGCACCCCCGGCCCAACCCCGTACCCCAGCTCCCCGGCAGAGCGCCTCTCCGCTCCTCAGATATGGGCCGGCTGACAGCACCGAACAGGAATAGGGGCCTACGGGGTACCCAAACCCTCTCAGCGAATCAGAAAATCGACTCGGGCGCTCGCACGATCCTGACGCTACCGGTCGAGGTGATCGGGCTCGGCAGCTACCGCGCCGGCGTGGAGGCCATGCGACCATCGGAGGCGAGTAGAACCTTCCTGGAGCGCAGACCGGACGGTCAGCCATGCCACCGCGGACAGAGCCACCCCGCCCCCGACCAGGGTGCTGGTCGCCGGAACCTCGCCGGGCCAGGCCCACAACCAGAGCGGCGCCAGCACGATCTCGGCGATCAGGAGCAAAGAGGTCTCCGCCGGGGGCACGAACCGATGGGCGTAGTTGAACACCGGTGTGCCCAGGCCGATCAGTAGTCCCCCGGCGATACAGCCCATAGCCACGTCCCGGATCGGCAGGTCGAGGCCCGGTCCAACCAGTGACACCAGGCCGGCCACCACGGCGACCATGAAGCCCCCGATCACAGTCGGAACCCCCGGGTCCCGGGCCGGGGAACTACGGATCAGGACCGTGTATCCGCCCAGGCAGACCGGAAGCAGGAGAGAGAACAGGATCCCGAGGCGATCACCGCCATCAAGCCCCCCTCCCACCATGATCGCCACACCGATCGACGCCACGAGCATGGCTGCCACCGTGTCCCGTCGGACCCTCTCCCGGAGGAACACACGACCAAGAATCGCCGCGACGAACGGGCTGGTGCACTGCAACAACAGGACGAACGCAGCGGTGGCCCGGCTGAGCGACAGGATGAACAGGACAAAGCAGCTTCCTAGAGCCAGGCCGGCCACCGCTTGCCAAGGGCCCGCTTCGACGATCGACCGGATCGGATTCCGACCTAGAACCATGATGGTCAGCGTGGCGACCACAGCGGCCGAGAAGCTCCGGTAGAACAGGTACTGCCAGGCGTCGGCCTCCAGCAGAGCGCGGAAGGTCAGCGGTCCGAAACTGAAGGTGGTCCCCGCAGCCAGGACCAGCATCGACCCCTGGAAGCGGGTGAGCGCTCGGTCCACGGTGTTACCTTCCTCCTTCGCGATGGTCGGGACGGGCAGCATGCTCATCACGCGGCCAATGGGCAAGTCGGTCCGTTGACTACCGTGACCCCATGGGCACCGGCCTGGCTAGGCGCCCG
>DUAC01000133.1 GCA_012961035.1 Acidimicrobiia bacterium
CTGGACCTGGCCGAGTTGGGCCACGGCCGCATCGTGCGGGGCGAACCCTTCCTGGAGAAGGCCATCATCTGAGCCGACCCGACGTCGAGTGGTGCCTGGGGTGACCTGCCCGCCGGAGGCGAGGATCTCCGGCACCATTGCCGCCATGGAGTTGCCAGGAACCTGGATATCAGCAGTTGCGCTGGCAACCCTGGTCGGCGCCTGCGGTGGCAGTCCCAGGCCACCAACGACCGCCGCCGGTGGGACCGTCCGTGTGACCTGCCATGTAAGGACCTGAGATCCCCTACCCTTCGTCGGGCATGTCCCTCCCAGCCTCCGCGCGCGCTCTCGTCATCGGAGGTACCGGCCCCACAGGGCCGGCCATCGTGAACGGGCTGGAACACCGGGGCCTCACCGTCACGCTCTTCCACACCGGACGCCACGAGGTCGACGAGGTTGCCCATGTCGAGCACCTGCACGGTGACCCGTTCTCGGCCGAAGGGGTGGCCGAGGCCCTCTCGGGCCGAACGTTCGACGTGGTGGTGGCCTGCTACGGACGCCTCCGGGCCATTGCCGAGGTCCTCTCCGGCCGCTGTGACCGGTTCGTGAGCGTGGGAGGTACGCCCGCCTACCGGGGCTACTTCGACCCGACCCGATTCGATCCTCCGGGCCTACCCATCCCGACCGCCGAGGACGCCCCACGCTCCACCCAGGACGACGACGGCAAGAGCTACAGAGTGGCCCGCACCGAGGACCTCCTGTTCGCACACCAGCCCTCGGCCACCCACCTGCGGTACCCGTTCGTGTACGGCCCCCGCCAGATTGCACCGCTGGACTGGTGCATCGTGCGACGTGTCCTCGACCGTCGGCCGGCCATCATCCTGCCCGACGCCGGCCTGGCCGCGGAGACCCGGTCGTTCAGCGAGAACGCAGCCCACACGGTCCTGCTGGCCGTGGACCAGCCGACAGCCTGTGGTCGGGTGTTCAACGTGGGTGACGAAGAGGCTCTCACGGTGGCCCAGAGGGTGAGCCTGATCTGCGCCGAGCTGGGCCATGAGATGGAGACCGTGGGGATGCCCACCGACCTGGCCCTCCCGGCCAGACCGCTCATGATGCAGGCCGAACCGGGCCACCGCATCCTCGACCTGTCGGCCACCCGGGAGGTACTCGGATACCGCGACCTTGTGCCGGCACGTCGGGCGACGGGGCTGGCCGCCCGATGGCTGGCCGACAACCCGCTGGAGCCTGGCGGTGCGGCCGAGCAGGTGCTGGAAGACCCGTTCGACTACGAGCGGGAGGACCGGCTGCTGGACTGGTGGTGGTCGGCGACCTGCGACCCTCCGAAACTCGACTACCCGGTCGAGCCCGGCTTCGGCATCTACTACAGCGGGCCGGGGACCAGCCGTCGACGCTCCGACGACCGCATCTGACGCGGTAGGCCTCCGGTCGGGAGCCGACCCGGCTTGCCCGGCCGGTCAGAACGGGGCACGAACCGTGCGGGCTGGCGCCACCACGAGGATGGGCCCGGGCGTTGCCTCTCCAGCCCGAGGCCAGCGGCAGCACCCATGGCCGCCCGCTCCGTCGGGCATCCCAGGTGCAGAGGCGCGACGATGACGTGGTGGACCAGGATCTCGGAACGGACCGACATGCCGGCGCCCGGCGGCGCATGGTGGAGGTGGACCTGGCGGGACGAGACATCGTCGACCCCCGGGTACTCACCGCCATGGGACTGGTCCCCCGGCACCTCTTCGTGGACGACACCCGGGTCGGGCAGGCGTATGAGGATCGGGCGCTTCCAATCGGCCGGGGCCAGACGATCTCCCAGCCCTACATCGTCGCCTTCACCATCCAGGCGCTCAGCGTGGCCCAAGGGGACCGGGTCCTCGAGGTGGGCACGGGTTCTGGCTATGCCGCGGCGGTGCTGGCCGAGATGGGTGCTGCCGTCGTCACCGTGGAACGTGACCCGGACCTGGCCTCCACGGCCCGGAGCCGCCTGGACGCCCTGGGGTACGGCCAGGTCGAGGTGATTCGTGGCGACGGAAGCATGGGCCGTCTGGACCGGGCTCCCTTCGACGCGATCACGGTCGCAGCGGCTGCGCCGTCCGTCCCGGAGCCGCTGGTCACCCAGTTGCGGGTCGGCGGTCGGCTGGTGGTCCCGGTCGGCGGCCGTCGATCCGGCCAGAACCTGATCCGGGTCGTCCGAACCGGGGAAGGCACCGAGGTCGAGGACCTACTCCAGGTGGCGTTCGTCCCGCTCGTCGGCCAGGCCGGCTGGTCCGATTCTCAGATCGGCCCGAGACGGGGTGCCCTGCGGCGGAACCACCCCCGGTAGGCGATTGCGACCATGACCGCCACCCCGATGCGCAGGACCGTCGTGAACTCTTCCGGGTAGACGACGCCCTCCAGGTAGCGGTCTATGAACCCGAACTCTCCTGTCTCGCTCCGCAGGCGGCGCTCGATACCGGTGAGCGGACACGGGAAGCCGATGAGGACGATTCCCAGGGCCCAGGCGACGGCGACGAGGTGCGGGTATATGGCCCTCGGCCAGCGCCACGCCAGGAACCCGCCGACCACCAGGTACACCAGGTAGCCGAAGTGGGTGGCCATCACGCCGTCGGCGAGCAGTCGGTGCAGCATTGGCCCCCTCACTGTCTGAACGTGTTGCCCAACGGTAGCGTCCGCGGGATTTCAGGTGGGGCTGCGGAACCGTTCCGGGTGGACATCGGCGAGCACCAACCCGGTGTCGGCGACATGGTCGGACGGCTCGCCACCAACATGAACCACCTGTGAACCGGCGAAGGGACCACAGACGCCTCGTGCGGACCTCACAGCCCGATGGGCATCGCCGCCTGGATCAGCTGCCCGGTGGACGGTAGGTGACTCC
>DUAC01000134.1 GCA_012961035.1 Acidimicrobiia bacterium
GCCGACAACGTCCTCAGCCGCGGCCAGGAGATCACCATCGGCCACGATCCGGCGGACGAGGTGGTCGTGGCACTTCATCCCGGCGAGCTCTCGCTGCACCACGGCCTCATGTTCCACGGATCGGGACCCAACGGGTCGGACGTGCGACGAGTCGGGATCGCCATCCGGTACGTGACGCCCTCGATCCGTCAGGAGATAGGTGGCGTCGACTACGCCACGCCTGTCCGCGGCGACTGCTCAGGCGCCGAGTTCCTGACGCTGCCCGTCCCCGTCACGGACTTCGACCCGGAGACGGTGCCCTTCCACGAACGGATGCTGGCCGCCCACGACGCCACCCTCGGAACCGGAGCTGGACAGCCGATGGCCTACGACCGCGGCCAGTCAGCCGGGTCGGAGGGATCCGGGAAGTCGACGACCACCTGAGGACCGGGTCGGGTCAGTCGGCGTTGGACGGGTAGCCGGGGTAGGAGTCCTTGAAGACGCCCTGGTGGAGCAGCACCTCGGCGCTGGCGACGTCGGTCGCCACGTCCGTGAGCGTCGTCCGGGTCCAGTACGACTCGGTCCGGCGGCTCTCGCTGAGAGCGGCTATCTCCCGGTCGACCCTGTAGGTGTGGCCTACCAGCACGGGGCTGCCCAGGAGTCGGACCTCGAGGTCGATGAACAGCCCGATGGACGGCTGGCGGGCAGCGAACCCCGAGTGCTTGGATGCGGTGTTGGTGAGCACGCTGAGCATCTCGATCGGAACGATCGGCGCTCCCCACGGCGTGCCCGCTCCCGGTAGGTACCAGTCCAGCGGCTCGGTGATGAGGTCCAGCTTCTGGGCCAGGGAGAAGGGGTAGAGCTCGCCGAAGTCCTCCTCGAAGGTCACGGTGATCGTCTCGTCGCCGGGCCCGGTCTGGCCGACCGAGAGCAGGTCGATGACGTGGAGTCGTTCCGGTGGCGACCCCTGGGCCCTGGCCAGGCGGGGGCCCAGCTCGGTCTCCGGGTGGTCCGGTCCCACCGATGCAGTCCCGGTCAGCACGGGCGTGCCGTCGGCCTTGGTGGCGTCGATCCGGACGGTCCGGGCAGCGGGACCGGTGGACGAGATCGTGGCCCGGACCTCCTCGCCCTCCACGACCATGGTCTGGAAGTGGGCGCTCACGCACCCGTGGCTGAACCAGCGGTCGCCCCAGATGGCTGCCAGCAGCGGGTCCATCTGGCTGAAGTGGGTGGGGCCCTCGATCGGCCCGGCGGTGAGGCCGAGGGAGGCGGCGGTCTCGTCGTCGTGGACGCTCGCATGTCCGTCGTAGGACTGGTCCGCCAGCATCTGGGCCGGCGACCTGAGGGGCCCGGCGAGGGTGAACGGCGTGTCGGAGGTCGGTCGGTCCATGACGGCGACCGTACCTGTGCTTCCGGATTGCACAGCGGTCCGTCTTCGGGGAAGGCTGTAGCTGTGCCCGAGCTGACCACCCTGGATTCCGACGCACCCATCGACGACGTGGTCGCCGCCCTGCACCGCGATGGCGGGGTGATCGTGCGCGACATGCTCTCCGAGGACGGACGTCGGGCAATCGTCGACGACCTGTCATCCGACTTCGGGGCGGCGACGCCCGGTTCGAAGAGCGGCATGGAGCTCTGGGAGACCTTCCACGGCGCCAACACCATCCGGTTCTGTGGCCTGGCGGCACGCAGTCGGGCCTTCGTGGACCACGCCCTGCTGAACCCCGTGCTGGCTGCGGTCGCCGACTCAGAGCTGCTGTCGGGCTGTGCCGACTACTGGTTGAACACCGGCCAGGTCATGGCCGTGGGTCCCGACGAGCCGGCCCAGTACCTGCACCGCGACGAGAACAACTGGCCCCAGGCCGTCAACCCGGACCGGGAGGTGACCATCAGCTGCATGTTCGCCCTGTCGGACTTCACCCGGGAGAACGGCGCCACCGTGGTGGTGACCGGAAGCCAGGCGTACCCACCGGGCCTGGTGCGCGGCCACGACGTGACCGATGCCGAGGTGGCGTATTCCGAGATGTCTGCCGGCAGCGGGATGATCTACTCCGGAAAGGTCATCCACGGTGCCGGGGCCAACACCACGGACGGTTGGCGCTACGGCATGCACGTGAGCTTTGTGGCCGGCTGGCTGCGACCCGAGGAGGCCAGCCCCATCCAGGTCGACCGGGACCGCGCGGCGACCCTCCCCGAGAGGGCTCGACAGCTCCTCGGGTGGTCGTCGTACCACTCCGACGGCGGAGGCCGGATCTGGCTGGTCGACTTCGAGGACGCATCCCGGTTGTTCGACTGAGCCCCTACTCCAGGGTCGCGTAGTCGGTCGCCGACCCCGGTGCCGCGGCTCGGGCTTCGACCGCCGCAGCTACCAGGTCCTCCAGCCATTCGCCGAGGACCACGGCGTTTCCGGCACTGACTGTCAGGTGGAGGCCATCCGGTGGGCCCTGCCGGTCGTGGTGCCAGCCCCGGGCTGCCAGGGCGTCACCGAGGGCGAACGCGTCGATCGGCTCGTCTGATGACGTGTCCGAGACGATGGACAGCAGGTGGTGCCTGGGGTCGCCCGGCACGGTGATGCCGTCGATGGCACGAACCGCTGTCCGGATCCGGTCCGCCGACCCGATGGCGGACCGGACGAGGTGGCGGTATCCGTCCATGCCGAGGTGGCGGACCACCGCCCAGGCGGCCGCCATGGGAAGGCCCGAGCGTGTGCCCTGGAGGTTCGGCGTCACGTAGCGACCACCCAGCCAGCCGTCGAAGTCGAACGTCTGGTAGCGCCGCAACCGGCGCGAGCGGTGGAGGATGACCGACGCTCCCTTGGGGGCGTAGCCCAGCTTGTGGAGGTCGGCGGAGATGCTCGTGACCCCCTCGACGGCAAGGT
>DUAC01000135.1 GCA_012961035.1 Acidimicrobiia bacterium
CCCCTCCCCATCGATCCCGGTTCGGGTCGACCGATCGACGACGAGACCGAGGCCTGATCCCCGGCAGGCGCCGGAATCTGGGAGCGGTCTAGATTCGCTGCGAGCCGAAGGGAGAGCACCATGGCTGAAGCCCACAGACCCATGCGCACCGAGGTCGTCCCTGAGATATGCGTGGACGGTGCCGCCGCCGCGCTGGACTTCTACACGGAGGCCTTCGGTGCCGAGGAGCTGTTCCGCCACGAGGCGCCGGACGGCCGGATCATCCACGGCGAGACCTCCTTCGACGGTTTCGTGGTCTTCGTGGTGGATGACTTCCCCGAGTTCAACGACGGGAAGGGATCATCGCCGACGGCCATCGGCGGAACGTCCATCTGCCTGCATCGCGACGTGGTCGACGTGGATGCAGCAGTCGATCGGGCGGTGGCTGCGGGGGCGACGCTTCTGATGGGACCAGAGGACATGTTCTGGGGCGATCGCTACGCACGGCTGTCCGATCCGTTCGGCCACCAGTGGTCGTTGGCCACCCCGGGATCGGGGCCGGATCCGGAGGCTGAAGCGGCAATGATGGATGGGTTCCCTGAGGGAGAAGACAAATGACATACCTGCACGAGGCGCCTCGGGCGTCGTTCACCGATATGTCCACCTCCACGAAGGAGGACTGGATGGTCATCATGGGCCAGCGGATCGAGTTGGAGCAGGCCCTCCCGGACCGGATCATCGAGCAGTTCGACCACCTCCGCGATGACTACGGCGGCTTCCCGGTGGACCGGTTGGAGCACAGCCTGCAGACGGCCACCCGGGCTGAACGCGACGGTCGCGACGACGAGTACGTGCTGTGCGCCCTGATCCACGACATCGGCGATCCGCTCACGCCGTACAACCATCCTGACGTTGCCGCCGCGATCCTGAAGCCGTTCGTGTCCGGCGCCAACCACTGGATGGTCGAGCACCACGGCATCTTCCAGGGGTACTACTTCTGGCACCACCTAGGCATGGACCGTGACACCCGCGACCTGTTCGACGGACACGAGCACTATGACCATTGCGCCACGTTCTGTTCGGAGTACGACGCCCCTGCCTTCGACCCGTCCTATGACTCGAACCCGTTCGAGCACTACCTCCCGCTGATCCGGGAGGCCTTCGGACGGAACCCCCGACTCTGAGGAGGATCAGTCCCGATTTCGGGAAGAGAGGCAGGACCTGTGGTTGATCGGACCGACCAGCAGAAGATGATGGACGGGCTCTACTGGCACGGGATACCCACCCTGTTCAGGTGTGAACACGACATGGATCCCGCCAACGCCGACATCGCCCTCGTCGGGGTGCCGCACAGCACCGGCAACGGCACGACGCAGCGTGACCAGCACCTGGGACCCCGGGCGGTGCGCGACATCTCTGCGCTCGGCCGGAGGGTCCACGACGCCTTCCGGATCGATCCGTGGGAGATGTGCCGGATCCGGGACCTGGGCGACGTGCCGCTGCCTCGGGCCAACGACAACGAGGCCTGCATAGAGGCGATCACCGAGTACTACCGGGACATCGACGCCGCCGGCTGCCGACCCGTTTCAATCGGCGGCGACCATTCCATAACCGGCGGCATCCTCCAGGCCATAGCCGGGCCCGGGGCCCGGCTGACCGGCGGCGAGAAGGTCTGCCTGCTGCACTTCGACGCCCACACCGACGCCTACCACAACATCCCCCACTTCCTGGGTGCCGTGAAGTCGGCAGCCCACTGGGCTGCCTACCTGGTCGAGGACGGGCACGTGGATCCCGAACACTCGGTGCAGGTCGGCATCCGGGGCAACGTCCGGTCCCTGGACTGGCTGGAGCCCTCCTACGCGCTGGGCTACGAGGTGGTCCGCAAGGTCGACTACGACGAGATGGGACCTGAACGCGTCAAGGAACTCATTGCGGAGCGGATCGGCGATCGGCCGCTCTACATCACCTTCGACCTGGACTGCCTGGATCCGACGGTGGCGCCCGGCGTCGCAAACATCGAGGCCGGCATCGAGGGCTTCGGCATCGACCAGGTCACGGACCTGATCCGGTCGGTGCGTGGTCGCGACATCATCGGCGGTGACGTGGTGTGCCTCATGCCGACCGTCGATTCGCCCAACGCCATCACCAGCTACCGGGCGATGGCCGTGATGTTCGAGATCATCTCGCTCATAGCGGACGCTGCCGGTGCCTGATGGTGGGCCCGGCGGGCCGGTACCGGAGCGTGGCTAGCATCGTCGCCGCATGATCCTCTCCGACCGTTCCCTCCGTGAAGAGATCGCCGCCGGGCGCATCGTCATCGACCCGTTCGACGACTCGTGCGTGCAGCCGTCTTCGGTGGATCTGCACCTGGACCACCGGTTCCTGGTGTTCCGCAACCACGCCATGGGCCACATCGACGTCAGGACCGACCTCTCGGCGCTGACCGAGCAGGTGGAGGTGACCGGCGACGACCCGTTCATCCTCCACCCGGGGGAGTTCGTGCTGGGCTCCACCTCCGAACGCGTGGGGGTTCCCGATGACCTGGTGGCCCGGCTGGAGGGAAAGTCCAGCCTCGGTCGGCTGGGCCTGCTCATCCACTCCACCGCCGGGTACGTGGATGCCGGCTGGGACGGCCAGCTCACCCTGGAGTTCTCGAACGTGGCCAACCTGCCCATCACGCTCTATCCGGGCATGAAGATCGGCCAGATCTCCTTCATGCGCATGACCACGCCTGCCGATCGGCCCTACGGCTCCGATGGCCTGGGTTCCAAGTACCGGGGTCAGGACGGCCCACGGCCCAGCCGGTACTGGGAGAACTTCAACCGGTGACGGAGGCTCCCGGTCCACTGCCGCAGGCCCGGGGTGCCTTTCCCCACGCCCGGACGGCCGGGGACCAGGTGATGTTCGGTTCAGACGACCCGTTTCCCCTGGGGGAGGAGCAGCCCGGCCGACTGGTCAGGGGCTCGGCCCACCTGACCAGTGACCAGAAGGAAGCGGTTCCGGGCCACAACGCGGTGAGGTTCTTCGACCTCTGAACCGGGTGGTCGGTGCAGCCGCCTGGACCCGGTCGCTGCCGGGGAGCGCTCAGTTGGCTGCTTCGGCCTCAGCGGCGTCACGGTTCTCGAGGGCCTCCAGGAGGTGCAGGGCGATGTCGCCCACCTTCACCTGGTCCTCCTCGATCCCCTCGGCCTTCACCCCGTCGTCGATCATGATGTAGCAGAAGGGGCAGGCCGTGGCGATGCGCCCGGCACCTGTGGCGAGCAGTTCCTGCGAGCGCTCGACGTTGATGTTCTTGCCGATGTGCTCCTCCATGAACATCCGGCCGCCACCCGCACCGCAGCACATGCCCTCTGTGCCCGACCGTTCGGCCTCCACGATCTCGATTCCCGCCAGGCTGCCGATGACGTTCCGGGGGGCGGTGTACACGTCGTTGTGCCGGCCCAGGTAGCAGGAGTCGTGGTAGACGATCCGCTCCTCGAGGCGGGCGCCCTCCATGTCCAGCCTGCCCTGGTCGATCAGCCACTCCAGGAGCTGGCTGTGGTGGACCACCTCGTAGTGGCCTCCCAGTTGCGGGTACTCGTTGGTCAGCGTGTTGAAGCAGTGCGGGCACTGGGTGACGATCTTCTTGACGCCCATCGAGCCGAGCGTCTCCACGTTCTGCATGGCCAGCATCTGGAATATGTACTCGTTGCCGGAGCGTCTGGCCGGATCCCCGGTGCACATCTCGGACGGACCCAGGATCGAAAATGACACGCCGGCGCGCTGCATCAACTGCGCCATGGCCCTGGACACCTTCTTGTTCTTGTCGTCGAAGGAGCCGGCGCAGCCCACCCAGTAGAGGTACTCGGACTCGAGTGGGTCGCCGCCGTCGAGGACCTGGATCCCTTCCAGGTCGCCGATCCAGTCGGCCCGTTCGCTCTGGGACAGGCCCCACGGGTTCCCGGAGTTCTCCATCGAGCGGTAGGCACTACCCAGCTCGGTCGGGAAGTCGGACTCCATCAGCGACAGGTAGCGGCGCATGTCCAGGATCTTGTCCATGATCTCGATGTTGACCGGACAGATCTCGTCGCAGGCCCGACACGTCGTGCATGCCCAGAGCTCGTCGGTCGTGATCCGGTCGAACATCCAGTTGGCCGGTACCGAGATCTCGGCGTCGGTGCCGATCGGCGGTGACACGACCGGCGTACCGGTGGCAGCCATCACCTCGCCGGTCTTCAGGATGATCTCGCGTGGATCCAACGGCTTGCCGGTGGCGTGTGCCGGGCAGACGCTGGTGCAGCGGCCGCACATGGTGCACGAGTCGGTGTCCAGCAGCTGCTTCCAGGTGAAGTCCTCGATGGTCGAGGCCCCGAAGCTCTCCAGCTCGGTCTCCATGAGGTTCGGCATTGCCTTCATGGCGCCCTTGGGCCGGTCCCGGTCCTTCAGGTACATGTTCAGCGGCGAGGTGAACATGTGCCGGATCATGGTGATCGGCAGCAGCGCCAGGAAGGCCATGAAGGACATCACGTGGGCGATCCACCAGGCCTGGTGCCATCCGGCCAGGTTGCCGGCCAACTGGTCGGAACCACCGATGGCCATAGCCAGCGGGTAGCCGATCACGGACCATGTCTCCGCCTCGGCCCCGTAGCCACCGAGTGAGCTCTGCAGTGCGATTCGGAACGCCTCGGCTCCGAAGCCGGTGACGCCGATCGCCAGGAAGATGAGGAGCACGGCGGCGTGCTCGGGCTTCGACTTGATGCGGATCCGGTAGGGCCGGAAGCGCCTGGGGCCGTAGCGGCGGAGCAGCGCCCACACCACGCCCACCAGGTAGAGCACCCCGGCTATGTCGCCCACGGCCGTGTAGGCCCGGTAGACGTCGCCGTGCAGGAACTTGATCGATTCCGGGACCTGGTGGTTGATCTCGAGCACCGTGGTGACGGCCATCAGGATCAGGAAGGGGAAGTAGATGAGGGCGTGCATGATGCCGGCAGCGGGTTCGCGCAGCAGCGTCTGCATGGAAGCGCCCGACCGGAAGTCACCGAAGCGCCGCCTGGCGTTGCCGGAGTTGGTGGAGCGGTTGTCAGGGGCGCCCCGCTGCCAGTTCTGGACCCGCTGGGAGAACAGCACCGCTCCGTAGATGATCAGCATCGGGATGACCGTGTAGAAGGCCAGCTTCAGCGGCCCGGGCACGTTGACGAACACCTCGCGGGTGATCGGCGAGTCGTCGTGGAATCCGTTCAGCAGCGAGGCGACGCCGGATCCGGCGGTGAACAGGGCCACGAGGACCCCGAGGCCGATGACTGCGTGGTTGGGGCGGAGGCGCTGAGGGTTCATGGCTCGCCGAGACTACCGGTCCGCTCTGGTCCGTTCTGCTACGAGCCCGGCCGGATCGCAGTGGGGTCCGAGCGGCCGATCAGGTGCCCGGTGCCAGCACACAACCGCGGGAGCGCACGGTTCGCAGCGTCAGGCCGGACCCTTCCAGGCGGCGGCGGAGTCGCCCCAGTTGTACGTCCAGCGAGTTGCGGTTGGGTAGGCCGTCGGGCCAGCCGGCCTTGGCCAGCTCGCCACGGCCCACGACGGTGCCGAACCGATCCACCAGCGGGGCGATGAGGCGGGCATCGGTGGGAGGGAGGGCCACCCACCACCTGCCGTAGCGCAGGAGCCGATCGTCGGACAGCTCCGGTCGGCGATGCAGGTCCTGGACGGCCCGGCCCACGAGCGTGAGGACGCGGGCGCGGACGTCGGCGGGGGCGGCAGGTAGACGCACCCAGTCCTCGAGGAGGTCGACGGGGGTGAACGGTGGTGCGTGGGGAGCGACCAGGGCCAGCCGCGGGACGCCCCGGCGCCTCAACTCCTCCAGCTGCCGGGTCTCGTCGGGCAACCGGACCACGGCTACGTCGGTCATGTCCATGTCCTGAACCTAGGCACCGCCTGTTTCCCCACTGTTTCGTGGCCGTGAACCGGGAGCGAACGGTGGTCGCCGGATCCGGCGGCTGTCAGGTTCCTGTCAGGCAGCCGTTTCGCGGTCGTCATGCGCAGCGAACGTTGGTGAAACCCACCCCTCGTACGTTCGAACCGTTCGAACCGACGTCCACCTTTGGAGGGGGCAATCGTGAGAAGCACGACCAGACCGAGAACGACACTGTGGGGCCGCAGGGCCGGAAGGAGCCGAGTCCACAAGATGGGCTTCGGACTCTTCGGCATCGTGGCCGCGATCGCCCTCACGGCGACCCCGGCTGTGGCCCAGGAGCTGACTCCCGCCGAGTACAACGCGGCCCTGTTGACCAGCCTCTGGCTGATCCTCGCCGGGTGCCTGGTGTTCCTGATGCAGGCCGGGTTTGCCCTGGTCGAGGCCGGGATGACCCGGGCCAAGAACATCGGCAACATCATGGCCAAGAACCTGGCGGACATGGCGATCGGTGCACTGGCCTTCTGGGCCGTCGGCTTCGGATTCGCCTTTGGTTCGGACGGGGGCAGCCTCATCGGCACGGACTCCTTCTTCCTCTCGGGCATGTCCGAGTCGTTCACCGACGGCGACGTGCTGGCCACGCCGTCGTTCTTCTTCTTCCAGGTGGTGTTCGCCGCTACGGCGGTGACCATCGCCTCGGGGGCCATGGCCGAGCGCACGAAGTTCTCCGCCTACCTGTTGTTCAGCCTGGTGATGAGCGGGTTCATCTACCCGGTGGTCGTCCACATGTTCTGGCAGGGCGACGGGATCCTCTCGGACCTGAGCATCGGCGATGCCCGCTTCAGCGACTTCGCCGGATCCAGCATCGTCCACAGCGCGGGTGGCTGGGCGGCGCTCATGGGCGCCGTGTTCCTCGGCCCACGGATCGGCAAGTACGGACCCGACGGCAAGCCGCGGGCGATTCCCGGCCACAACGTCGGCTTCGCGGTCGTCGGCGTGTTCGTCCTCTGGTTCGGATGGTTCGGCTTCAACGCCGGGTCGGAGCTGGCCATGGACAACTGGGTGGCCCACTGCATCATGACCACCCTGCTGGCGGGTTCGGCCGGCGTGATCGGCGCCGGTGCGGCGATCTGGCGCAAGACCGGCGCGATGGACGTGGGGATGGCCGGCAACGGTGCCCTGGCCGGCCTGGTCAGCATCACCGCCGGAACCGGCACCATGTCCTTCTCAGGGGCGGTGGCCGTCGGATTCATCGGCGGCGTGATCGTGGTCTACTCGGTGCTGTTCATCGAGCGAAAGGGCATCGACGACCCGGTGGGGGCGGTTTCCGTCCACGGCGTGTGCGGCGCCTGGGGCACCCTGGCCATCGGCCTCTTCGCCAGGTACGACGATGCGTTCCTCGGGCGTGAGGACGCCGGCCTCTTCTACGGCGGTGGCTTCGACCAGTTGCTGGTGCAGGCCATCGGCGTGGTGGTGGTCGCCGTCTGGGTGCTCGGCACCTCGGCGATCCTGTTCAAGGTCCTGAAGTCCACGGTGGGCCTGCGGGTCTCGGCCGAGGAGGAACTGGCGGGCCTCGACGTGGCCGAGCACGGTTCGCCCGGCTACGGCCCGGAGCCGGTGCTGGTCGGCTGAGCCGGACGTTTCGGGGGGGGAGGCGGGCGGGTCCTACGGGGCCCGCCCGTTGCGCGTCCCGGAGCCGGCGGTTCAGCCTGCCTGTCCGGCCACGGCTGCAGCAGCCGCCGCTGCGGCTGCCGGATCCAGCGAGCGTTCCAGGACGGGCTTCGCCTCGACCGGGCGCAGGTCCTCGTCCAGCTCGTAGACGAGCGGGGTGCCGGTCGGGATGTTCAGGTCCGCTATGTCGTCATCGCTGATTCCATCCAGGAACTTGCACATGGCCCGGAGGCTGTTGCCGTGTGCCGCCACCAGCACCACGTGTCCGGCACGCAGGTCCGGGGCGATGGCCTCGTCCCAGTAGGGCAGCATCCGGTCGACCACGTCGGCCAGGCACTCGGCCAGGGGCGGGTCGATGTGGGCGTACCGGATGTCGTCGTTGGGGTTGAACGGGTTGTCGGCCGCTATGGGCGGCGGCGGTGTGGCGTAGCCCCGACGCCAGGCCTGGAGCTGTTCGGCACCGTACTTCTCCCTGGTGGCGGCCTTGTCCAGACCGGTGAGGTCGCCGTAGTGCCGTTCGTTCAGCCGCCAGTCGCGGCGCACCGGGATCCACGAACGACCGAGGGCCTCGAGGACCAGGTTCGCCGTGTGGATGGCCCGGATCTGGAGGGAGGTGTGTACGACGTCGGGCGAGATGTCGGCAGCGGCCAGCAGGAGGGCGCCGCTGCGGGCCTCTGTCGCTCCCAGGTCCGTGAGGTCGCAGTCGTACCACCCGGTGAACTGGTTCGTGGCGTTCCACTCGCTCTGGCCGTGGCGGAGGAGGATCAGGGTCGGCATGACGATTCCCGGGGAGACGAGGTCACTGGCAGGGTCCACGGTATCGGACCTGCCCGGATCGGTGGGTTGGTGGTTTCCAGAATTCATTCCTGTCAGATGTTGCTATAGAGGCACTCAGCATTGCTATAGTAGAGGACAACATAAAGGGTGGAGTTGCTGTAGGCAGCACTACCCTGCACCGTCGGCCCGGGAACCCTCCCCCGATCCCGGGCCAGACGGGGCGAACCCCCCCTTAGAGACCTCTCAGCAGGCTGGGAAGAAGGAGACAACACCATGGGCAAGGCCGTAGGAATAGACCTCGGAACCACCAACTCGGTGGTAGCCGTCCTCGAGGGTGGTGACCCCATCGTGATCGCCAACGCCGAGGGTTCCAGGACGACACCGTCGGTCGTGGCGTTCGCGAAGGACGGTGAGGTGCTCGTCGGCGAGGTTGCCAAGCGCCAGGCCATCACCAACCCGGGCCGCACCATCCGGTCGGTGAAACGCCAGATGGGAACCGCCTGGAAGCAGGACGTCGACGGCAAGGACTACACCGCCCAGGAGATCTCGGCCCGCACCCTCCAGAAGCTGAAGCGGGACGCCGAGGCCTACCTGGGGACCGTCGTGGACCAGGCCGTCATCACCGTGCCGGCCTACTTCGACGACGCCCAGCGGACGGCCACCAAGGAAGCTGGCCAGATCGCCGGCCTCGAGGTGCTCCGCATCATCAACGAGCCGACAGCAGCGGCCCTTGCCTACGGGCTGGACAAGGACGGTGCCGACCAGACCATCCTCGTGTTCGACCTGGGCGGCGGCACGTTCGACGTGTCGGTGCTGGAGATCGGCGACGGCGTGTTCGAGGTGAAGGCCACGCACGGCGATACCAAGCTGGGTGGAGACGACTGGGACCAGGCGGTCATCGACTGGCTGGTCACGTCGTTCAAGAACGACCATGGCGTGGACCTGGCCGCTGACGCCATGGCCGCCCAGCGACTCAAGGAGGCCGCCGAGAAGGCCAAGATCGAGCTCTCGCAGGTCCAGCAGACCCAGATCAACCTGCCGTTCGTCACCGCGACCGACGCCGGACCACTCCACCTCGACTACACGCTCAGCCGGGCGAAGTTCCAGGAGCTCACCGCCGACCTGCTGGCCCGCTGTCGGACGCCGTTCGAGCAGGCCGTGAAGGACGCCGGTCTGACCCGGGGAGAGGTCGACCACGTGATCCTCGTGGGTGGCTCCACCCGGATGCCCGCAGTCGTGGAACTGGCCAAGGAGATCGCAGGCCGGGACCCCTCCAAGAACGTCAACCCGGACGAGGTCGTGGCCATTGGCGCCGCAGTACAGGCAGGCGTCCTGGTGGGCGAGGTGAAGGACGTGCTGCTCCTGGACGTGACACCCCTGTCGCTGGGCATCGAGACCAAGGGAGGGGTGATGACGCGGCTCATCGAGCGCAACACCACCATCCCCATCCAGCGCACCGAGGTGTTCACCACGGCGGAGGACAGCCAGCCGTCGGTAGACATCCACGTCCTGCAGGGCGAGCGGGAGATGTCACAGTTCAACAAGACGCTCGGCAAGTTCCAGCTGGTCGGCCTTCCGCCGGCCCCGCGGGGAACCCCGCAGATCGAGGTCACCTTCGACATCGACGCCAACGGCATCGTCCACGTGTCGGCCAAGGACAGGGCGACGGACAACGTGCAGTCCATGACCATCACCGGTCAGTCCTCCCTCGACAAGGACGTCATCGACCAGATGGTCCGTGACGCCGAGGCCCACGCCGACGAGGACCGGGTCCGCCGCGAGCAGGCCGAGGTCCGGAACACGGCCGACAACCTCGTGTACCGGACGGGGACGCTCCTGGCCGACCAGGGTGACCAGCTCACCGACGACGAGCGCTCCAGCGTGGACGAGAAGCTCGCCACGCTCAAGACCGCCCTCGAAGGTGATGACATCGAGGCCATCGGGGAGGCCACCGAGGCCCTCATGGCGGCCAGCCAGGAGTTCGGCCAGCGCCTCTACGAAGCCGCCCAGGCCGAGGCCGCCTCCGCCGGCGCAGCCGATGGGTCGGGGTCCGACGAGGACGTCGTGGATGCCGAGATCGTCGACGAGTCGTGAGCGACCTTCCTTCGGGTGACGTGTCTTCGCCAGAGGACAAGCCGTCGGTCGACACCTCGTCGACAGACGTCTCCGGTGAGTCGCCCGAAGCCTCGTCGGGTGTCGAAGCCTTGACTCCCGATATCGACGCACCGATCGTCGACGACGTCGACATTGCCGGGCCGTCTGGCGACGGCCCGAAAGCCGTGGGTGAGGATCCGGTTCTGGATCTGATGGGGGTGCTGGAGGGGGAGCGGGACTCTTATCTGGATGACCTGCAGCGGGTGTCGGCGGAGTTCGCCAACTTCCGGAAGCAGGCCGAGAAGCGGAGCGTCGAGGTGGCGGCCGTGGCACGCGGTGCGCTCGCCGAGCGCCTGCTGCCGGTGCTGGACGCCTGCGACCTGGCTATCGAGCACGGAGACGACGGGGTGGTCCAGATTCGCAGTTCGCTGGTCAACGCCCTGGAACCAGCCGGGCTGGAGGTCCTGGATCCGGTGGACCAGCCGTTCGATCCGACCCTGCATGAGGCCGTACTCCACGTACCGGCTGAAGCCGGAGACGACGGACAGGTCGTCGTCGAGGTACTCCGTCGCGGATACGCCTGGTCGGGTCGTGTGCTGAGGCCTGCCATGGTGAAGGTCCGGGGCTGACCCGGCAGGGCCGGGGACGACCATGACCGCCCAGCGAGAGTGGTTCGAGAAGGACTACTACGCCACGCTCGGCGTGCAGAAGGAGGCGTCCGCCAAGGACGTCACCAAGGCCTACCGAAAGCTGGCCCGCAAGCTCCATCCCGACGCCAACCCGGGTGACGACACGGCCGAGTCCCGGTTCAAGGAGGTATCCGCTGCCTACGACGTACTAGGCGACGAGGACCGACGGGCCGAGTACGACCAGGTCCGGACCAGGGGACCCATGCCGGGTGGCGGAGGCTTCGGCGGGGGAGGCTTCCCGGGTGCCGGTGGCTTCGACATGGGCGACCTCTTCGGCGGGATGTTCGGCTCACGGGGCCACGGCGGCCAGCAGGGCCGTCGCGGAGACGACCTGGAGACCCGCCTGACCCTGTCCTTCGTCGAGGCGGTGAACGGTGTCACCACCACCATCCACCTCGTCAGCGACGCCGCCTGTTCGACCTGTTCGGGTAGTGGAGCCCGCCCGGGGACCCGCCCCACGACCTGCGAGGGCTGCGGCGGCCGTGGCGTCCGGGCCGAGGACCAGGGTCCGTTCTCATTCAGCAGGCCCTGCGATTCCTGCGGTGGACGGGGCCGACGGATCGAGGACCCGTGCGCCAACTGCAGGGGCTCGGGGATCGAACGGCGGCCCAGGGAGGTCCGGGTACGGATACCGGCGGGCGTCGAGGACGAGCAGCGCATCCGGTTGAAGGGCCGGGGTGGCCCTGGTCGCGGCGGCCCCGACGGGGACCTCTTCGTGGTGGTCGCTGTGGAACCCCATCGACGGTTCGGGCGTCGTGGTCTGAACCTCACCGTGGTCGTGCCCATCAGCTTTCCCGAAGCCGTCATGGGTGCCGAGATACCGGTGCCCACCCTGGAGGACGACTCGGTGACCCTGAAGGTTCCGGCAGGGACCCGAAGCGGTCAGACCTTCCGCGTCAGGAAACGGGGGGTGCAGGCCGGGCGGGGAACCGGCGACCTGCTGGTGACCGTGGAGGTCCACGTGCCGACCGACCCCACAAGCGCCGAGAGGGAGGCCATCGAGGCCCTCGGCGAGGCCTCGTCGGGCAGCCCGCGCGACAGGCTGGCAGACTGACGGCGATGCAGGAAGCACGCTGATGCCGTTCTCGCGACCCGGCCCGGACCAGGCCGTCTACGTCATCTCGGTGGCAGCCGAGTTGGCCGGCATGCATCCGCAGACGCTGCGAATCTACGAGCGGCGGGGTCTTCTGGATCCGGCCCGCACCAGCGGTGGCAACCGTCGCTACAGCGAAGCCGACGTGGACCTCCTGCTGCGCATTGCGCAGCTCACGACCGATGGCCTGAACCTTGCGGGGGTGAAGCGGGTGCTGGCCCTCGAGGCCGAGGTGTCCAGGCTGGAAGCGGAGCTGGCAGAGGCCCGCTCGGATGGCAACCGGGCGGTGGCCGACGTACACCGCCAGTACCGCCGGGACCTGGTCCCGGTGAAGCAGAGCATCACCATCTACAAGGGTCGCCGATCACGCTGACGGAACCCCGTTGACCTGCTGTTTCTCAGGAGTTCCCGGGATTTAGCGGGGCCACCGAACCCGCGTGGGAGGCCATCCGGGTCCACAGCGGGAACGGCGCCACCACTGGTGCAGCGGGGTTTTCCACAGGAGGTTGGGGAAATCGTGGATGCTGCGTCTGAACCGCTCAGGATCCGGTGGGCGGGACTGGCCCGGGATCACCGTAGGGAGTGGAAATGCACTCCGAGGCCACCGGGTACTGACGATAGGATCGGCCCGTAAGGGACCCGATCCAGGAGAGGTGCCGTGCCAGCGACCGTCATCGTCGGGATGCAGTGGGGCGATGAGGGCAAGGGAAGGTTCACGGACCTCGTGGCCAGCGAGGTGTCCATGGTCGTCCGCTACCAGGGCGGCCACAACGCCGGGCACCGGATCGTTGTGGACGGTGAATCCTTCGCCCTCCAGCTCGTGCCCAGCGGCGTCCTCTATCCCCATGTCACGCCGGTCATCGGTAACGGCGTGGTCGTCGACCCGCGTGTCCTCATCACCGAGATGGACATGCTCGAGTCGAGGGGCGTGTCCACCAGCGGGCTCCGGGTGAGTGGCAATGCCCACCTCATCCTCCCCTACCACCAGGAACTGGACGCCCTGCACGAACGCCACCTGGGAAAGAACAAGCTGGGTACCACCAAGAGGGGCATCGGTCCGGCGTATGCCGACCGGGCCATGCGGGTGGGCATCCGGGTACAGGACCTCCTGGACGAGAAGATCTTCCGGCAGAAGCTGGGGGCGGCGCTGGAACACACCAACAAGGTCCTGACCCGTGTCTTCAACCGACTTCCGATCGACGCCGACGAGGTGGCTGACGAGTACCTGGGTGCCTGTGCTCCACGGCTCATCCCCCACATCACCGACGCCATAGGCCTGGTCCACGACGAGTTGGACGCCGGTGGCAGGATCCTCATGGAAGGTGCCCAGGCGACCTTCCTGGACCTGGACCACGGCACCTATCCGTTCGTGACGTCATCAAACCCGGTCGCCGGCGGTGCATGCACGGGTGCGGGGATCGGCCCTCGGGACATTGACCGGGTGATCGGCATCGCCAAGGCCTACGTGACGAGGGTGGGAGCCGGACCGTTCCCCACCGAGCTGTTCGATGATGTGGGCGATCACCTGGTCGACGTCGGGCACGAGTACGGAACCAACACCGGCCGTCGTCGCCGTCCGGGCTGGCTGGATGCGGTCATGCTCCGCTACGCCGTGAGGGTCAACTCGTTGTCCGAGCTGGCCATAGCCAAGCTGGACGTCCTCGACCAACTGGAGGTCATCCGGGTGTGCGTTGCCTACGAAGCCGACGGCGAGCGCCTCGACCAGCTGCCCTACCACCAGTCGGTGCTGCATCGGGTCACGCCCGTCTACGAGGACCTACCGGGCTGGGGCGTCGACATCTCGGGGGTGACGGAACGCTCGCAACTCCCACCGGAGGCCGATGCCTACCTCAGCTTCGTGGAGCAGCAGGTGGGTGTCCCGATCGGCATGGTCGGAGTCGGCCCGGACCGTCAACAGGTCCTCCGGTTCACAGGCTGATCGCGGCGACTAGGGCACCGGTGCCGATCCGATGAGGGTGTGCGTCGTCGGATCCGGCGGTCGTGAACACGCGTTGGCCCACGTGCTGGGCCGTCACCATGACGTGGTGGTCACCCCGGGCAATCCCGGGATCGGGGGTTCGGTCCCCACCCCGCCCGAAGAAATCGAGGCAGACCTGACGGTCATCGGTCCAGAGGCCCCGCTGGTCGCCGGCCTGGCCGATCGTCTCAGGTCTGCCGGTCGCCTCGTCTTCGGCCCGGGCGCAGACGGCGCCCGCCTCGAGGGGTCCAAGGCCTGGATGAAGGACCTGCTGGTCGACGCCGGCGTGCCCACGGCGGGCCACGGCACATTCGACGAGGAGGTCGCTGCGCTGGCCTACCTGGACACCATGGGCGACCTCTTCGTCATCAAGACGGACGGCCTGGCTGCAGGAAAAGGCGTGCTGGTCACGACAGATCGGGCCGAGGCCGTCGACGCCGTGCGGTCCTACCTCTCCGGAGCCGCCTTCGGGGAGGCCGGACGGACCCTCGTGATCGAGGAGGGACTCACCGGCCCTGAACTCTCGATCCTGGCCATCTGTGACGGGTCCAGTGCCGTGGCGCTCGCACCGGCGCAGGACTTCAAGCGCCTCGGCGATGGTGACGCCGGCCCCAACACGGGTGGCATGGGGGCCTACTCGCCGGTACCCGTGGCTACGGAGGCCGTGGTCGGATCCCTCATGGCCGACGCCGTGGAACCGACCCTGGCAGCCCTGCGTGGCCGGGGCATCGACTACCGCGGCGTCCTCTACTGCGGGCTCATGTTCACCCCCAGAGGGCCCAGGGTGCTGGAGTACAACGTGCGCTTCGGTGATCCCGAGACCCAGGTCGTGCTGCTGAGGTTGACCAGCGACCTGGGCGAGCTCCTGGCTGCTGCCGCCGGCGGAAGGCTCGGTCCGGAGCCGACGTTCGACGATGGGGCGGCGGTGGCGGTCGTCTGCGCCTCGGAGGGATATCCGTCCTCACCACGCACCGGGGATCGGATCTCGGGACTGGACGCCGCATCACAGGTCACCGGCGTCAGCGTCTTCGCAGCTGGCGTCGGAGCCGACCCAGATGGCGCTCTCGTGACAGCCGGGGGCCGGGTGTTCACCGTCACCGGGCGCGGCCCGACGGTCGACGAGGCCCGCCACAGGGCCTACGAGGCGGTGGCCGAGATCTCGTGGCCCGGCATGTGCCACCGCACCGACATCGCGGCGGCGCCCACCGGCGACTAGAACACACCACTGGACGAACAGGTCAGGAGAAATCGATGGCGTACAAGGTGGCGGTCCTAATGGGATCGCCGAACGACGGCGAGAAGATGGCCCCGGTGGCCGAGACGCTGGAGCGCTACGGCGTCGAAGCCGACGTTCGGGTCATGTCCGCCCATCGCAGCCCCGCCCTGGTGGCCGGGTTCGTGACCGGTGCCCGCGACGCCGGCTATTCGGCGATCATCTGCGGAGCTGGCATGGCGGCGCACCTGGCTGGTGCGGCGGCAGCCCACACCACCCTCCCGGTGATCGGGATACCGCTCTCGGGCGGTGCCATCAACGGCTGGGATTCGCTGCTCGCCACCGTCCAGATGCCCAGGGGCATTCCCGTGGCCACCGTGGCCGTGGACGGTGCGATGAACGCCGCACTCCTGGTCGTCCAGATGCTGGCGGTCAATGATCCTGAATTGGTCCAGGCCCTGGAGGAACACAGGGCCGAGATGGTGCCGCGCTGAGCAGCGGCACAGGAAGACGCCCGGTACCGATGCACATGGAGAACGTCCTCGCCTCCCGGTATGCCAGCAGGCCCATGGCCGAGCTCTGGTCGCCCGAGGCCAAGGTGGTGATGGAGCGCGAGCTCTGGATCGCGGTGATGGAGGCCCAGCGGGAGCTGGGCGTGGACATCCCGGACGGGGTTATCGAGGACCACCGTGCGGTGGTGGACCAGGTCGACCTGTCCTCGATACGTGAGCGCGAGCGGGTCACCCGCCACGATGTGAAGGCCCGCATCGAGGAGTTCTGTGCCCTCGCCGGCCACGAGCACATCCACAAGGGAATGACGTCACGGGACCTGACCGAGAACGTCGAGCAGCTGCAGGTCCGGCGGAGCCTGGAGCTGGTACTGGACCGCATCGTGGCGGCCCTGGATCGTCTGGCCCGACTGGCCGTCGAACACGAGGGCCTGGCGATGGCCGGCCGGAGTCACAATGTGGCTGCCCAGGTGACGACCCTCGGCAAGCGGTTCGCAACCGCCGCCGAGGAGCTCCTCACGGCGCATCGCCGGGTGTCCGACCTGTTGGCCGCGTACCCGCTACGCGGCCTGAAGGGTCCGGTCGGAACCCAGCAGGACCAGCTGGACCTACTGGGTGATGGCGACCGGGTCGACCGCCTTGAACGGCTGGTGGCCGAGCACCTGGGCTTCGAGCAGGTGCTGGATTCGGTCGGGCAGGTGTACCCGCGGTCGTTGGACTTCGACGTGGTCTCGGCCCTGGCCCAGGCCGCCGGCGGTCCGGCCAACCTGGCCCGCACCATCCGGCTGATGGCCGGCAACGAGTTGGCCACCGAGGGCTTCCGCCCCGGACAGGTCGGTTCGTCGGCGATGCCCCACAAGATGAACGCACGGTCGTGTGAACGGATCAACGGCCTCGCCATCGTGCTGCGAGGCCATCTGGCCATGGTGGGTGGCCTCGTCGGAGGCCAGTGGAACGAGGGTGACGTGAGTTGCTCGGTCGTACGGCGGGTGGCCCTGCCGGACGCCTTCCTCGCCATCGACGGCCTCTTCCAGACTTTCCTCACCGTGCTCGACGAGTTCGGCGTCTACCCGGCGGTCGTGGAGCGTGAACTCCGGCGCTACCTGCCGTTCCTCGCCACCACCCGGGTGCTGGTGGCCGCCGTGCAGGCGGGCATGGGCCGTGAGGAGGCCCACGAGCTGATCAAGGAGCACGCCGTGGCGGCGGCGCTGGCCCTGCGGGTCGAGGGCGTGGTCGAGACCGACCTGCTGGACCGTCTCGCTGGTGATG